>NZ_VATL01000013.1:0-76674 GCF_005781065.1 Escherichia sp. E1130
TGTAATGCCAGTCAGTTAAGCAACTGACTGGCATTTTTTCAAGGCTGTGGGGTATCTCCAGGGCCTTTCCTTTACCACCCTGGGGAAGGCCCTTTCCCTTCTTGTCGGCAACCTTACCAGTTGTCCCATACTTTCAAGATCCCGCATCAGCTCCGGAATACGACCTGGTGAAGCCCCCTGAAGGGTCATCAGCATTCTCATGACCATGCCGCATGATTCTGAGAAGCTCAGCTGATTCGGCCAGTATCCTTTCAGATGGCCCGCCATTTTAATCATCTGATATCTCACCAGATTATACGCCAGTAACACGCCCCATAACTCCTGCTCCACAAGCTCCGGCTTTTTACTTCTCAGCGTCAGCCTGCTCAGTTGCATCGTCTGTTTCATTTCCCTGTATCCCAGTTCTATCTCCCATCGATGACTGTACAGGTCCGCCATTTCCCCTCCGGGGTAACGCATGGCGTCCGTCATCGACGTCAGCAGATGGCACATTTTTCCCTTGCGCGTCACGGTCAGCAGGCGGGCTGTCATCTCCTGTCCCAGATCCGGCCACTTTTTTCGCGCCTGAGGACTGGTTTTCAGCTTCACCAGATGGTCGCCTTTACCCAGTTTTCTGACCTCTTCATACTGCGCACCCTTTCTGAGCGGGATCATCCAGTGACGGTGTTCTCCCGCCCGGCTCCATGCATTCAGCAGCCCCAGTGAGTAATAACCTTTATCCATTAAGGTCAGGGTGTTATCGCCGGTCTGCTCTATCAGTTGCTCCGCGAGCTCATTTTCGCTGTTTTTCATCGTGCCGAAGGCCGCTGCTGTCAGCAGATGGCTGGTCAGCTCCATCTGACAGACCATTTTAACCTGTGGGTAGAGTGCCGGGGTTCCGCCATGTGTCTGGCGGGGAAAGGCGCTATCGTTTTCCGGCGTATCCGGTGTGCGCCAGAACACACCATCGATGGCCAGCAGGGTCAGGCCGCACCAGTGCGGATGCGACGTGGCGTTATGCCAGAGCTGCGCTGTCTGCGTGAACACGCGGCGGACGGCTTCGCTTCCCAGCCGCTGACGGGCCTGGATCACGGCGCTGGGGGCAACGAAGGGACGATTGCCGGGTAACATGATATCCAGACGGTTAACGATCTGATGAAGCGGTTCTTTACGTTCAAGGGCCATGCCGACAATACACCAGACCATCATTTCAAGAGGAAGGCGGCGCTTACGCAGGGTGACGGTGCCGGATTCGGCAAGGCAGCGGGAAATCAGTTCCGGGTCCAGATAGTCGCCCAGAGAAGTCAGTGGGTTACGCAGGGAATCGTAACGGGATACCAGATCAAGAGCCTGTCCAATGTGCATAAAAAAATCCGGAAACGGGTGAGCATTTCCGGATTCTTACACAGCCACTGGATCGGTCAACCGATCCTTAACTGATCGGCATTACAGCCTTCGGGCTGGCATTTTTTATGGTCGAGTTACCAGCGGCCTGAGGAACCACCGCCTCCAGATGAACCACCACCTCCGCTAAATCCGCCGCCGCCGCTAAACCCGCCACCACTTGAGCCTCCACCGGAAGAGGATGAAGAAGAACCTTTTCTTGAAGCTCTTTCTTTACCGAGTTTCTTATATTTGGCGCGTAGTTTTTTACTAACGATAAGCCAAAAGATAAGCAGCACTACGATCGCAAAAGGCGTTAACATACCGCAGGCAACGATTAAATTCGTCCATGGTCCTGGCTCTGCAACATAGAGGAATACCATCCCGTAAATTGCGCCAGTGAGTGCTATCCAGGGGAGATTTGACGGATCGGTAAAAACAATAAAATATGAAAGCACCGCCAGTAATATAATTACAGCAAGCGATAATGGAATAGGGGGATTGATACTGTAGTAATTCCCCCTGTTTTCCGGTAATTCACCATTCAGCAGAAGTGCGCCAATATTTTCGCTTGCCAGTGTTAACCCACCCATAAGGTCATCACTTTTGAAAGCAGGGATTAATATATCACGGATAATCTTCGCCGCTTGCAGGTCGGTAACCACCCCTTCCAGCCCGTAGCCCACTTCAATGCGAACTTTACGATCTTCCCAGACGACCAGGATCAGAATACCATCGTCACGACGCTCATCCCCCAGTTTCCAGCTATCAAAAACGCGAGTTGCATATTGTTCAATGGTATCGTCCCCGGTGGATGGCACAATTAATACGGCGACCTGGGCTCGTGTTTTTTGTGTAATATCCTGCAGCTGCTGTGTCAGTGATTGTTGTTCAGACGAGCTTAACGTACCAGTAATATCGGTCACCTGGTGGCGCAGCTCCGGCACAGCAATTTGCTGGGCAAGCACCGGAAGGCACCACAAAGCGAGTAAAATAAAGATTAAGCGCATTACGATCACCAGCGCCCGGAAGCGCCACCGCCACCAGACGAACCGCCGCCACCGCTGAAATTGTCATTGTCGAAAGACGATGAAGAGGAAGATGACGACGATGATGAAGAATGCCAGGAGGCCGAGTTGCTTCTTTCGTAACGTGATGGTCGGTTGGCGCTACGCATTGAATCACGCACCTTTCTGCCGAAAGGTGTGAAAGCGATAGCTACGGTCAGGAATGGTGTGGCGAAACATAATAATGTGGCAAGAACTCCCCAGCTCCCGCTATATCCAGCGATGGGAAGTACAAAAGCCAGTACTATGGCAGCAAAGCAAATCACTCCCAGCGTTTTGACATATCCTCTGGCGGAAATAAAGGTCAGTACTATCGCCCAGACTATCAAAGCCCACCAACCGCTAAAGGGCAAAGGGTGATCGGGCGATGTGTTATTGACTAAATCATTTCCTGATAGTCGGGTTTCAATATCACTGATACCCTGTTGCAAGCCGCCAGTAAGGTCGCCTTTTTTAAACGCTGGAATAATACTGTTGCGAATAATTTGCCCGGACTGTGCATCAGTAAGAATACCCTCAAGCCCGTAACCGATTTCAATATGAACTGTATGATCTTGCCAGGCAACTACCAGTAAAATACCGTCATCACGACCTTTATGGCCGGGCTGCCAACTCTCGAACACACGTGTTGCATATTGCTCGATGGTTTCTTCGCCTGTGGTTTCAACCACCAATACCACAAGCTGCGTCTGTTCTTTTTGCGTCAGGGCTTTAATCTGGCTGGTCAGCGTACTTACTTCCCCTCTGGTTAATGTCCCTGTTAAATCATTCATATATTTAGGTAATTCAGGTACTGGAACTTGCACTGCAAACGCAGATGAACAGACCAGAACAAGAAGTAAGATAAAATTTTTCATATAATTAACTCGCCTAATGAGCATTAGCATTCTGGCTAAAATCTATTGTTGGGGCTTTGCTTACTGCGGCGACATCATCCGGCAAATAATTTTTCTTTGGTGTGTAATCCATGACCTTTGCGGTTAACACTGCGGGAAATTTGCGGATAGTGACATTATATTGTTCAATGGCTTTAATATATCTTCCTCGCGCGACAGCAATTCGATTTTCGCTTCCTTCGAGTTGTACCATTAAATTTTGATAGAGTTCCTGAGCCTTTAATTCTGGATAACGTTCACTAATAATCGTTAACTGCCCGAGAGTGCGAGTTACCTGCGCCTGAGCTTGTTGCCAGGCTTGTAATTTTTGCTCATCTCCCGGAGCTTGCTGAAGATCGCTGCTGGCACGATTAGCTTGACTACGAGCTAACGTAACGGCCTCCAGTACCTCTTTTTCATGGCTGGAATAACCTTTAATGCTGGCGACAAGATTAGGAATAAGATCTGCACGGCGTTGATACTGATTCAATACTTCTGACCAGGAGGCATTGACCTGTTCATCATAGGTTTGAATATCGTTATAACCGCAACCTGATAAATTGAAAATAAATATAAATACGATGAATATTCTAAACATGTTTAAATCCCTTTTATTTAATTCCTTAAAACATAATACGCCGCTTCATTTTATTCTTAATGATCTGATTCACTTTTTACCTTAAACCCGCCTGTAACAGAATGTTAATAAAGCATGAATATTGCGGCAGGATCTGCAATAATTAACAATTATCCACTTCTCAGAGAATGCTATGCAGTACCCGATTAACGAGATGTTCCAGACCCTGCAAGGTGAGGGTTACTTTACCGGCGTCCCCGCCATTTTTATTCGTTTACAGGGATGCCCGGTCGGCTGTGCCTGGTGCGACACCAAACACACATGGGAAAAGCTTGAGGATCGGGAAGTTTCCCTTTTCAGCATTCTGGGGAAAACGAAAGAGAGTGATAAGTGGGGAGCAGCAAGCAGTGAAGACTTGCTCGCAGTCATCGGTCGTCAGGGATACACCGCGCGTCACGTGGTGATTACCGGTGGTGAGCCTTGCATTCATGACTTGCTGCCGCTTACTGACCTGCTCGAAAAGAACGGTTTTAGCTGCCAGATTGAAACCAGCGGCACTCATGAAGTGCGTTGTACGCCGAATACCTGGGTCACCGTGTCGCCAAAACTGAATATGCGTGGCGGTTATGAAGTATTGTCGCAAGCCCTGGAGCGAGCTAACGAAATCAAACACCCAGTTGGACGCGTACGGGATATCGAAGCACTGGATGAATTGCTGGCGACGCTGACCGATGATAAACCGCGAGTCATTGCACTTCAGCCAATTAGCCAGAAGGAAGATGCTACGCGTTTGTGCATTGAAACTTGCATTGCGCGTAACTGGCGTTTGTCGATGCAAACACATAAATATTTAAATATTGCCTGATTAAACATTTATAAGCGTTGTAAATGGGTGGGGTTTGTAAAGACTCCCACTCATTTATATTTTTTGTCTCCTCTGAACACTCATCCATTTTCCCCATTCCGGGCTAATCATTGTCATTCTCTACAAATTCTGTGGCGTTAATTTTTCGCTGGAGTGAAAATTATTACGTCGGAGTTTGGTAGATTTTAGTTTGTATAGAGTTATTTTATATATTTATCTTTTCAATCAATGGATTAAGTGCTCTTTAACATAATGGATATGTTGTTTGTGTGATTCTGTAAAGTTGGTAGATTGTGACTGGCTTAAAAATCATTAATTAATAATAGGTTATGTTTAGAGAGTTCCCCGCGCCAGCGGGGATAAACCGAATATCAAGGAAGTCATGAAGACTTCGACTATGAGCTCCCCGCGTCAGCCGGGGATAACCATTCAGGTATGTTCAGGCCGGGCAGTTTCCCGCCCGGTCTTCCTCATTTACGCATTCGACCAGCTCTGGATTGAATCCGCATTCCCCAGCTCACCATGCATCACTTCATACGATTTTTTCAGGATCACATCAGTATGTTTGGTTAAATCTTTGAAAATACCTTTATTCATCGCATCGTAGCGTTTGGCATTGCTCTCAATCGGCATAAAGACATCTTTCACGCGAACCATTTTGTCGACAGCCGTTGCGTAATCTGGATACAGACCAAGCCCTACAGCCGTGTTGATCGCCGCCCCCAGGCTTGCACAACCGTTAATGGCATTACGGCGCGCCGGAAGATTGAATACATCGGCAAAAATCTGCATAAACAGATCGCTGTTCGAACCACCGCCAGTAATGATCACATGCTTCGCAAAGTGATTCATTTCATTACACATATTGTCGTAATTGTTCTTCAGCGTTAGCGCCACGCTTTCCAGTATCGAGCGATATATCCATGCGTAATCCATGCTGGAATCAAAGCCGATCATAATCCCACGCTTGTAGGGTTCCCACGGATTGGTCAGCCAGTCCAGCACTGTCATCAGACCATTACAGCCAGGTGGCACACAAGAAGCTTTTTTGTTGAGCAAATCTTCCGGTGAAAGATCTTGTGCTTTGGCATCCTGAATTAACGACTCGCCTAACATGTCGCGCAGCCAGCTCACCGTCCACATGCCTTTTCGGATACCGTAACCTTCATAAAGCAACGTTTGCGGAATAGAAGACATAATCGGCCAGTACGCCAGCGGATCTTTCGGCAGTGCTTTACCGTTCATCATCAATGCGATGTAAGTGCCAAGAGAAATTACTGCCGTTTCATCATCCAGTAACCCGGCTCCCAGAGCTTCTACCGGTTTATCACTGGTGGTACAAACAACCGGCAGTCCTGCCGGGAAATGCGTCGCCAGCGCGGCTTGCGGTGTGATATGCCCAAGAACAGTGCCTGGCATTTGCACATCAAAAAGCATCTGGCGGGGGATATTAAACTTCTCCATTACCGCAGCATCTTCACTCCATGCCCAGCTCTTATAATCCACCGGCCACTGACCAAAATAGTTGGCGATATTATCTTTTAATTCCCCCGTTAAACGGTGCGTCAGATAACCCGAAAAAGAGGTGACATACGCCACGTCAGGATTCGTATGTTCGTAAGGGCGTGTAACGCGTGCATCCTGCCAGCTAATCAACGGAGCAGCAGGCGTGCCATCGGCTTTCAACAACGCGCGGCAGCAACGGATGGAGCCCAGACCAATGCCGACAATATCTTCTTTATTCCCGGCAAACTGGCTCATTAAATCGTGACCGGCAAAACATAATGATGCCCATAAATCGTCGTCAGGATGTTCTGCGGTATCGGCATCCGGCGTGTGCATCGGCTGTAATAAGCCTTTACCTTCGCAAACTACATTACCTTCCAGATCGTACATCACTACTTTTGTGCTCTGACTTCCGCCATCAATCCCTATGATGTATTTCTTCGACATGATTTTTCTCCTGTAATTTTTCTGGCTTACTTGCTGTTAGCCGTTGCGGGGGCGATATCAGCAGTACGAATTTTTTGGAACAGCAAAAAGGTAAAGACGATCACCATGCCGAGGGCCGCCATGCCCATCAGCCACATGTTGCGGTAGGCTTCTGCAGCGGGCAGGGTGTCCTGCCAGTGACCGATAATCGGGTAAACGAAGACATCCGGCAGGAATCCAATCACCGAACAAATACCTACCGTGGTACCCATAATGTAAGACGGTGTTCTCGCTTCGCCGGGGCAGGCCCAGTACAGCCCGCGTGAGGCGTAACAGGTGAATCCCAGTAGTAAAATCAGGCCAATCCCCATCGCGACCGATTGCGGGTTAGAGTTGGTAACGAGTAGGGCAGTCAGTGCCAGCAGGCCGATGATGGAAAGGATTTGGATCACGCGGGTAGGGGATTTCACTTTGCTGTAGGTGGTGATGATGCCGCCAAGTGGACCACACAGTGCGCGGAAGATTTTGTTGATCACAATCCCCATGTAGCTCGCCGCCACCAGCGACATGCCGTACATCTCGGTCAGATAGTTGGTGGAGTAACTCAGAATGGCGTAGATGGTGAAGACGCCAAAAATCACCATGCTGCAATACCAGGTGGTGCTGATGCGCAAAACGGCCAGGATGTCGCTAAGCTGGAATGACTGTTTTTCTTCGTTATTGGCACTGCGCAGGTTGTTGTTATCGCTAACAAAAAACCAGCACAGAATCCCCAATAAGATGTAAACCACACTGTAGATAATAATGACCGTTTTCAGGCTGGCGCTGTCATCCGGTGCAAAGCGAGAAAAGACCCACATGGTAAACACCGCCAGCGACATTACACCGACACCGCGCAGCCCTTCCATCCAGCCCATAATTTTCCCTTGCTCGCTATGATCGCCCAGCAATGAGGCGGCTTTAATCGACACTGACCACAGCATTAAAATAGTGGTTATGGCAAAGGCGACCTGAATACAGAGCATTACCCAGAGTGGTGGATAGGTTGCCATTATCAGGCCCAGCAACCCGGTAATGATCATCGCGGAAGTAATCATTTTGCGGTGTGAAAATTTATCGGCAATAACGCCGCTGGGGGCATAAAGAATAATGGCCGCAATACCAAATGTACTCATTATTAAACCTATCTCGGTATTGCTGAATCCCATAAATTTCGCCATGGGAATTTGATAAATATAACGTAAATAAGCCAGATCAAAACTTACGCCGCCGCTAAAACTAATTATCGCGAGGGTTATCCAACGGCGATATGAGTTGTGTTGCATATCGTATTCCCATTTGTAATAGACAAAAAAAAGAGAAAAGTAAGCCGCCCTTTCAGGTGGATTACTTTTCTCAGGTCTCTAGTAATTGCGATAAGAAATAACATGGAAAGCAGAGGTGTTGTGTGAGAGTAATCACGCTTCTGCTTTTTAAAACTATTTGATAATACGAACAGCACACTGTGATTACGATCACATTAGCAGTTATGCCCTTATGCTAAAAATTATCTCCAGTTACCAGAGATAATGAGAAAGGTAACTTCCCTCTCGCGGGGGAAGTTACCTTTCTTTTTTTTTGCCTTACGGAAATTGGAGCTAACTATGTCAATCGAATCTCTCAATGCGTTCTCAATGGATTTTTTCTCCCTGAAAGGTAAAACAGCAATTGTTACCGGCGGGAATAGCGGTTTAGGTCAGGCATTTGCAATGGCGTTGGCCAAAGCTGGCGCAAATATTTTTATTCCAAGTTTTGTCAAAGATAACGGCGAAACAAAGGAAATGATTGAAAAACAGGGTGTTGAAGTGGACTTTATGCAGGTGGATATCACCGCAGAAGGCGCACCGCAGAAGATTATCGCTGCCTGCTGTGAGCGCTTCGGTACCGTTGATATTCTGGTGAACAATGCCGGTATTTGTAAGCTGAATAAAGTGTTGGACTTCGGTCGTGCCGACTGGGATCCAATGATTGATGTGAACCTGACCGCCGCATTCGAGTTAAGTTATGAAGCGGCAAAAATTATGATCCCGCAGAAAAGCGGTAAAATCATTAATATCTGTTCATTGTTCTCTTACTTAGGTGGACAATGGTCACCTGCTTATTCTGCCACTAAACATGCTCTTGCCGGATTCACCAAAGCCTATTGCGATGAATTAGGTCAATATAATATTCAGGTGAATGGTATTGCTCCGGGATATTACGCTACCGATATCACTCTGGCGACCCGTAGTAATCCAGAAACTAACCAGCGCGTTCTTGATCATATTCCGGCAAACCGTTGGGGCGATACTCAGGATTTAATGGGCGCAGCCGTATTCCTCGCAAGTCCGGCTTCAAATTATGTCAACGGACATTTATTAGTGGTTGATGGCGGTTATTTAGTGCGCTAATCCATAACGGTGGTTTCTGTTTTCTCTTATTAATGATTATTCCATTTTTATTATCAGGAAGGAATTACTATGTCTTTATCTCGCGCAGCGATTGTCGACCAGCTAAAGGAAATTGTTGGTGCAGATCGCGTAATTACCGATGAAACAGTATTAAAGAAGAACAGTATTGACCGTTTTCGTAAATTTCCGGATATTCATGGCATTTATACTTTGCCGATTCCGGCAGCGGTCGTAAAACTCGGTTCCACAGAACAAGTCTCCCGTGTGTTGAATTTTATGAATGCGCACAAAATTAATGGTGTGCCGCGTACCGGCGCTTCCGCCACCGAGGGGGGACTGGAAACCGTTGTGGAAAACTCGGTGGTGCTCGACGGCTCCGCCATGAATCAAATCATTAATATTGATATTGAGAATATGCAGGCCACGGCGCAATGTGGCGTTCCGCTGGAGGTGCTGGAAAACGCGTTGCGTGAAAAAGGTTACACCACAGGGCATTCTCCGCAATCAAAACCGCTGGCGCAGATGGGCGGCCTGGTAGCAACCCGCAGTATCGGGCAGTTCTCCACACTCTACGGCGCAATCGAAGATATGGTCGTTGGTCTGGAAGCAGTATTGGCTGATGGCACCGTGACACGCATTAAAAACGTGCCACGCCGCGCGGCTGGCCCGGACATTCGTCACATCATCATCGGCAACGAAGGTGCATTGTGCTATATCACTGAAGTAACAGTGAAAATCTTTAAATTCACCCCAGAAAACAACCTCTTCTACGGCTATATCCTGGAAGACATGAAAACCGGCTTCAACATCCTGCGTGAAATCATGGTGGAAGGTTATCGTCCGTCGATCGCTCGTTTGTATGACGCCGAAGATGGCACCCAACACTTCACCCATTTTGCCGACGGAAAATGTGTGCTGATCTTTATGGCTGAAGGTAACCCTCGCATTGCGAAGGCGACGGGCGAAGGGATTGCGGAAATCGTTGCCCGCTACCCGCAATGCCAGCGTGTAGACAGCAAACTGATTGAAACCTGGTTTAATCACCTGAACTGGGGACCAGATAAAGTGGCTGCCGAACGTGTACAGATCCTCAAAACCGGCAACATGGGCTTTACCACTGAAGTCTCCGGCTGCTGGAGCTGCATCCACGAAATCTACGAAAGCGTTATTAACCGTATTCGTACCGAGTTCCCGCACGCCGACGACATCACCATGCTGGGCGGTCACTCCTCTCATAGCTACCAGAACGGCACCAACATGTACTTCGTCTACGACTACAACGTCGTTGACTGTAAGCCGGAAGAGGAAATCGACAAGTACCACAATCCGCTCAACAAAATCATCTGCGAAGAAACCATTCGCCTCGGCGGTTCGATGGTGCACCACCACGGTATCGGTAAACATCGCGTTCACTGGAGCAAACTGGAACACGGCAGCGCGTGGGCGTTGCTGGAAGGGCTGAAAAAGCAGTTCGATCCTAACGGCATTATGAATACGGGTACTATCTATCCGATTGAAAAATAATGTGTCAGGCAGCGTCCCGTGATGTCGGGGCGTTGCCTTTTCGGCTTCTCAACCGGGAAGCCGTTCTTATTACCGGACAATGAAGGGGTAAAGATGAACACTTCACCGGTGCGAATGGATGATTTACCACTTAACCGTTTTCACTGCCGCATTGCTGCGCTCACTTTCGGTGCGCACCTGACCGACGGTTATGTCCTCGGCGTCATTGGTTACGCCATTATTCAGCTTACTCCAGCCATGCAACTGACGCCGTTTATGGCGGGTATGATTGGCGGCTCGGCGTTACTTGGCCTGTTTATCGGCAGCCTGGTTCTGGGCTGGATCTCCGACCATATTGGGCGACAAAAAATCTTCACCTTCAGCTTTTTGCTGATTACGCTTGCTTCGTTTTTACAATTTTTTGCCACCACGCCAGAGCATCTTATTGGACTGCGCATTTTGATTGGCATTGGTCTGGGAGGCGATTACTCAGTCGGTCACACCTTGCTGGCTGAATTTTCCCCGCGCCGCCACCGCGGTATTTTGCTGGGCGCGTTCAGCGTGGTGTGGACCGTAGGCTATGTGCTGGCAAGTATTGCCGGACATCACTTTATTTCAGAAAGCCCTGAAGCCTGGCGCTGGCTGCTGGCATCGGCAGCTCTGCCCGCGTTGTTGATTACGTTATTACGCTGGGGAACGCCAGAATCGCCACGCTGGCTACTGCGACAGGGGCGTTTTGCAGAAGCTCACGCTATCGTGCATCGCTATTTTGGTCCCCATGTTTTACTGGGCGATGAAGTGGCAACGGCGACCCATAAACACATCAAAACCTTGTTCTCTTCGCGCTACTGGCGGCGCACGGCGTTTAACAGCGTCTTCTTTGTCTGCCTCGTAATCCCATGGTTTGTGATTTATACCTGGCTGCCGACCATTGCCCAAACTATTGGTCTGGAAGATGCGCTGACCGCCAGCCTGATGCTTAATGCGTTGTTAATTGTGGGCGCGCTGCTGGGATTAGTTCTGACGCACCTGCTGGCACATCGCAAATTTTTGCTGGGAAGTTTTTTGCTGCTGGCGGCAACGCTGGTAGTGATGGCCTGTTTGCCTTCCGGCAGTTCATTAACGCTGCTGCTTTTTGTTCTCTTCAGCACCACCATTTCGGCGGTCAGTAATCTGGTGGGCATTTTGCCTGCGGAAAGTTTTCCTACTGACATTCGCTCGCTGGGCGTCGGTTTTGCCACCGCCATGAGTCGACTTGGCGCGGCGGTAAGTACGGGCCTGCTGCCGTGGATTCTGGCGCAGTGGGGGATGCAAGTTACTTTATTGATCCTGGCGGCAGTGTTGTTAGTGGGTTTTGTCGTGACCTGGCTATGGGCACCAGAAACTAAAGCCCTCCCGCTGGTGGCGGCGGGAAATGTAGGAGGTGCGAATGAACATACTGTTAGCGTTTAAAGCCGAACCGGATGCCGGGATGCTGGCGGAAAAAGAGTGGCTGGCGGCGGCTCAGGGTAATAGCGGACCGGATGTTTCGCTACTGCGAAGTTTACTCGGTGCTGATGAACAGGCCGCTGCCGCGCTGCTGTTGGCGCAGAGAAAAAATGGCACGCCGATGACTTTAACCGCGTTGAGCATAGGCGATGAACGGGCGTTGCACTGGCTGCGCTATCTCATGGCTCTTGGGTTTGAGAAAGTTGTATTGCTGGAGACGGCGGCAGATCTGCGCTTTGCGCCGGAATTTGTCGCCTGGCATATTGCCGAATGGCAGCGCCAGAATCCGCTGGATCTGCTAATTACCGGCTGCCAAAGCAGCGAAGGACAGAATGGGCAAACGCCATTTTTGCTGGCGGAAATGCTGGGCTGGCCCTGTTTCACCCAGGTGGAGCGTTTCACTCTCGACGCGCCGTTTATCACCCTCGAACAGCGTACTGAAAATGGGCTGCGCTGTTGTCGTGTCCGCTTGCCCGCGGTGATTGCTGTGCGCCAGTGTGGCGAAGTGGCCTTGCCAGTACCGGGAATGCGCCAGCGTATGACGGCGGGGAAAGCGGAAATTATCCGCAAAACTGTTGCTGCTGAATCGCCAGCGATGCAGTGCCTGCAACTGGCAAGGCCAGAGCAACGACGCAGAGCGACGCTGATTGATGGGCAAACGGTAGCAGAAAAAGCGCAAAAGCTATGGCAGGACTATTTACGCCAAAGGATGCAGCCATGAATATCGCAATTGTGACAATAAATCAGGAACATGCCGCAATAGCGGGCTGGCTGGCGGAGCAGGATTTCAGCGGCAGCACACTAACGCACTGGCAAATCGAGCCGCAGCCGATGGTCGCGGAACAGGTGCTGGATGCGCTGGTAGAACAGTGGCAGCGAACGCCTGTGGACGTTGTTCTCTTTCCGCCGGGAACGTTTGGTGATGAACTGTCGACCCGGCTGGCCTGGCGTTTACATGGTGCAAGCATCTGCCAGGTGACTTCGTTAGATATTCCAACCGTAAGCGTGCGCAAATCCCACTGGGGAAATGCGCTAACGGCGACGTTGCAAACAGAAAAACGCCCGCTATGTCTTTCGCTGGCACGTCAGGTGGGAGCAGCGAAAAACGCCACGTTGCCCTCTGGTATGCAGCAACTGAACATTGTTCCCGGGGCGCTTCCCGACTGGCTGGTTAGCACAGAGGATCTTAAAAATGTTATCCGCGATCCATTAGCTGAGGCCAGACGGGTGCTGGTAGTGGGGCAGGGCGGCGAGGCAGATAGCCATGACATCGCTACGCTGGCTGAAAAGCTGGGGGCAGAAGTGGGCTACAGTCGGGCGCGAGTGATGAACGGTGGCTTTGAAGCCGAAAAGGTCATTGGCATTTCCGGGCATTTGTTGGCGCCAGATGTTTGCATTGTGGCGGGCGCATCCGGTGCGGCAGCGTTAATGGCGGGCGTACGTAATAGTAAGTTTGTGGTGGCGATTAATCATGACGCCAGCGCGGCGGTATTTTCGCAGGCAGATGTTGGTGTGGTAGATGACTGGAAAGCCGTGCTGGAGGCACTGGTGACAAACATTCACGCAGATTGCCAATAACGTACAGCCGGATGCGGCGTGGACGGGGGCCAGGCTCGGGACTTGTAGGCCTGATAAGACGCGTCAATCGTCGCATCAGGCGCTGAATGCCGGATTTGGCGTGCAGCCTACAAATCACACAAATTCAATTCGTTACGATTATCCCGTCAAAGCAATTTTTTTGCTAACGTCCAGACCCCGGTATTCGTGGTGGAAAGCGCCACCACACCCGCGTTAATCGCATTACGCGCATCTTCTTCATCGCACACCAACCCACCAGCAATCAGCGGTTGGCGTATTTTCTCCGTCACCCAGCCCAGCACTTTGGGCATACAGCCTGGCAGGATCTCAATACAATCTGGGTTCGATTGCGCAACCTGCTTATCAATGTTGTGAAACGAAATCGAATCGACAATAAACAGGCGATGAATACAGAAAAAACCTTCCGCTCTTGCCGCTTTCAGCATCGATGCTTTCGTGCTGATAATGCCGTCCGCTTCGGTCACCAGTTTCAGAAACTGAATCACCACTTCTTTGTTCGATGCACCTTCCAGCAAATCGACATGAATAAAGGCATATTTCCCGGCGTTCTTAATCTTTTTAACGATATGGCTGATGGTGCAGATATTGCCGTACAACACGGAAATAAACTGGCATTCAGAATCGATTGCCAGTTGCAGGCTGGCATTATCTTTAACGGTAGCAATCACCGGATTCTGGCGGAGCAGGTGTAAGAGGGACATAAATTATCCTTATTATTTATCCAAAGCGGTAGGTGATGCCGAATCCGGAAGGCGGATAGCGCCACTGTTGTAGTGTTTTTTCGTCGCACAGCAAACGGCAGGTTCCGCACTCAAGGCAACCGCGATAATCAACACGCAAGTCCCCTTCCGGCGTGAGCGAAAAAAGACCTGCCGGACAGGCGTTAATCAATCGTTCTGCCGTCTGACGCTCAACGGAGTCAGCCGGAACAATGTGCGGCGCATCAGCAACGCGCCAGAGATTACGGGCTACAGACATCGCAGACTCCTGATAACATCGCCCGCCAGATGCCACAGGCCATGACGACGTATATGACGCCAGAGTAACTGGCGCAGCGGCGGAACAGGTTTATCCCCCTGATCCCATAAATCACGGGAAATATCCTGCATTAACGCAGGCCACGCACGGTACCATCCCGGGCGTTGCAAAAGCGCCGGAACATACTGATAACGTTGTAGAACATCCCACAGCTGACTGCGTTCTATGTTTTGATGATAAAGCGGAAACAGATTTTGCGGCTCGCGGTGCTGGCAGGCGCTTATCAGCGTTTGTGCCGCCGCCTGTGCGCCAGTCAGCGCCATATCCATGCCGCGTACGGAAATTCCGGTATTGACGCAACTGCGTAACGCATCGCCCACCAGTAGCCAGCCGTTACCGGCGTATTGCACCGGCATACTGTGCAGGCCACCTTCTGGCACCAGATGCGCGCCATACTCCAGCGATTCCGTGTTTTTGATAAGCGGGCGCACTGCTGGATGCGTTTTAAAGCGGGCCAGCAGCTCGCTTGCCGGAACACGACTTTGCGTAAGGGAAGAGAGCGGGCAAACAATCCCTAACGAGAGCGTTTGTTGATTAGTATAAAGAAATGCGCCGCCGGGCAAGTCATCACAGATTTCGCCGCTGAACAGCAACGCTGCGCCTTCGTTATTCTCCAGATGAAAACGTTCTTCAATAGCGGATGTTTCCAGCGCCAGCACTTCTTTGATTCCTAACGCCATTGATTCGCCAGCAGGGCGGGTAACTAATCCGTGGCGTTCCGCCAGGAGGCTATTGGCACCTTCTGCCAGGACGACATAACGGGTGCGGAGAATATCGTCACCACAGATAACGCCACACACTCTGCCGTTTTCTTCATACAGCGCATCTACCGTCGCACCAGGGATACACTCGACACCTTCTTTTTCGGCTTCGGCAACCAGCCACGGATCGAATCGCGGGCGTAACACGCTCCATGACTCGCCGTTGGGCAGTAAGCTGGAAAATGTTGTGGCGCCATCTGGTGTTAATAAAGAAAGGCTTTCGTGGGTGATGCGACGCTCAAGGGGCGCGGTCAGATGAAATTGCGGGAGGAGTTCAGCGAGCGCATGGGTATATAAACGCCCGCCGGAAAGGTTTTTACTGCCGGGAATTTCAGCGCGTTCCAGTAACAGAACGGACAAACCTGCCCGCGCGCAGCGTAAAGCACAAGCGGTGCCTGCTATACCCGCACCGATGATAATAATGTCGCAGTCATCTTCCATGGTGTGCTCCAGATATCCTGAGCGCAACACCCTAACATAGTGTTACTTAAGGGAAATTGACCGCCGACACACTCTTATCATTCGCCGCGATAGATACAGCCCGCAGTGCAGGTTTCTTTCACCATCACCGCACTTAATAGCGGCACAACGGGTTTAACTTGATCCCAAATCCATTTTGCTAAAACTTCGCTGGTTGGGTTTTCCAGACCGGGTATATCATTGAGGTAATAGTGGTCGAGGCGATCGTAGGTTGGTTTAAACGCCGCTTTCAGTTCAGCGAAATCGATAATCCAGCCCGTATGTGGATCGACTTCCCCTGTGATTTCCAGGCGCACCATAAAAGAATGCCCGTGTAAGCGCCCGCACTTATGTCCCTGTGGGACGTGCGGCAGACGGTGAGCGGCTTCGAAGGTGAAATCTTTAAATAACGTGGTGGACATCATAATTTCTCTACAGGACGATAAAACCGCCGTAGAGTACCGGAAAGCCTGTTTTTTCGCATTACTAAAAACGGGTTTGTTGCGCAAAATGACCGATTTAACTTAATTGCGGTCGATATTTATTTATTTTTCATTGAGTTAATAAATCTATTTTGTTGTTAAAGACTATTGCTAAAACAGGTTAGTCGATTTGGTTATTAGTTATCGCTATCCCGTCTTTAATCCACCCCCTTCGCGCCGTTAACCTTACCTTCTCTTCTGTTTTATGGGCGCTGACAGGGCCGATAAACAGCTTTGCTTACTGGAACATAACGACGCATGACGACACAGGTCCCACCTTCCGCTTTGCTTCCGCTGAACCCGGAGCAACTGGCACGCCTCCAGGCGGCCACGACCGATTTAACGCCCACCCAGCTTGCCTGGGTTTCTGGCTATTTCTGGGGCGTGCTCAATCAGCAGCCTGCTACGCTTGCAGCGACGCCAGCGCCCGCCGCAGAAATGCCGGGTATTACTATTATCTCCGCTTCGCAAACCGGCAATGCGCGTCGGGTCGCCGAAGCGTTACGCGATGACTTATTAGCGGTAAAACTGAACGTTAAGCTGGTGAACGCGGGCGACTATAAATTCAAACAAATCGCCAGCGAAAAACTGCTTATCGTGGTGACGTCAACACAAGGGGAAGGGGAACCGCCGGAAGAAGCCGTCGCGCTGCATAAGTTTCTGTTCTCCAAAAAAGCGCCGAAGCTGGAAAACACCGCGTTTGCCGTGTTTAGCCTTGGCGATAGCTCTTATGAATTTTTCTGCCAGTCCGGGAAAGATTTCGACAGCAAGCTGGCGGAACTGGGCGGTGAACGCCTGCTCGATCGTGTCGATGCCGACGTTGAATACCAGGCCGCTGCCAGCGAGTGGCGCGCCCGCGTGGTTGATGCGCTTAAATCGCGCGCGCCTGTCGCAGCACCTTCACATTCCGTCGCTACTGGCGCACTAAATGAAATCCACACCAGCCCGTACAGCAAAGACGCGCCGCTGGTGGCTAGCCTTTCGGTTAACCAGAAAATTACCGGGCGTAACTCTGAAAAAGACGTTCGTCATATCGAAATTGACTTAGGCGACTCTGGCCTGCGTTATCAGCCGGGTGACGCGCTGGGTGTCTGGTATCAGAACGATCCGGCACTGGTGAAAGAACTTGTCGAACTGCTGTGGCTGAAAGGCGATGAACCTGTCACCGTTGAGGGCAAAACCCTGCCGTTGAATGAGGCGCTACAGTGGCACTTCGAACTGACCGTCAACACCGCCAATATCGTTGAGAACTACGCTACCTTAACGCGCAGCGAAACGCTGCTGCCGCTGGTGGGCGATAAAGCGAAGTTGCAGCATTACGCCGCGACCACGCCGATTGTCGACATGGTGCGTTTCTCTCCGGCACAACTGGATGCCGAAGCGCTGATTAATCTGCTGCGCCCGCTGACCCCGCGCCTCTATTCCATCGCCTCCTCGCAGGCGGAAGTCGAGAACGAAGTACACGTCACCGTTGGCGTGGTGCGTTACGACGTGGAAGGCCGCACCCGTGCCGGTGGTGCTTCTAGTTTCCTCGCAGAGCGCGTGGAAGAAGAGGGCGAAGTTCGCGTCTTTATCGAACATAACGACAACTTCCGCCTGCCCGCTAACCCGGAAACCCCGGTGATTATGATTGGCCCAGGTACCGGTATTGCGCCGTTCCGCGCCTTTATGCAGCAACGTGCCGCCGACGAAGCGCCGGGTAAAAACTGGCTGTTCTTTGGCAACCCGCACTTTACGGAAGATTTCCTCTACCAGGTGGAATGGCAGCGTTACGTGAAAGACGGCGTGCTGACGCGCATCGATCTCGCCTGGTCGCGCGATCAAAAAGAAAAAATTTACGTACAAGACAAACTGCGCGAACAGGGCGCGGAGCTGTGGCGCTGGATCAATGACGGTGCCCACATTTATGTCTGCGGCGACGCTAATCGCATGGCGAAAGACGTTGAACAGGCACTTCTGGAAGTGATTGCCGAATTTGGTGGCATGGACACCGAAGCGGCGGATGAATTTTTAAGTGAGCTGCGCGTAGAGCGCCGTTATCAGCGAGATGTCTACTAATGAGCGAAAAACATCCAGGGCCTTTAGTGGTCGAAGGTAAACTGGCAGACGCCGAGCGCATGAAGCTTGAAAGCAACTATCTGCGCGGCACGATTGCTGAAGATTTAAATGACGGCCTGACCGGTGGGTTTAAGGGCGATAACTTCCTGCTGATCCGTTTCCACGGTATGTATCAGCAGGATGACCGTGACATCCGCGCTGAACGTGCTGAGCAGAAGCTGGAACCGCGCCACGCCATGATGCTGCGCTGCCGTTTGCCTGGCGGTGTTATCACCACCAAACAGTGGCAGGCGATCGACAAATTTGCGGTGGAAAACACCATTTACGGTAGCATCCGCCTGACCAACCGTCAGACGTTTCAGTTCCACGGTATTCTGAAAAAGAACGTCAAACCTGCACACCAGATGCTGCACTCGGTCGGTCTGGATGCGTTAGCCACCGCCAACGACATGAATCGTAACGTGCTGTGCACCTCGAACCCGTTCGAGTCGCAGCTGCATGCGGAAGCGTATGAATGGGCGAAGAAAATTTCTGAACATCTGCTGCCGCGTACTCGAGCTTACGCGGAGATCTGGCTCGATCAGGAAAAAGTCGCCACTACTGATGAAGAGCCGATCCTTGGTCAGACCTACCTGCCGCGTAAGTTTAAAACCACGGTAGTGATCCCGCCGCAGAACGATATCGATCTGCATGCCAACGACATGAACTTCGTGGCGATCGCTGAAAACGGCAAGCTGGTGGGCTTTAACCTGTTGGTGGGCGGTGGGCTTTCCATGGAGCACGGTAACAAGAAAACCTACGCCCGCACGGCGAGCGAGTTTGGCTATCTGCCGCTGGAGCATACGCTGGCGGTGGCGGAAGCCGTCGTGACAACTCAGCGTGACTGGGGTAACCGAACCGATCGTAAAAATGCCAAAACCAAATACACGCTGGAGCGCGTGGGTGTTGAGACGTTTAAAGCGGAAGTGGAACGTCGCGCGGGGATCAAATTTGAACCGATCCGTCCGTATGAGTTTACCGGACGCGGTGATCGTATTGGCTGGGTTAAGGGCATTGATGATAACTGGCATCTGACGCTGTTTATCGAAAATGGTCGCATCCTTGATTATCCTGGGCGTCCGCTGAAAACCGGCTTGCTGGAGATCGCGAAGATCCACAAAGGCGATTTCCGCATTACGGCGAACCAGAATCTGATCATCGCCGGTGTACCGGAAAGCGAGAAAGCGAAGATCGAGAAGATCGCCAAAGAGAGCGGGTTGATGAATGCCGTCACGCCGCAGCGTGAAAACTCAATGGCTTGCGTGTCATTCCCGACTTGCCCGCTGGCGATGGCGGAAGCGGAGCGTTTCCTGCCGTCGTTTATCGATAACATCGATAATTTAATGGCGAAACATGGCATTAGCGATGAGCATATCGTGATGCGTGTAACAGGCTGCCCGAATGGTTGTGGTCGCGCGATGCTGGCGGAAGTGGGTCTGGTGGGTAAAGCGCCGGGTCGCTACAACCTGCATCTTGGCGGCAACCGCATGGGGACACGTATCCCACGGATGTATAAAGAAAACATCTCCGAGCCGGAAATCCTGGCGTCGCTTGATGAACTGATAGGGCGCTGGGCGAAAGAGCGTGAAGCGGGTGAAGGCTTCGGCGACTTTACGGTGCGTGCGGGCATCATTCGCCCGGTGCTCGACCCGGCGCGCGATTTGTGGGATTAACCATCAGCCCGGTCTTGTAGGCCTGATAAGACGCGCCAGCGTCGCATCAGGCAAGGCAAACAGTGAGGAACTTATGTCCAAACTCGATCTAAACACCCTGAACGAACTGCCAAAGGTAGACCGGATTCTGGCGCTGGCCCAAACTAACGCCGAACTGGAAAAACTGGACGCTGAAGGCCGCGTTGCATGGGCGCTGGATAATCTGCCCGGTGAATATGTGCTTTCTTCCAGCTTCGGCATTCAGGCGGCGGTGAGCCTGCATCTGGTGAATCAGATTCACCCGGACATTCCGGTGATTCTCACCGATACCGGTTATCTGTTCCCGGAAACTTACCGCTTTATTGACGAGTTAACGGACAAACTCAAGCTCAACCTGAAAGTGTACCGTGCTACCGAAAGCGCCGCCTGGCAGGACGCGCGCTACGGTAAACTGTGGGAGCAGGGCGTTGAAGGCATTGAAAAATACAATGACATCAACAAAGTTGAACCGATGAACCGGGCGCTGAAAGAACTGAATGCGCAAACGTGGTTTGCTGGCCTGCGCCGCGAGCAATCCGGAAGCCGCGCCAATTTACCGGTACTGGCAATTCAGCGTGGCGTATTTAAAGTGCTGCCGATTATCGACTGGGATAACCGAACTATTTATCAGTACCTGCAAAAACATGGCCTGAAATATCACCCATTATGGGATGAAGGATATTTATCTGTAGGAGATACCCATACAACCCGTAAATGGGAACCTGGCATGGCGGAAGAAGAAACGCGTTTCTTTGGCTTAAAAAGGGAATGTGGGCTTCACGAAGGGTAATAAATCGGTACCGTTAATAAGCGCCCCTGTCGGAAACGATGGGGGCGTTTTTATTTTGCGAGCAGCATTCCGGCATTTAAACGTGAGCGTCGCAGGGAGAATTAACAGGTATAGAATGGCATTGGGTGCTTGAGGCTGTCTGGCGTTAAGCATTCGCGAGGTTCCAGATGGACAAAAGCCCCAGGCGATATTTCTATCAACCTGAGGCCTACGTTCGAACCTAAGCAATTCGGATGTTAGTCTCTTCTTTGCAGGGAGGCAAGACATGCTGACAAAATATGCCCTTGTGGCAATCATCGTACTGTGTTGTACAGTACTGGGATTCACGCTGATGGTAGGCGACTCGTTGTGTGAGTTGAGTATCAGAGAACGTGGTATGGAGTTTAAGGCAGTTCTCGCTTACGAATCGAAGAAGTAGCCACCACGCGGGGGTAAAACCCCGCGTATTGAATTGTTATAGTTTGGCCTCCTGCACCCCTTTTTTATTCTCTGTTCCAGGTGGCATTGATTTCCTGCAGGCACGGGAGTAATCATTTCAACCCCATCAAGACGCCTTCGCCAGCTCCTTCACCAACGGTAACATTATCCGCATAACATCACGGCAGCGGCGTTCTATTCTTCCAGGAAGTGCCTTATCTATATGCTGTTGATTATCCAGTCTTACGTCATGCCAGCTATTTCCCGCAGGGAATGCGGCTGTTTTTGCTCGTTGCTGATAACCATCCTTATTCCCAAGATTCCAGTTTGTCGCTTCCACCGAAAGTACAGCAATGCCCGCTTTGTCGAATATTTCTGCGTCATTACAACACCCAGTGCCTTTCGGATAGTTTTTATTCAAACCTGGATTTGTGGTGGCGGCAATTCCATGACTGCGGGCAATTGCCAGCGCCCGGTCGCGCGTTAATTTCCTTACTGCTTCAGGTGTTTTTACGCCACTGTTGAAATACAGCTTATCGCCAACAATCAGATTATCGAGGTTAATCACCAATAAAGTATTTTTCTTTTCGGTATCACTCATGCGCTTGAGTAAATTCTCAGCACCTAATTTCCCTTCCTCTTCACCACTGGTGGCAATAAAACGAATCCCATACTCAGTCGGAATATCTTTCAGGCGTTCAGCCAGCTCCAGCATGACACCTAAACCTGCGGCATTATCATCCATTCCTTGTAACGTCAGCCCGCCGAGATTGGCATCTGCATCTGCGTCGCTCTGCGGGGCATAGGTATCCAGATGCGCCATAATGATGATCTGCTGCGGCGCTTTGCCTTCATGAGCGGCAATCACCGAACTTCCCGTCACGTTGTGCCAGTTTTTGCGGTTATCGCGTGCGGTATAAATATATCGGCTATTAAATGTTCGAATATCACTGCGGTAACCCATTTGCTGAAACTGTTGCCGAATATAATCGGCAGATAACATTTCTGCGGGTGTTCCGGTCATTCGTCCCGGAAAGAAAGTGGCAATATGTCGCGCCTGTGTATTGGCAAAATCACCAGGTTTAGGTGATGAGGCGTAAACGGGGAGAATAAAGCATACGCCGAGCGCCAGGGCAGCGGTACGGTGGCGCAATGCGGAAAACATAGTGAGTCCTTAAATACCATGCAAAATTTTTACCGCCATAGTATGAAACTGCCGCTGCGCTAAAACAATTTCAAATCTTCCTAAACGCCCGAAATTCGGTAGCTTAAGCACTTTTTGATATTTGCTTTGCCAAAGCGTTATTCCGTTAAGGAACTACTCATTCCAATTGGTAATTTCATTCGTTCTCCTGCGCTCCCTATAGTCGAAACATCTGATGGCAAGAAAATAGCGGTATTGCAAAGGAACGGTTATGGATCAAAAACGACTTACCCACCTACGACAGCTGGAGGCGGAAAGCATCCACATCATTCGCGAGGTGGCGGCAGAATTCTCAAATCCGGTGATGCTTTACTCCATCGGCAAAGATTCCAGCGTCATGCTGCATCTGGCGCGCAAGGCGTTTTATCCTGGTACGCTGCCGTTCCCACTGCTGCATGTCGATACCGGCTGGAAATTCCGCGAGATGTATGAGTTCCGCGATCGTACGGCGAAAGCTTACGGCTGCGAGTTGCTGGTACATAAAAACCCGGAAGGCGTGGCGATGGGGATTAACCCGTTCGTGCACGGCAGCGCCAAACATACCGACATTATGAAAACCGAAGGTTTGAAACAGGCTCTGAACAAATACGGTTTTGATGCCGCCTTCGGTGGCGCACGTCGCGATGAAGAGAAGTCCCGCGCCAAAGAACGAATCTACTCTTTCCGTGACCGATTTCATCGCTGGGATCCGAAAAACCAGCGTCCGGAGTTGTGGCACAACTATAACGGGCAGATCAACAAAGGCGAAAGCATCCGCGTCTTCCCGCTCTCTAACTGGACCGAGCAGGATATCTGGCAATACATCTGGCTGGAAAATATCGACATTGTTCCACTGTATCTCGCCGCTGAACGTCCGGTTCTGGAACGCGACGGTATGTTGATGATGATTGATGACAACCGTATCGACCTGCAACCGGGCGAAGTGATTAAAAAACGGATGGTGCGCTTCCGCACGCTGGGCTGCTGGCCGCTGACCGGTGCGGTTGAGTCGAATGCACAAACGCTGCCGGAGATCATCGAAGAGATGCTGGTTTCCACCACCAGTGAACGTCAGGGGCGCGTGATTGACCGCGACCAGGCAGGCTCTATGGAGCTGAAAAAACGTCAGGGGTATTTTTAAGATGAACACCGCACTTGCACAACAAATCGCCAATGAAGGCGGCGTCGAAGCCTGGATGATTGCGCAACAACATAAAAGCCTGCTGCGTTTTCTGACCTGTGGTAGCGTCGATGACGGCAAAAGTACCCTGATTGGTCGCCTGCTGCACGATACCCGCCAAATCTACGAAGATCAGCTCTCATCGCTGCATAACGACAGTAAACGTCACGGCACCCAGGGCGAAAAACTGGATCTGGCGCTGCTGGTGGACGGCCTGCAAGCGGAACGCGAACAGGGCATCACTATCGATGTGGCTTATCGCTATTTCTCCACCGAGAAGCGTAAATTTATTATCGCCGATACCCCTGGGCATGAGCAGTACACCCGCAATATGGCGACCGGCGCGTCAACGTGTGAGCTGGCGATCTTATTGATCGACGCCCGTAAAGGCGTGCTCGATCAAACCCGTCGTCACAGTTTTATCTCCACGCTGTTGGGGATCAAACATCTGGTTGTAGCGATCAACAAAATGGATCTGGTGGATTACAGTGAAGAGACATTCACCCGCATTCGTGAAGACTACCTGACTTTTGCCGAACAATTGCCGGGCAATCTGGATATTCGCTTTGTGCCGCTCTCTGCGCTGGAAGGCGACAATGTAGCTTCGCAAAGTGAAAGAATGCCGTGGTACAGCGGCCCAACATTACTTGAAGTGCTGGAAACCGTGGAGATTCAGCGAGTGGTTGATGCCCAGCCGATGCGCTTCCCGGTTCAGTACGTTAACCGCCCTAATCTCGATTTTCGTGGCTACGCCGGAACGCTGGCTTCCGGCAGCGTGCAAGTCGGGCAACGTGTCAAAGTGCTGCCCTCTGGTGTGGAGTCAAGCATCGCGCGGATCGTCACTTTTGATGGCGATCGCGGAGAAGCTTTTGCTGGAGAAGCGATCACCCTGGTGCTGACGGACGAGATCGATATCAGCCGTGGCGATCTGCTGCTGACAGCAGATGAAGCGTTACCGGCAGTGCAGAGCGCGTCAGTTGATGTGGTATGGATGGCGGAGCAACCGCTTTCCCCTGGGCAGAGTTACGACATCAAAATCGCCGGTAAGAAGACGCGCGCCCGCGTTGATGGTATTCACTATCAGGTTGATATTAATAACCTTACCCAGCGTGAAGTTGAAAACCTGCCACTGAATGGGATCGGCCTCGTGGATCTCACCTTTGACGAGCCGTTGGTGTTAGATCGTTATCAACAAAATCCGGTGACGGGTGGGCTGATTTTTATCGATCGCCTGAGCAACGTGACTGTTGGTGCCGGTATGGTGCATGAGCCGAAAAACGAGGCCGCCGTTGCGCCGTCGGAATTTAGCGCATTCGAGCTGGAGCTGAATGCGTTAGTACGCCGCCACTTCCCGCACTGGGGAGCGCGCGATTTACTGGGAGGTAAATGATGGCGCTGCATGACGAAAACGTCGTCTGGCATAGCCATCCGGTTACTGCACAACAACGCGAGCACCACCACGGTCATCGAGGTGTTGTGCTGTGGTTTACCGGCCTCTCTGGTTCCGGTAAATCAACGGTCGCGGGGGCGCTGGAGGAGGCGTTACATAAACTTGGCGTCAGTACATATTTACTGGATGGCGACAATGTCCGCCACGGTTTATGCAGCGATCTCGGTTTTAGCGATGCCGATCGCAAAGAAAATATCCGTCGGGTCGGTGAGGTGGCGAATTTAATGGTCGAAGCCGGACTGGTGGTGCTGACGGCGTTTATCTCACCACACCGTGGCGAACGGCAGATGGTTCGCGAACGTGTAGGAGAAGGGCGGTTTATCGAAGTGTTTGTCGATACGCCGCTGGCGATTTGTGAGTCTCGCGATCCAAAAGGCTTATATAAAAAAGCACGCGCTGGTGAACTGCGTAACTTTACCGGAATAGATTCCGTTTACGAAGCGCCTGAATCGGCAGAAATTCATCTCAATGGTGAACAATTAGTAACAAATTTGGTTCAGCAATTATTAGATCTACTGAGACAGAACGATATTATCAGATCCTGAGACACCACCGGGTTTTCATGCCCGGTTCGTCAAAGTAACAGGATCTGATATGCGTAATAGCCATAACATTACACTAACAAATAGTGATAGCCTTACCGAGGATGAAGAAACCACATGGTCGCTACCAGGGGCCGTGGTCGGTTTTGTGTCCTGGCTGTGTGCACTGGCGATTCCGATGTTGATTTATGGCTCTAACACGCTGTTTTTCTTTATCTACACCTGGCCTTTCTTTCTGGCGCTGATGCCTGTTGCGGTGGTGGTAGGTATTGCGCTGCATTCCTTGATGGACGGGAAATTACGCTACAGTATTGTTTTCACTTTTATCACCGTTGGCATTATGTTTGGTGCACTGTTTATGTGGTTGTTGGGCTAATCTGTTCTTTCCTGTTCATTCTGTCCATAATTCAAACCGTAACCAATAATGAGATTATGTTCTGCGCGCCCTGGGTATACGTAACAGTGGACAAATGTGGTACATTTGCCCGCGTTGTCGCGGTATCCCCAACAGAGGATGTAGAGTCGTCTTCGGATGCATGGGATGAGGATGCCGTTTTTCAGGGGGCAGGATGGGTAAACTAACGCTGCTGTTGCTGGCTATTCTGGTCTGGCTACAGTATTCGCTGTGGTTCGGTAAGAACGGTATACATGACTATACCCGCGTCAATGATGATGTGGCGGCACAGCAAGCTACAAACGCGAAACTTAAAGCGCGAAACGATCAGCTTTTTGCCGAAATTGACGATCTCAATGGCGGCCAGGAGGCGCTCGAAGAGCGTGCGCGTAATGAACTCAGCATGACCAGGCCGGGCGAAACTTTTTATCGTCTGGTGCCTGACGCGTCGAAGCGCGCGCAGTCTGCGGGGCAAAACAATCGATAAATCAGCCCAGGAATTAACATGGCAACCACTCATTTGGATGTTTGCGCCGTGGTTCCGGCGGCCGGATTTGGCCGCCGAATGCAAACGGAATGTCCTAAGCAATATCTCTCAATCGGTAATAAAACCATTCTTGAACACTCGGTGTATGCGCTGCTGGCGCATCCCCGGGTGACGCGTGTCGTCATTGCAATAAGCCCTGGCGATAACCGCTTTGCTCAACTTCCTCTGGCGAATCATCCGCAAATCACCGTTGTTGCTGGTGGTGAAGAGCGTGCTAATTCCGTGCTGGCAGGTCTGAATGCCGCTGGCGATGCGCAGTGGGTGTTAGTGCATGACGCCGCTCGCCCTTGTCTGCATCAGGATGACCTCGCGCGCCTGTTGGCGTTGAGCGAAACCAGCCGCACGGGAGGGATCCTCGCCGCGCCGGTGCGCGATACGATGAAACGCGCCGAGCCAGGCAAAAATGCCATTGCTCACACCGTTGATCGCAACGGCTTATGGCACGCGCTTACGCCGCAATTTTTCCCTCGTGAGCTGTTACATGACTGCCTGACACGCGCTTTAAATGAAGGCGCTACCATTACCGACGAAGCCTCAGCGCTGGAATACTGCGGTTTTCATCCACAGCTTGTCGAAGGCCGAGCGGATAACATTAAAGTCACGCGCCCGGAAGATTTGGCGCTTGCCGAGTTTTACCTCACCCGAACCATCCATCAGGAGAATACATAATGCGAATTGGACACGGTTTTGATGTTCACGCCTTTGGCGGCGAAGGCCCAATTATCATTGGTGGCGTGCGCATCCCTTATGAAAAAGGGCTGCTGGCACATTCTGATGGCGACGTGGCGCTGCACGCGCTGACCGATGCATTACTTGGTGCAGCGGCGCTGGGGGATATCGGCAAGCTATTCCCGGATACCGATCCGGCATTTAAAGGCGCTGACAGCCGCGAGCTGCTACGCGAAGCCTGGCGACGCATTCAGGCGAAGGGCTATACCCTCGGCAACGTCGATGTCACTATCATCGCTCAGGCACCGAAGATGCTGCCGCACATTCCACAAATGCGCGTGTTTATTGCCGAAGATCTCGGCTGCCATATGGATGATGTTAACGTGAAAGCCACTACTACGGAAAAACTCGGATTTACCGGACGTGGGGAAGGGATTGCCTGTGAAGCGGTGGCGCTACTCATTAAGGCAACAAAATGATTGAATTTGATAATCTCACTTACCTCCACGGCAAACCGCAAGGAACCGGGCTGCTGAAAGCTAACCCGGAAGATTTTGTAGTGGTGGAAGATTTAGGCTTTGAGCCTGATGGTGAAGGTGAGCATATCCTGGTGCGGATCCTCAAAAACGGCTGCAATACCCGTTTTGTGGCCGACGCACTGGCGAAATTCCTGAAAATTCATGCTCGCGAAGTCAGTTTCGCCGGGCAGAAAGACAAACACGCCGTTACGGAACAGTGGTTATGCGCTCGGGTACCGGGCAAAGAGATGCCTGATCTAAGTGCGTTTCAACTGGAAGGCTGCCAGGTGCTGGAGTATGCACGCCACAAGCGCAAACTGCGTTTAGGGGCGCTGAAAGGCAACGCTTTTACCCTGGTGCTGCGAGAAGTGAGCAATCGTGATGACGTTGAACAGCGACTGATCGATATTTGCGTGAAAGGTGTACCGAATTACTTTGGCACGCAACGTTTTGGTATTGGCGGTAGTAACTTGCAGGGGGCGTTGCGCTGGGCGCAAACCAATACTCCGGTGCGCGATCGCAATAAGCGTAGTTTTTGGTTGTCGGCAGCTCGTAGTGCGTTGTTTAATCAGATTGTTGCTGAGCGTCTCAAAAAAGCAGAAGTTAATCAGGTTGTTGACGGTGATGCGCTACAATTAGCCGGGCGCGGCAGCTGGTTTGTTGCCACGAATGAAGAACTGGCGGAATTACAGCGTCGCGTGAACGATAAAGAGCTGTTAATTACCGCTGCAATGCCGGGTAGCGGCGAATGGGGAACCCAGCGTGAGGCGCTGGCATTCGAACAAGCAGCTGTCGCCGAAGAAACGGAATTACAAGCCTTACTGCTGCGCGAAAAAGTTGAGGCGGCGCGCAGAGCGATGCTGTTATATCCGCAAGAATTAAGCTGGAACTGGTGGGATGACGTCACCGTCGAAATCCGTTTCTGGCTTCCGGCAGGAAGCTTTGCAACCAGCGTTGTCAGGGAACTTATCAACACAACAGGTGATTATGCGCATATTGCTGAGTAATGATGACGGGGTACATGCGCCCGGTATACAAACGCTGGCGAAAGCTCTGCGTGAGTTTGCTGACGTTCAGGTGGTCGCCCCCGATCGTAATCGCAGCGGCGCTTCAAATTCTCTAACGCTGGAATCCTCCCTGCGCACGTTTACTTTTGAAAATGGTGATATCGCCGTGCAAATGGGAACCCCGACCGATTGTGTCTATCTTGGCGTGAATGCTCTGATGCGTCCGCGCCCGGATATTGTGGTTTCGGGTATTAACGCCGGGCCGAATCTGGGTGATGATGTTATTTATTCCGGCACGGTAGCCGCCGCGATGGAAGGCCGTCATTTAGGCTTTCCGGCACTGGCCGTTTCACTTGACGGGCATAAACATTACGACACTGCTGCAGCGGTCACCTGTTCCATTTTGCGTGCACTGTGTAAAGAGCCGCTGCGTACCGGACGTATTCTCAATATCAACGTACCTGATTTACCGCTGGATCAGATTAAAGGTATCCGTGTGACTCGCTGCGGTACACGACATCCGGCAGATCAAGTGATTCCGCAGCAGGATCCGCGCGGTAATACGCTGTACTGGATTGGCCCGCCGGGCGGTAAGTGTGATGCCGGTCCGGGGACCGATTTTGCTGCGGTAGATGAAGGCTACGTCTCCATCACGCCGCTGCATGTGGATTTAACCGCGCACAACGCGCAAGATGTGGTTTCAGACTGGTTAAACAGCGTGGGAGTTGGCACGCAATGGTAAGCAGACGCGTACAAGCACTTCTGGATCAATTACGTGCGCAAGGTATTCAGGATGAGCAGGTGCTTAATGCACTTGCTGCCGTGCCGCGTGAAAAATTCATCGATGAAGCGTTTGAACAAAAAGCCTGGGACAATATCGCATTGCCGATAGGTCAGGGGCAGACAATTTCGCAGCCGTATATGGTGGCGCGAATGACTGAATTACTTGAACTGACGCCGCAGTCGCGAGTGCTGGAGATCGGCACTGGTTCAGGATATCAAACAGCAATTCTGGCACATCTTGTCCAGCATGTATGCTCGGTCGAGCGGATTAAAGGGTTGCAGTGGCAGGCGCGCAGGCGTCTGAAAAATCTTGATTTACACAATGTTTCAACCCGTCACGGCGATGGATGGCAAGGTTGGCAAGCACGTGCGCCGTTTGACGCTATCATTGTAACGGCTGCACCGCCCGAAATTCCGACAGCGTTAATGACGCAACTGGACGAAGGCGGCATTCTCGTCTTACCCGTAGGGGAAGAGCACCAGTATTTAAAGCGGGTGCGTCGTCGGGGAGGCGAATTTATTATCGACACCGTGGAGGCTGTGCGCTTTGTTCCCTTAGTAAAGGGGGAGCTGGCTTAGCGCGTGAGGAAAATACCTGGAATTTTCCTGGTTATTTTGCAGCAGGTCAGCGTATCGTGAACATCTTTTCCAGTGTTCAGTAGAGTGCCTTGCACGGTAATTATGTCACTGGTTATTAACCAATTTTTTTCCTGGGGGATAAATGAGCGCGGGAAGCCCAAAATTCACCGTTCGCCGTATTGCGGCTTTGTCACTGGTTTCGCTATGGTTGGCTGGCTGTTCTGACACTTCAAATCCACCGGCACCTGTCAGCTCCGTCAATGGCAATGCACCTGCAAATACCAATTCTGGTATGTTGATTACGCCGCCACCGAAGATGGGGACGACGTCTACAACGCAGCAACCGCAAATTCAGCCGGTACAACAGCCACAAATTCAATCGGCTCAACAGCCGCAAATCCAACCGGTACAGCCTGTTGCCCAGCAACCGGTGCAAATGGAAAACGGACGCATCGTCTATAACCGTCAGTACGGAAATATTCCGAAAGGCAGTTATAGCGGCAGTACTTACACCGTGAAAAAAGGCGACACGCTTTTCTATATCGCCTGGATTACCGGTAACGACTTCCGTGACCTTGCCCAACGCAACAATATTCAGGCGCCTTACGCTCTGAACGTAGGTCAGACCTTACAGGTGGGGAATGCTTCCGGTACGCCAATCACTGGCGGAAATGCCATTACCCAGGCCGACGCAGCAGAGCAAGGAGTTGTGATCAAGCCTGCACAAAATTCCACCGTTGCTGTTGCGTCGCAACCGACAATTACGTATTCTGAATCTTCGGGTGAACAGAGTGCTAACAAAATGTTGCCGAACAACAAGCCAACTGCGACCACGGTCACAGCGCCTGTAACGGTACCAACAGCAAGCACAACCGAGCCAACTGTCAGCAGTACAACAACCAGTACGCCGATCTCCACCTGGCGCTGGCCGACTGAGGGCAAAGTGATTGAAACCTTTGGCGCTTCTGAGGGAGGCAACAAGGGGATTGATATCGCAGGTAGCAAAGGACAGGCAATTATCGCGACCGCAGATGGCCGCGTTGTTTATGCCGGTAATGCGCTGCGCGGCTACGGTAATCTGATTATCATCAAACATAATGATGATTACCTGAGTGCCTACGCCCATAACGACACAATGCTGGTCCGGGAACAACAAGAAGTTAAGGCGGGGCAAAAAATAGCGACCATGGGTAGCACCGGAACCAGTTCAACACGCTTGCATTTTGAAATTCGTTACAAGGGGAAATCCGTAAACCCGCTGCGTTATTTGCCGCAGCGATAAATCGGCGGAACCAGGCTTTTGCTTGAATGTTCCGTCAAGGGATCACGGGTAGGAGCCACCTTATGAGTCAGAATACGCTGAAAGTTCATGATTTAAATGAAGACGCGGAATTTGATGAGAATGGAGTTGAGGTTTTTGACGAAAAGGCCTTAGTTGAAGAGGAACCCAGTGATAACGATTTGGCCGAAGAGGAGCTGTTATCGCAGGGCGCAACACAGCGTGTGCTGGACGCGACTCAGCTTTATCTTGGTGAGATTGGTTATTCGCCACTGTTAACGGCCGAAGAAGAAGTTTATTTTGCGCGTCGCGCACTGCGTGGTGATGTCGCCTCTCGCCGCCGGATGATCGAGAGTAACTTGCGTCTGGTGGTAAAAATTGCCCGCCGTTATGGCAATCGTGGTCTGGCGCTGCTGGACCTTATCGAAGAGGGCAACCTGGGGCTGATCCGCGCGGTTGAGAAGTTTGACCCGGAACGTGGTTTCCGCTTCTCAACTTACGCAACCTGGTGGATTCGCCAGACGATCGAACGGGCCATCATGAACCAAACCCGTACTATTCGTTTGCCGATTCACATCGTAAAGGAGCTGAACGTTTACCTGCGAACCGCACGTGAGTTGTCCCATAAGCTGGACCACGAACCGAGTGCGGAAGAGATCGCAGAGCAACTGGATAAGCCAGTTGATGACGTCAGCCGTATGCTTCGTCTTAACGAGCGCATTACCTCGGTAGACACCCCATTGGGTGGTGATTCCGAAAAAGCGTTGCTGGATATCCTGGCCGATGAAAAAGAGAACGGTCCGGAAGACACCACGCAAGATGACGATATGAAACAAAGTATCGTCAAATGGCTGTTCGAACTGAACGCCAAGCAGCGTGAAGTGCTGGCACGTCGATTCGGTTTGCTGGGGTACGAAGCGGCAACACTGGAAGATGTAGGTCGTGAAATTGGCCTCACCCGTGAACGTGTTCGCCAGATTCAGGTTGAAGGCCTGCGCCGTCTGCGTGAGATTTTGCAGACTCAGGGGCTGAATATCGAAGCGCTGTTCCGCGAATAAGCAAGCATCTGTCAGAAAGGCCAGTCTCATATGAGGCTGGCCTTTTTCTTTTGTATAGGGAGTTGGTGTGTTTTGTCGCCTGGATAAGATGCGACAGCGTTATGTGTTCATCATTTTTCGCACCAGCTGCATAAACAGCTCCTGCTCTTCTCCACTCAAACGCCCCAAAAATTCTTCATCCACGCCGTCACCAATGGGGATCGCCGCTGCAAGTACCTTTTCTCCTTCCGCAGTCAGCCAGACAAAGCGCCGTCGCTTATCGACGGTGTCATGCTCTCGTCTGACCAGGCCACGATTTTCCATTCTTGCCAACATTTCCGCCAGCGTTGCCTTCGTGCTGACAGCTGCTTCTATCAGCGCAACCTGCTCTATACCGGGGTGTTCAGCAATAGCGCGCATCACCGCATACTGCGGTTTGGTCAGATCAGGTAACTCATGCTGCCAGCGAGACGTGTGCTGCTGAAAAAGCTGTCGTAACTGATGGAACGCTTTATTTCGTAACGCCATGTAAACTCCGGGCTAATTCTCTGCCGTTATCATAGCGGTTTTTTAGTGACGAAGAAGATGTTGTTACTTTTCCGCACTTGCCGCTACGTGAATAGAAGGGTATGTTAATAATAACGTTCGTGTACGAACAATTAAGGGAGTAAAAAATGAGACTGATCGTCGGGATGACTGGGGCTACAGGTGCGCCTCTTGGTGTGGCATTACTGCAAGCACTAAAGAAGATGCCCGGTGTTGAAACACATCTTGTGATGTCGAAGTGGGCGAAAACCACCATTGAACTGGAAACGCCCTACAGCGTCCACGATGTCGCGGCCCTGGCAGACTATTGCCATAACCCGGCGGATCAGGCGGCGACTATCTCCTCAGGTTCCTTTCGTACCGATGGCATGATCGTTATTCCGTGCAGCATGAAGACGCTGGCTGGTATTCGTGCTGGCTATGCCGATGGGCTGGTGGGGCGCGCAGCTGATGTTGTTCTCAAAGAAGGGCGCAAGCTGGTGCTGGTGCCGCGTGAAATGCCGCTCAGTACTATCCACCTTGAAAATATGCTCGCGCTTTCCCGTATGGGCGTGGCGATGATACCGCCCATGCCTGCCTTCTATAACCATCCCGAAACGGTAGATGACATTGTCCACCACGTGGTTGCCCGCGTGATGGATCAGTTTGGCCTCGAACATCCTCAAGCCAGGCGCTGGCAAGGATTGCCGCAGTCCGGGAGTTTTTCTCTGGAGAATGAATAATGGCTTTTGATGATTTACGCAGCTTTTTACAGGCACTTGACGACCAGGGGCAATTGCTGAAAATCAGTGAAGAGGTTAACGCCGAGCCAGATCTGGCCGCTGCTGCCAACGCCACCGGGCGTATCGGCGACGGCGCACCCGCGCTGTGGTTTGATAATATTCGCGGCTTTACCGATGCCCGCGTGGCGATGAACACCATTGGGTCCTGGCAGAACCACGCGATTTCCCTCGGCCTGCCGCCGAACACGCCGGTTAAAAAACAGATTGATGAGTTTATCCGCCGCTGGGATAACTTCCCGATTGCCCCGGAGCGCCGCGCCAATCCAGCCTGGGCGCAGAACACTGTCGATGGCGAAGAGATTAACCTGTTCGATATTCTGCCGCTGTTTCGCCTGAACGATGGCGATGGCGGTTTCTATCTCGATAAAGCCTGCGTGGTTTCCCGCGATCCGCTCGACCCGGATAACTTCGGCAAGCAGAATGTCGGCATCTACCGTATGGAAGTGAAGGGCAAGCGTAAGCTCGGCCTGCAACCGGTGCCAATGCACGATATCGCCCTGCATCTGCATAAAGCGGAAGAGCGTGGCGAAGATTTGCCGATAGCCATCACCCTTGGTAACGATCCGATCATCACGCTGATGGGCGCTACACCGCTGAAATACGATCAGTCTGAGTACGAAATGGCGGGCGCACTGCGCGAAAGCCCATACCCGATCGCTACCGCCCCGCTGACCGGTTTTGATGTGCCGTGGGGCTCGGAAGTAATCCTCGAAGGGGTTATCGAAAGCCGCAAACGCGAGATTGAAGGGCCGTTCGGTGAGTTTACCGGCCACTACTCCGGCGGGCGCAACATGTCCGTGGTGCGCATCGATAAAGTCTCTTACCGCACGAAACCGATTTTCGAATCGCTCTATCTCGGTATGCCGTGGACCGAAATCGACTACCTGATGGGGCCAGCCACCTGTGTGCCGCTGTATCAGCAACTGAAAGCCGAGTTCCCGGAAGTGCAGGCGGTGAACGCCATGTACACCCACGGCCTGCTGGCGATAATCTCCACCAAAAAACGCTACGGCGGCTTTGCCCGCGCGGTGGGCCTGCGTGCGATGACCACGCCGCACGGTCTGGGCTATGTGAAGATGGTGATTATGGTCGATGAAGACGTTGATCCGTTCAACCTGCCGCAGGTGATGTGGGCGCTCTCGTCGAAAGTGAACCCGGCGGGCGACCTGGTGCAGTTGCCAAATATGTCAGTGCTGGAACTCGACCCAGGCTCAAGTCCGGCGGGGATCACCGACAAGCTGATTATCGACGCCACCACGCCTGTCGCCCCGGACAACCGTGGTCACTACAGCCAGCCGGTGGTGGATTTGCCGGAAACTAAAGCCTGGGCTGAAAAACTGACCGCTATGCTGGCCGCACGTAAATAAGGAGAACAAGATGATTTGTCCACGTTGTGCCGATGAACAGATTGAAGTGATGGCGAAATCGCCGGTGAAAGATGTCTGGACGGTCTACCAGTGCCAGCATTGCCTTTATACCTGGCGCGATACCGAACCGCTACGTCGCACCAGCCGCGAACATTACCCGGAAGCGTTTCGTATGACGCAAAAAGATATTGATGACGCGCCGATGGTGCCGAGCATTCCGCCGCTGCTGGCGACAGATAAGCGTTAATAAAAAATGCCGGGTAGAGGATTTACTTTACCCGGCTACGTTATTTAATTTTATAAAACGACAGGCGTCCGCTTTTCGGCGATCCGGTATCAATGTAAATCTGGTTAGCGAACGTCTGAATGTTATCAAACATCACATGTCCAAATATAAAATAGTCAGCGCCGTTTATTTCTTCTAACTCGCCATTAAGCGATTTCTGCACACGATCAACAGGCCAGAGTAATTCGCTTTTCGCTATTTCTTTGTCAAAGAGATATTCATTCCCCGGATAATCTGCATGTGCGATGACATATTTTATTATGTCGTTGGTAATTTCAATAATATGCGGAAGGTGATGGAATTTCAGTAACAGGTCTATTGCCTCTTGTTGTTCCGTATCATTTAAATCGAAAAACCAGTCACCGCCGCTGGCTAACCACATATTACCATCACCTGTAGCGAACGCATCAAGCGCCATCGCTTCGTGGTTGCCTTTTACGGTGGTAAACCAGGGCTGGTTTAACAGGCGCAGCATATTAAGACTCTCCGGCCCACGATCAATGTTATCGCCGACGGAAATAAGCAAGTCAGTTTCGGGACAAAAAGATAATTGATGTAAACGGGATTGTAATAATTGATAATCCCCATGAATATCACCAACGGCCCATATATGGCGATAGTGATGGGCATTGATTTTTTGATAGCGTGTAGATGGCATGGTTATACCCTGTAAAATAAGAACTACTATTATACAAGGTATGTTTATTTGATTCTTTAGTTGTTGTTAATATTCCCGATAGTCTTTTACTATCGGGAATTATTTTTACACCAAACTCTTCAACCGATAAATCCACTCCAGCGCCTGACGTGGGGTCAGTGAATCCGGGTCGAGATTTTCCAGCGCTTCGACCGCTGGCGAAGTTTCTTCTGGTACTGACAGCAAAGACATTTGCGTACCATCCACCTGCGTAGCGGCGGCATTCGGCGAAATGCTCTCCAGCTCACGCAGTTTTTGCCGCGCGCGTTTGATCACATCTTTCGGCACGCCTGCTAGCGCAGCAACCGCCAGGCCGTAGCTTTTGCTCGCCGCGCCGTCCTGCACGCTGTGCATAAAGGCGATGGTGTCGCCGTGCTCCAGCGCATCGAGGTGCACGTTAGCGACGCCTTCCATTTTCTCCGGTAGTTGAGTCAGCTCGAAGTAGTGGGTGGCAAACAGCGTCAATGCCTTAATCTTATTCGCCAGATTTTCCGCGCACGCCCATGCCAGTGACAGACCATCGTAAGTGGACGTCCCGCGTCCAATCTCATCCATCAACACCAGACTGTACTCGGTGGCGTTATGCAGAATATTAGCGGTTTCGGTCATCTCCACCATAAAGGTTGAACGCCCGGATGCCAGATCGTCCGCCGCGCCCACACGGGTAAAGATACGGTCAATCGGGCCAATCTCGACTTTTTGTGCCGGTACATAGCTGCCGATATAGGCCATCAGCGCAATCAGTGCGGTCTGGCGCATATAGGTACTTTTACCGCCCATGTTCGGACCGGTAATGATTAACATGCGACGCTGTGGCGACAGATTCAGCGGGTTAGCGATAAACGGCTCATTCAGTACCTGTTCAACCACCGGATGGCGGCCTTCGGTAATGCGAATGCCAGGTTTATCAATAAAGGTCGGGCAGGTGTAGTTCAGGGTATAGGCCCGTTCTGCCAGGTTCACCAGCACGTCGAGTTCTGCCAGCGCGCTCGCGCTCTGTTGCAGCGCTTCCAGATGCGGCAACAGCAGGTCGAACAACTCTTCATAAAGCTGTTTTTCCAGTGCTAGTGCTTTGCCTTTTGAAGTGAGGACTTTGTCTTCGTACTCTTTCAGCTCTGGAATAATGTAACGTTCAGCGTTTTTCAGCGTCTGGCGGCGCATATAGTTGATTGGCGCCAGATGGCTTTGCCCACGGCTGATCTGAATGTAATAACCATGAACCGCGTTAAAGCCGACTTTCAGCGTGTCCAGGCCGGTACGTTCACGCTCGCGGATTTCCAGACGCTCCAGATAATCGGTCGCGCCGTCAGCCAGCGCCCGCCACTCATCCAGTTCTTCGTTATAGCCTGGTGCGATAACACCACCGTCGCGTACCAAGACCGGCGGCGTGTCGATGATTGCGCGCTCCAGCAGATCGCGCAGCTCGGCAAACTCGCCCATCTTCTCACGTAGCGCCTGCACCGGTGCACTATCGACAGTTTCTAACTGCGCGCGCAGTTCCGGCAGTTGCTGGAAGGCGTGGCGCATACGAGCCAGATCGCGCGGGCGAGCAGTACGCAACGCCAGGCGTGCCAGAATACGTTCCAGGTCGCCCACCTGACGCAGCACAGGCTGCAGCTCGGCGGTAAAATCCTGCAATGCGCCAATAGTTTGCTGGCGCTCAAGTAACACGCGGGTATCGCGCACTGGCATATGCAGCCAGCGTTTCAGCATACGGCTACCCATCGGCGTGACGGTGCAATCAAGCACAGAAGCCAGAGTATTTTCCGCACCGCCCGCCAGATTCTGGGTGATTTCCAGATTACGGCGTGTCGCGGCATCCATAATGATGCTGTCCTGCTCACGTTCCATGGTGATAGAACGAATATGCGGCAGAGTCGTACGTTGGGTATCTTTCGCATACTGCAACAGGCAACCGGCAGCACAAAGCCCGCGTGGTGCATTCTCTACACCGAAACCAATCAGATCACGAGTGCCAAATTGCAGGTTCAACTGCTGGCGCGCGGTGTCGATTTCAAACTCCCACAGCGGGCGACGACGCAGGCCGCGACGACCTTCAATCAGCGACATCTCGGCGAAATCTTCTGCATACAGCAGCTCTGCCGGATTGGTGCGTTGCAGCTCTGCCGCCATCGTTTCGCGGTCAGCCGGTTCGCTCAGACGAAAACGCCCGGAGCTGATATCCAGCGTCGCATAGCCAAAACCTTTGCTGTCCTGCCAGATAGCCGCCAGCAGGTTATCCTGGCGCTCTTGCAACAGGGCTTCATCACTGATAGTCCCCGGCGTGACGATACGGACAACCTTGCGCTCAACCGGCCCTTTGCTGGTTGCAGGATCGCCAATCTGTTCGCATATAGCGACGGACTCGCCCTGATTCACCAGTTTGGCGAGATAGTTTTCCACTGCATGGTAGGGGATACCCGCCATCGGGATCGGCTCGCCCGCAGACGCGCCGCGTTTGGTCAGCGAAATATCCAGCAGCTGCGACGCCCGTTTTGCGTCGTCATAAAATAGCTCGTAAAAGTCACCCATCCGGTAGAACAGCAGGATCTCAGGATGCTGGGCTTTCAGCTTGAGATACTGCTGCATCATAGGCGTATGGGCATCGAAATTTTCTATTACACTCATGGAATTAGATCCGGTTCCCTGATGTTAAATGTAGTGTGATGGTTTTTATTTTCGTTGTAATCACATAAGGCGCACATGATACCGGAGTTAATCATTTCAGGGGAAGACGCGAAAGGTGAGTTCTTGATGCCGGTTCCGCGAAAAATGCTGCTTTGCAGCTTTTGCGTGATGACTATGAAACAAGATCGCAAAATTACATCGGTTGAAGAAACCTCCTCCTTCAGAGCCATAGTCCCCTTTAAAATTAAGTTGTAATATAAATGCACCTTAAGAGTATGGAGGCAGCATGTCCGGCAAGCGTATCTCTCGTGAAAAACTGACGATTAAAAAAATGATCGATCTTTATCAAGCGAAATGCCCGCAGGCGTCAGCGGAGCCGGAGCATTACGATGCGCTGTTTGCTTACGCGCAAAAACGACTGGATAAATGTGTGTTTGGCGAAGAGAAACCGGCCTGTAAACAGTGTCCGGTGCACTGTTACCAGCCTGCGAAGCGTGAAGAGATGAAGCAGATTATGCGGTGGGCGGGGCCGAGAATGCTGTGGCGTCATCCGATCTTAACCGTGCGTCATCTGATTGATGATAAACGTCCAGTACCAGAACTGCCGGAAAAATATCGCCGGAAGAAATAAATTTGCCGGAGGAATTTATTCTCTCCGGCAAATACGGCGCTTACGTTTTGGTCGCAATCAGGATTGCTGATGCCTTGATCAATGCAATAACGCGCGATCCTGTGGTGAGTTTCATTTCATCCTGGCTTTCATTGGTTACCACTGCCACAACTTCAAAACCCGCATCTGTTTTGATATGGACAGTGGCATTCACTGCGCCTTCGGTGATTTTCGAAACGCTGCCAGCAAACTGGTTGCGAGCAGAGAATTTCAGTCCACAGTCTTCCGTTGCCAGTGTTACCCACGGGGCTTTAATCAGGGCAATCGCTTCTTTCCCTTTTGCCAGCCCCAGGGCTTGCTGGCTACTGTGGGTAACAACCGCTACCAGCTTTGCGCCACCTGCCAGCGTCAGTTCTACTTCATCATTCACCGCGCCCATTGCGACTGCGCTAACTGTTCCGGTTAATTGATTTCTTGCTGAAACTGCCATACTGCCTCCTTTCATTGAATGTTGATCGAGTATAACCACATCTGTTAAACCAATGCCGCTTTATCTATCCCCAGCCGCTTCATCCGTGACAGCAGAGTGGTGCGTTTTAATCCCAGACGTTGTGCAGCGCCTTTTGGCCCGGCAACCACGCCATTAGTCTCTTTTAATACGCGGACAATCAGTTGATATTCATCTTCGCCTTCCTGGGCGACGACCGTCGCGGCCGGTGGTGTTTCAGGTTCTGACAGAGGGATATCGGGTAAAGAGAGTTGTAGAACGTTACCGCGAGTCAGCAACACCGCGCGCTCAATGACGTTTTCCAGTTCGCGCACGTTACCTGGCCATTCCATATTGCTCAATGCGCGTAGAGTCTCGGCAGGAATGCTGTCAATGTTACGACCCAGGCGGCGGGCAATTTTAAATGTAAAGGCTTTAGCCAGCAGCGGAATATCTTCCGGGCGCTCGCGCAGCGGCGGCAGATGAATCGGGAAGACGTTCAGGCGGTAGTAGAGATCGCTACGGAACTCGCGGTCGGCGACCATTTTTTTCAGATCGCGGTTAGTCGCGGCGATTAAACGCACGTCCGTCTGAATGATTTTATTGCTGCCGAGGCGTTCAAACTCCTGTTCCTGCAATACGCGCAGCAACTTCGGCTGTAACTCCAGCGGCATATCGCCCACTTCATCGAGGAACAGCGAGCTTTTATCCGCCAGTTCAAAACGACCAATGCGCTGAGCGCTGGCACCAGTAAAGGCACCACGCTCATGACCAAACAGGTCACTTTCCAGTAATCCCGCAGGCATGGCGGCGCAGTTCATCTTCACCATTCGCCGACCATTGCGGTTGCTAAGATTGTGGATCGCGCGGGCAATCAGTTCCTTACCCGTCCCCGTTTCACCGAGAATGAGTACGGTACTGTCGCTTTGCGCTACCATCTCAACCTGCTTGAGCACGCTATACATGGCTTCGCTGCGACCAATAATCTCGCCAAATTCGCTATCCACATTATTGAGCTGTTCGGTCAGAGCAAGGTTTTCGTCAACCAGGCGCTCTTTCAGTCGGTGGATTTCCTGATAGGCGAGGGCGTTATCCACGGCAATCGCCACACGTTCAGCAATCTGGCGCAGCAAACTCAGGTTAGTGGTGGTAAAGGTTTTCTCTTCGCACTGCGCCAGTTTCAGCACGCCCAGCATGGTGTTGCCAGACATCAACGGTAGCAGGCACAGCGTCTGGATCTGGTTGCCCCAGGTGTCGAACAACATGCGTTCGTAGGGGGCTAAATTGTCTCGCTCGTGGAGATTAAGCAGCAGCATCTCTTTGCTTTTAAATACGCGCTCGGTGAGGGTTCCGGCCTCATCAACTTCACTCTGTTCGTGAGTGGGATGCTGTTTATCGAGATAGTGAGTAGAGTAAACGTTGAGTTTGTTTTTGCGGTGGCTACGTAAGACGATGCTGATATCGTCGATATCGAAGTAGTAGTGGATTTCTTTAGCCACTTCGCTGACCAGCTCGTCCATGTCCAGGCGAGACAGTACCGCGTTGGTGATGGCAACCAGGATGCGGAAGTTATCCCGTTCCCGGCATAACAGTTCGTAGTCGACATTGTTGATGACGCGGCTCTGAATTTGCTCGCTGACAACAGAAACAATCTGCGTAAATGTTTGCAGTCGATTGAACTCTTTTTCGCTCCACGGGCGATCGTCATAACGAATAAATTCACAACCGCCAAAAATATGTCCTTCCGCGGCCTGCGGCATCAGGCAATAGTGACCAAATTTGGGGTATAGCCCACTCGTAGCCAGTTGCGGCCAGGTGTCACAAAATTCTTCGTAGCTGCAGTGCAGTGTGTCAGGGCGCGATAAAATGCTGCGCACCGGACCATGTGCCAGAATGGTTTCGTCTTCGTATTTAATGGGATTGTCTTTGTCACGCGACGCGTAATAAGTCGCACGTTGAGTCTGCGCTTGCCACAACACAATAGCTGCGTTGTCGGCGAGCGCAGAACGCTTTACCAGTTGCGAAAGAGCCTCACACAGCGAGGCCAGATCGGGCTGCTGCAATAGTGTCCGAGTGATGTCGAACAACCCTTGTTGCCCGAGATCACTCATCGGTGTATACGACATGTTGTTCTTCCAGGAAAGCACCGCTAAGCGGTGCAAAAGGTAAATGACAAATTCCAGGGGCTAGATTTTTATTAGCATATACGAGGTAGCGGTTCGGCGTGTGGTAGGTCGAGAGTTCGTTTCACGCCATAAAGTCCAGCGAGACGAACACCTTTACGCTCAACCACTTCGCCAATTAATGCTGCATCTTGTCCCAGTGGGTGGGAACGCAGCGCCGCCAGCACTTGCTCTGCCGCGTTACGCTCTACAGCAATCACCAGCTTACCTTCGTTGGCAAAGTTAAGGGCATCAAGACCCAGCAGCTCGCAAACGCCACGCACGGCAGGTTTAACCGGCAGCGCTGCTTCTGAAAGTTCAATACCGCAACCGCAGGCTGCCGCGAACTCATGAACTACCGCGTTCACTCCACCACGGGTAGCATCGCGCAGCGCTTTCACGCCGGGAATGTCGCGCAGCGTCTGAATCAGTGGCGTCAGTACCGCGCAGTCGCTGACCAGTTCGCCGTCCAGCCCCAGCTGCTCGCGCAGGTTAAGGATAGTCGCCCCGTGGTCGCCGAGCGTACCGCTAACCAGCAACACATCGCCTGCGGTTAGCGTCTGTGCTCCCCAGTGAATATTCGCCGGAATTGCGCCCATGCCTGCGGTGTTGATAAACAGTTTATCTGCCGCCCCACGCTGTACCACTTTAGTATCGCCAGTGACGATGGCGATGCCTGCCGCGCGGGCGGTTTCTGCCATGCTGGTAACCACGGCTTTCAGCGTCTCCATCGGCAATCCTTCTTCGAGGATAAATCCACAGGAGAGATAGCGCGGAATAGCGCCGCTGACCGCAACGTCATTGGCCGTGCCGCAAATCGCCAGCTTGCCGATATTACCGCCAGGGAAGAACAGCGGGTCGATGACGTAGCTGTCAGTGGAGAAGGCAAGACGATCGCCTTCTGCCATTAATTGCGCCAGGTCAAGACGTGCCTGATCTTCCTGTTCTGCCAGCCACGGATTGGCAAAGGCTTCCATAAACAGGCTGTTGATTAATTGCTGCATCGCCTGGCCGCCGCTGCCGTGGGCGAGTTGGATATTGTTCACACTTCACTCTCCTGCTGACGATACTGATACCATGCGGCACATGCTCCTTCGGAGGAAACCATAAGTGCGCCGAACGCGGTTTGAGGATTACAGGTGTTACCAAACAGCGGGCATTGATGCGGCTTACATTTGCCGGTCAATACTTCACCACAACGTGCGCGCGGGTCATCGCAAACCTGCTGCGGTGCTGGGCGGAAATGTGCTTCGGCATCGAATCGTTGATAATCCGGCGTCAGGTGCACACCAGACGATTCAATCACGCCTAAGCCGCGCCATTCGCTGTCGCCATTGACGCAGAAGACGTCAGCAATCGCCTGTTGTGCCAGCAAATTACCCGCATCTGGCACCACTCGCCGGTACTGATTCTCTACCTTGCTGTGGGCCGCTATTTTCTGCTCTACCAGCATCACCACGCCTTGCAGTAGATCAAGAGGTTCGAAACCAGCGACCACCAGAGGACGATGAAAATCGCTGGCGATAAAATTATAGGCGTCGGTGCCAATTACCATACTGACGTGGCCCGGCGCGAGGAACGCGTCGATGCCATTGTCCGGCTGTTCCAGCAAACTGCGCAGCGTGGGGATCAGCGTAATGTGCTGGCAGAAGAAGTAAAAATTCTGCACATCGCGGGCTTTTGCCTGTTGCAGAGTGATGGCAGTGGTCGGCATGGTGGTTTCAAACCCTAAGCCGAAGAACACCACTTTACGAGTTGGGTTCTCCTGCGCCAGTTTCAACGCATCCATTGGCGAGTAGACGATGCGCACATCAGCACCGCGTGCTTTTGCCTGCAACAACGACCCCTGTTTCCCCGGTACGCGCATGGCGTCGCCAAAGGTACAGAAGATGACTTCCGGATGGCTGGCAATCTCCACGCAGGTGTCGATTCTGCCCATCGGCAGAACGCACACCGGGCAACCAGGTCCGTGGATAAACTCAACGTTTTCCGGCAGTAACTGGTCGAGGCCGAATTTAAAGATGGCGTGGGTATGACCGCCGCACACTTCCATAATCCGCAGAGGGCGTTCGGCGGTGTATGAAAGATGTGAAGCACGTTCGCGCAGATGCTCAATTAACTGCATCACCTGTTCCGGCGCGCGATATTCATCAACAAAACGCATTATTTTTCCTCGCCATACAACAGCGCACCGACATCCGGCTCAACATCAAACATATTTTGTAAGGCGTCGAGAGTGTCACGCGCTTCGGCTTCATTAATTACGCTCATGGCAAAGCCAACGTGAACCAGTACCCACTGGCCCACGCGTGGCTGACCGTTTTCATCGCAGCTGCCGACTAGCGTTAAATCAACATCGCGCTGAATGCCGCAGACGTCGACTTTCGCCAGGTTGCCGTCAATGGTGCGAATCTGGCCAGGAACGCCTATGCACATCGCTGTGCCTCCAGCCAGTTCAGCCACTGGCCCATCCCTTCGCCGCTGGTGGCGGAAATAAGGATGATTTCAATTTCTGGATTGACTTCGCGGGCGCAGGCGATGCACTTCTCAACGTCAAAGTTGAGATACGGCAGCAAGTCAACTTTGTTGAGCAGCATCAGTGAGGCGGCGGCAAACATATGTGGATATTTCAGCGGTTTGTCTTCGCCTTCAGTGACGGAAAGTACCGCGACTTTGTGTTTTTCTCCGAGATCGAAGCTCGCCGGGCATACGAGGTTACCGACGTTTTCGATAAACAGAATACCGTTATCGTCCAGTGGCAGGCGCGGTGCGGCATCAGCGATCATCTGTGCATCGAGATGGCAGCCTTTACCGGTATTCACCTGAATAGCTGGTGTGCCGGTAGCGCGAATGCGGGCTGCATCGTTCACGGTTTGCTGGTCGCCTTCAATCACCGCACACGGAACGCTATCTTTCAGGCGCATTAAAGTTTCCGTCAGCAGGGTGGTTTTACCGGAACCAGGGCTGGAAACCAGGTTGAGTACCAACTGATTGCGGGCAGCAAAGCGCGCGCGGTTGCGTTCAGCCAGACGGTTGTTTTTGTCCAGCACGTCAATTTCGACTTCCAGCATCCGACGCTGGCTCATACCCGGTGCATGAGTGCCAGCTTCGCCGTGACCATAATGCAGGTCGCCTTCTTCGGTCTGGCTCGGGGTAAATTCAGGCGCTTTAATGCCGGTGATTTTCATCTTCGGCCGTGCCGCCGGGGCAAATGGCGCGCTACGAAACGCGGAATGAGGGTTATGTTCATCACCCTCGATATACAGGTTGCCTTCACCGCAACCGCATGTTGTACACATCGCTCACTCCTGGTCTATTTCTATCCGCCGAATCTGTAAACCGTCGTCTGCCACAATGCGCAGCATGTCGCCATGACACTGTGGGCAGCGGCGGACGCGCTGGGTCAGTAGCGTTACATACTGCTGGCATGTTTCACACCAGCACTCGGCCTCTTGTTCTTCGAGGTGCAGTTTACAACCTTCTGCCACGCTGCCGCGGCAAACCAGATCAAAACAAAAGGCAAGAGAGCTGGTTTCGACACAAGAAAATGCGCCAATTTTGAGCCAGACCGCAGTTACGCGTTTTGCGCCGTGTTGTATGGCCTGCTGTTCGATCAATTCCAGTGCCCGCTGGCAGAGGGTTATTTCGTGCATATCGCCTCCCATTAACTGTTGCCCGTGACAAGCAATAATTATGCCAGTGTTGATTATCCCTGATGTGAACAATGTCGATGATGTCGAAATGACACGTCGTCATGGCGTCGAAAGTCGGCTGCCTTATGAAAAGTATATAAATAACAATGAATTAAAAATTGGCACAAAAAATGCTTAAGGCTGGCATCTCTGTTAAACGGGTAACCTGACAATGACTATTTGGGAAATAAGCGAGAAAGCCGATTACATCGCACAGCGGCATCGTCGCCTACAGGACCAGTGGCATATCTACTGCAATTCGCTGGTTCAGGGGATCACGTTATCAAAAGCGCGTCTGCACCACGCCATGAGTTGCGCGCCAGATAAAGAACTCTGTTTCGTACTTTTTGAACATTTTCGCATTTACGTCACCCTGGCGGATGGTTTTAACAGCCACACCATCGAGTACTACGTCGAAACGAAAGACGGCGAAGACAAGCAGCTGATTGCACAGGCTCAGTTAAGCATTGACGGCATGATTGATGGCAAGGTCAACATCCGCAATCGCGAACAGGTTCTGGAACACTATCTCGAAAAAATCGCTGGTGTTTACGACAACTTATACACCGCCATTGAGAACAATACGCCGGTGAATTTAAGCCAACTGGTAAAGGGACAAAGCTCAGCAGCATGAGCTGAGGCTTTGTCCGGTTTGCAGGCATCATGCCTGTTTGGGGATGGGCGTGTCGATGAGTGTCGAAAATGACATTTCATCGGCATGTTTTCGTCAAAAATGACAATCACCTGAGGAATGCCCGGTGAATCGTTTTGTAATTGCTGACTCCACGCTCTGTATCGGCTGCCACACCTGTGAGGCCGCCTGTTCAGAGACGCATCGCCAGCACGGCCTGCAATCAATGCCGCGCCTGAGAGTGATGCTAAATGAAAAAGAATCTGCGCCGCAGCTCTGTCACCACTGTGAAGATGCGCCCTGTGCGGTGGTCTGCCCGGTTAATGCTATCACTCGTGTTGATGGGGCCGTGCAGCTGAATGAAAGCCTGTGCGTAAGCTGCAAACTGTGCGGCATTGCCTGTCCGTTCGGCGCAATCGAATTTTCCGGCAGCCGTCCGCTGGATATTCCTGCAAATGCCAATACCCCGAAAGCGCCACCGGCACCGCCTGCTCCGGCGCGTGTCAGCACGCTGCTTGACTGGGTGCCAGGTATTCGCGCGATCGCCGTCAAATGTGACCTTTGTAGCTTTGATGAACAAGGTCCGGCCTGCGTGCGGATGTGCCCGACCAAAGCCCTGCACCTGGTGGATAACACCGATATCGCCCGCGTTAGCAAACGTAAGCGTGAGCTGACCTTTAACACGGACTTTGGCGATCTCACCTTGTTTCAGCAGGCTCAAAGTGGAGAGGCTAAATGAGCGCAATTTCCCTGATCAATAGCGGCGTGGCGTGGTTTGCCGCCGCCGCTGTTCTGGCATTTCTCTTTTCTTTTCATAAGGCACTAAGCGGCTGGATTGCCGGAATTGGCGGCGCGGTTGGTAGCCTGTACACCGCAGCGGCAGGTTTCACCGTGCTGACTGGCGCGGTTGGCGTGAGCGGTGCGCTGTCACTGATAAGCTACGATGTGCAAATCTCTCCGCTTAACGCGATTTGGCTGATTACGCTCGGCCTGTGCGGTCTGTTTGTCAGCCTCTACAACATTGACTGGCATCGCCACGCGCAGGTGAAGTGCAACGGCTTGCAGATCAATATGTTGATGGCTGCGGCCGTCTGTGCCGTCATCGCCAGCAACCTGGGCATGTTAGTCGTGATGGCAGAAATCATGGCCCTGTGCGCGGTGTTCCTCACCAGCAACAGTAAAGAGGGCAAACTGTGGTTTGCGCTGGGGCGTCTTGGTACTTTGCTGCTGGCGATTGCCTGCTGGCTGGTCTGGCAGCGTTACGGCACGCTGGATCTGCGCCTGCTGGATCTGCGCGTGCAGCAACTGCCGCTCGGTTCCGATATCTGGCTGCTCGGTGTGATTGGCTTTGGCCTGTTGGCCGGGATTATTCCTCTGCACGGATGGGTGCCGCAGGCACATGCTAACGCCTCTGCGCCAGCTGCCGCGCTGTTTTCTACGGTGGTGATGAAAATTGGCCTGCTGGGCATTTTAACCCTGTCGCTGCTGGGTGGTAACGCGCCGCTGTGGTGGGGGATCGCGCTGCTGGTGCTCGGCATGATCACCGCGTTCGTCGGCGGTCTGTATGCGTTGATGGAGCACAACATCCAGCGTCTGCTGGCTTACCACACCCTGGAAAATATCGGCATTATCCTGCTGGGGCTGGGCGCTGGCGTAACGGGTATCGCGCTTGAACAACCGGCGCTGATTGCTCTTGGCCTGGTCGGTGGTCTGTACCATCTGCTTAACCACAGCCTGTTCAAAAGCGTACTGTTCCTCGGGGCGGGGAGCGTCTGGTTCCGTACCGGTCATCGCGATATCGAAAAACTCGGTGGTATTGGCAAGAAAATGCCGGTTATCTCCATCGCTATGTTAGTCGGGCTGATGGCAATGGCTGCGCTGCCGCCGCTGAACGGTTTTGCCGGGGAATGGGTTATCTATCAATCCTTCTTCAAATTGAGCAATAGCGGCGCGTTTGTTGCCCGTCTGCTGGGGCCGCTGCTCGCTGTGGGTCTGGCAATTACCGGTGCGCTGGCGGTGATGTGTATGGCGAAAGTCTATGGCGTCACGTTCCTCGGTGCGCCGCGTACCAAAGAAGCCGAAAACGCCACCTGTGCGCCGCTCCTGATGAGCGTCAGCGTGGTGGCACTGGCGATTTGCTGCGTAATTGGCGGTGTTGCTGCGCCGTGGCTGCTGCCGATGCTGTCGGCTGCTGTACCTCTGCCGCTGGAACCCGCCAACACCACCGTTTCTCAACCGATGATCACACTGCTGCTGATTGCCTGCCCGCTGCTGCCATTCATCATCATGGCGATTTGCAAAGGCGACCGTTTGCCGTCACGTTCCCGTGGCGCGGCCTGGGTGTGCGGCTACGACCACGAAAAATCAATGGTGATTACCGCTCACGGTTTTGCCATGCCGGTTAAACAGGCGTTTGCGCCAGTGCTGAAACTGCGCAAATGGCTGAATCCGGTGTCGCTGGTGCCGGGCTGGCAGTGCGAAGGTAGTGCGTTGCTGTTCCGCCGGATGGCGCTGGTTGAACTGGCGGTACTGGTGGTGATTATTGTTTCACGAGGAGCCTGAGAATGAGTGTTTTATATCCGTTAATTCAGGCGCTGGTGTTATTTGCCGTTGCGCCGCTGCTCTCCGGTATAACCCGCGTGGCGCGCGCCCGTCTGCATAACCGTCGCGGGCCGGGCGTGTTGCAGGAGTATCGCGACATTATCAAACTGCTGGGCCGCCAGAGCGTTGGCCCGGATGCCTCCGGCTGGGTGTTCCGCCTGACGCCGTATGTGATGGTGGGTGTCATGCTGACTATCGCTACTGCGCTGCCGGTAGTAACCGTTGGTTCTCCGCTGCCGCAACTGGCTGATTTGATCACCTTACTGTATCTCTTCGCCATCGCGCGTTTCTTCTTTGCCATTTCCGGTCTGGATACCGGTAGCCCGTTTACCGCTATCGGCGCGAGCCGTGAAGCGATGCTTGGCGTGCTGGTCGAACCGATGCTGCTGCTTGGTCTGTGGGTCGCCGCGCAGGTTGCTGGTTCTACCAATATCAGCAACATCACCGACACCGTTTATCACTGGCCGCTGAGCCAGAGCATCCCGCTGGTGCTGGCGCTTTGTGCCTGTGCATTCGCCACTTTTATCGAAATGGGCAAACTGCCGTTCGACCTGGCGGAAGCCGAGCAGGAGTTGCAGGAAGGCCCGCTCTCTGAATACAGCGGTAGCGGTTTTGGCGTAATGAAATGGGGTATCAGCCTGAAACAGCTGGTGGTGTTGCAGATGTTCGTCGGGGTGTTTATTCCGTGGGGACAAATGGAAACCTTCACCGCTGGTGGGCTGCTGCTGGCGCTGGTGATTGCCATCGTCAAACTGGTGGTCGGCGTACTGGTTATCGCGCTATTCGAAAACAGCATGGCCCGTCTGCGTCTTGATATTACTCCGCGCATTACCTGGGCTGGTTTTGGTTTTGCATTTTTAGCGTTCGTCTCCTTGCTGGCGGCGTGATTAAAGAGAGTTTGAGCATGTCTGAAGAAAAATTAGGTCAACATTATCTCGCCGCGCTGAATGAGGCATTTCCGGGCGTCGTGCTGGACCACGCCTGGCAGACCAAAGATCAGCTGACTATCACCGTGAAGGTGAACTATCTGCCGGAAGTGGTGGAGTTCCTCTACTACAAACAGGGCGGCTGGCTGTCGGTGCTGTTTGGTAACGACGAACGCAAACTGAACGGTCATTACGCCGTTTACTACGTGCTGTCGATGGAGAAAGGCACCAAATGTTGGATTACGGTTCGCGTCGAAGTTGACGCCAACAAACCGGAGTATCCGTCCGTGACGCCACGCGTTCCGGCGGCGGTGTGGGGCGAGCGCGAAGTGCGCGATATGTACGGTTTGATTCCGGTTGGTTTGCCGGATGAACGTCGTCTGGTGCTGCCGGATGACTGGCCGGATGAACTTTATCCGCTGCGTAAAGACAGCATGGATTATCGTCAGCGTCCGGCACCGACTACTGATGCTGAAACCTACGAGTTCATCAACGAACTGGGCGACAAGAAAAACAATGTCGTGCCGATTGGTCCGCTGCACGTCACTTCTGACGAACCGGGTCACTTCCGTCTGTTCGTCGATGGCGAAAACATTATCGACGCCGACTACCGCCTGTTCTATGTCCATCGCGGCATGGAAAAACTGGCGGAAACCCGCATGGGTTACAACGAAGTGACCTTCCTCTCTGACCGTGTGTGCGGGATCTGCGGCTTCGCCCACAGCACCGCCTACACCACGTCAGTGGAAAACGCGATGGGTATTCAGGTGCCAGAACGCGCGCAGATGATCCGCGCCATTCTGCTGGAGGTGGAACGCCTGCACTCGCACCTGCTGAACCTCGGCCTGGCCTGCCACTTCACTGGCTTTGACTCCGGTTTTATGCAGTTCTTCCGCGTGCGTGAAACCTCAATGAAAATGGCGGAGATCCTTACCGGTGCGCGTAAAACTTACGGCCTGAACCTGATCGGCGGGATTCGTCGCGATCTGCTGAAAGATGACATGATCCAGACCCGTCAACTGGCACAGCAGATGCGTCGTGAAGTGCAGGAGCTGGTGGATGTGCTGCTGAGCACTCCGAACATGGAACAGCGCACCGTTGGCATTGGTCGTCTGGACCCGGAAATTGCCCGCGATTTCAGTAACGTTGGCCCGATGGTCCGCGCCAGCGGTCACGCCCGCGATACCCGTGCCGATCACCCGTTTGTTGGTTATGGCCTGCTGCCAATGGAAGTCCACAGCGAGCAGGGCTGCGACGTTATTTCCCGTCTGAAGGTGCGTATCAACGAAGTCTATACCGCGCTGAACATGATCGACTACGGTCTGGATAACCTACCGGGCGGCCCGCTGATGGTGGAAGGCTTTACCTACATTCCGCACCGTTTCGCGCTGGGCTTTGCCGAAGCGCCGCGCGGCGATGATATCCACTGGAGCATGACCGGTGACAACCAGAAGCTGTACCGCTGGCGCTGCCGTGCCGCGACCTACGCGAACTGGCCGACCCTGCGCTACATGCTGCGTGGCAACACTGTTTCCGATGCGCCGCTGATTATCGGTAGCCTGGACCCTTGCTACTCCTGTACCGACCGCATGACCGTGGTCGATGTGCGTAAGAAGAAGAGCAAAGTGGTGCCGTATAAAGAACTCGAGCGCTACAGCATTGAGCGTAAAAACTCGCCGCTGAAATAAGGAATCGCCATGTTTACCTTTATCAAAAAAGTTATCAAAACCGGCACGGCGACCTCGTCTTATCCGCTGGAGCCGATTGCGGTTGATAAAAACTTCCGTGGTAAGCCAGAGCAGAACCCGCAGCAGTGCATCGGCTGCGCGGCCTGCGTCAATGCCTGCCCGTCAAACGCCTTAACGGTTGAAACTGACCTCGCCACCGGTGAGCTGGCCTGGGAGTTCAATCTTGGCCGCTGCATCTTCTGTGGACGCTGCGAAGAAGTCTGCCCGACGGCGGCGATCAAACTGTCGCAAGAGTACGAACTGGCGGTGTGGAAGAAAGAAGATTTCCTGCAACAGTCCCGCTTCGCGCTGTGCAACTGCCGCGTCTGCAATCGTCCTTTCGCCGTCCAGAAAGAGATCGACTACGCCATTGCGCTGCTTAAGCACAACGGCGACAGCCGCGCGGAAAACCACCGCGAAAGCTTTGAGACTTGCCCGGAATGTAAGCGCCAGAAATGCCTGGTGCCGTCCGACCGTATTGAACTGACTCGCCATATGAAAGAGGCCATCTGATGAGCAATTTATTAGGCCCCCGTGACGCCAACGGCATTCCGGTCCCGATGACGGTGGATGAGTCCATCGCCAGCATGAAGGCGTCGTTACTGAAAAAAATCAAACGTTCTGCCTACGTTTACCGCGTGGACTGCGGCGGCTGCAACGGCTGCGAAATCGAAATTTTCGCCACGCTTTCGCCACTTTTCGATGCAGAACGCTTCGGCATTAAAGTCGTTCCGTCACCGCGTCATGCGGATATTTTACTGTTTACCGGCGCGGTCACCCGTGCAATGCGATCCCCTGCGCTACGTGCGTGGCAGTCCGCGCCGGACCCGAAAATCTGTATCTCCTACGGTGCCTGCGGCAACAGCGGCGGCATTTTCCACGATCTTTACTGCGTGTGGGGCGGTACGGATAAAATCGTCCCGGTGGATGTTTATATCCCTGGCTGCCCGCCAACACCAGCCGCCACGCTGTACGGCTTTGCAATGGCACTCGGCCTGCTGGAGCAGAAAATTCACGCCCGTGGCCCGGGTGAGCAGGATGAACAACCGGCGGAGATCCTGCATGGCGATATGGTGCAGCCGCTGCGCGTGAAAGTGGATCGCGAAGCACGCCGCCTGGCAGGTTACCGTTACGGTCGCCAGATTGCCGATGACTTCCTGACACAGTTAGGGCAGGGCGAAGAACAGGTTGCACGCTGGCTGGAAGCGGAAAACGATCCGCGTCTGAACGAGATTGTCAGCCATCTGAATCATGTTGTTGAAGAGGCGCGTATCCGATGAGTGAAAAGGTGGTGTTCAGTCAACTGAGCCGTAAATTTATTGATGAGAACGATGCCACGCCCGCAGAGGCGCAGCAGGTGGTCTATTACAGCCTGGCGATTGGTCACCACCTTGGGGTTATCGATTGCCTGGAAGCGGCGCTCACCTGCCCGTGGGATGAATATCTGGCATGGATTGCCACTCTGGAGGCGGGCAGCGAAGCCCGCCGCAAAATGGAAGGCGTGCCGAAATATGGTGAGATCGTCATCGACATTAACCATGTGCCGATGCTGGCCAACGCATTCGATAAAGCCCGGGCAGCGCAAACTTCGCAGCAGAAGGAATGGAGTACAATGCTGTTAAGTATGCTGCACGATATTCATCAGGAAAACGCCATCTATTTGATGGTGAGGAGATTGCGTGACTGACGTTTTACTCTGTGTTGGCAATAGCATGATGGGCGATGATGGCGCAGGTCCGCTGCTGGCGGAAAAGTGCGCCGCCGCGCCGAAAGGTAACTGGGTGGTGATTGATGGCGGTAGCGCACCGGAAAACGACATTGTCGCCATCCGCGAACTGCGCCCGACACGACTGCTGATTGTTGACGCTACTGATATGGGGCTAAACCCCGGCGAAATCCGCATCATCGACCCGGATGATATCGCCGAGATGTTTATGATGACGACCCATAATATGCCGCTGAACTATCTTATCGACCAGTTGAAAGAAGACATTGGCGAAGTGATTTTCCTCGGCATCCAGCCGGATATCGTCGGCTTTTACTACCCGATGACCCAGCCGATTAAAGATGCGGTTGAAACCGTTTATCAACGACTGGAAGGCTGGGAAGGGAACGGCGGATTTACGCAGTTAGCGGTGGAAGAAGAGTAGTTTTTCAATAAGGAATTCAGGGAATTGAACATCAGGACAGGGATGTGCGCTTTTTTATTGAGCTTAGTGCTGCCTGCACAGGCCACCAGCTTTACCGAATATCTGCCGATGAGTGACAGCGAATACGCGAAAAAGCGGGTGCTGAAACCTCTCCTGACCATGCCTTATTTTACCGATCAAAACTGGCATTTTAGGAAAGTGGGCGTTGCTGGCGTGACGCTTGAGAAGATGCCAAATGATAATAGTGAATGGCAATTGAACGGTAAAGATCGCGCCGGTAAATCCTGGTCGGTGCCTGTGGGGGTGCTGCAAAATATGGCGGGGAATGCGCAACTTTACCGTGCCGATCTTGATCGTAACGGCATTCAGGATCTGGTTATCTGGCGGGGTATTTCAGGAAATGGTCTGGCACCTAACGCGTTTTTGATTCTGATGACCTTTAATCAGCAAGGTCGCCCGTGTGTTTTTCAATCCGATGGTTTTTATACCGCAAGTGAAACTGGCATTGATGATTTGCTGGATTTACAAAGGAATGACCACACGCAATTGCTGGATATGCAGTTTGATTCCGGTTACTGGATAACCAGTCTGTATCAGGTAAAAGACGCCAAATGGCAGCGTGTTCACGGCTGGTTTGGCAAGTTAAGCTATCCCGCGCTCACGCGTTTTACTTATACCCCCAACCGTAAACTCGTCCTCAAACCCATCGTCGGGCGCGACCCACAAACGGAAGATTTGGCGCTGACGCAGCGTTGCTTGATAAAGGGGGGGTGCTTGAGGGGTGAACCAGAACTGACTTTTTGCAGAGTGGCTATGAGGATTTTGGGGGTAATTATATTGCGCACAAGTGTTTACATATTGTGAACTTTGGTTTGATGAGCTATAGTTTCCGAACACATAAGGATAGAACTCGCAGATGTGGCTGTTTACTTACTATAAGGAAGTTAAAACTTAAAAATGCACATCATTTCTAAAGCGCCATTTGAAGAGTCTGCGCGTAAATATCCTAACGACGCTCTGGCTCTTCAGGCATTGTATCGGGTTATTAAGGAAACGGATTTTTCTACGCCAGAAGAGATGCGAACGGCGTTTCCCAACCTCGACAATTTTAAATATCGCAACAAATGGTACGTTCTGGATGTAGGAGGGAACAACCTAAGGGTGATTGCCTACATAAACTTTGTTAATAAGCGGTTCTTTGTGAAGCACATAACTAATCACGCCGAGTATGACAAACTGACACGTTACTACAGAGAGAACAAAGAATGACTGCTAATGCTGCACGCGCTGTTAAAGCAACAAGAGAACTGGTCAATGCAGTCCCCTTTCTGGGAGGCAGTAACTCAGAAGATGATTATCGTGAAGCACTGGAACTGGTCGAATATTTGATTGAAGAAGATGACACCAATCCACTTATCGACTTTCTGGCGAGCCGCATTGCAGAATATGAAAACAACAACCAAGAGTTTGCAGAGTTCGACAAAGCCGTTGCGGCAATGCCTGTTGGCGTGGCGTTACTTCGCACGCTGATTGATCAACATAATCTGACCTATGCGGATTTGAAGAACGAAATCGGCTCTAAATCCCTGGTCAGTCAGATTTTGTCTGGACAACGATCCCTGACGATATCCCACATTAAGGCACTTTCAGCCCGATTTGGCGTTAAGCCGGAATGGTTTCTTTGATTTTTGACTGATGCCAAATGCTAAATTGCCCGATGCGCTGCGCTTATCGGGCCTTGAAAGGACGCAGTTTATTGATTTTGTGCGCCCTTGTTTGTCATTCAGGTTGTTGTCTTTACTGCTCTTAATTTCTCACTAAGTTCAACCAGATATGCTTTTGCTTTTTCGCGTGCAGGCCCCTCAAAAAGCATTATCCACTCATGTGTGTCGTCGATTGTTTGTAAACGATCCTGGAGTTTTTTGCTGAAAATCGACGTGAGCCGATAGCCGTCAAGTTGATCAATTTGTTCACTCGATGTGATTTTTTCCCCGGCTGCTTTTTGAATGATAAGTTCGACGAGACCGATAACATTATTATCGTAGAGAAATTCTTCATCTCCCTGAAATCCGAACAAATCTTCATTCTGGCTTAAGCGTTGAACAATTGACTCAGCATCAAAGGTCGAATCATCTGACAGTTGTTCCTCAACCCAATTAATCAAATCCAGTCCTTCGTCACTTTCGAGAGCCTGCATTCCCCACGATCCCATTTTGTATCCTTACTCATCATTTCAGTCGAAATTGTATTATTTAATAAAGATTCATCGCGAATCTGCGATGAACCTCAAAATACAATCATTTGGATAGCTGACAAAGACGTTGTTGTTCACGCCGCATCCGGCACTGTTACTTACTCTAAATCTTCACCGTTACTGGCAATCACTTTTTTATACCACCAGAACGATTTCTTACGCGTGCGCGCCAGCGTGCCGTTGCCTGCGTCGTCACGGTCTACGTAGACAAAACCGTAGCGTTTGCTCATTTCACCCGTAGAGGCGGAAACTAAATCAATACAGCCCCATGTGGTGTAGCCCATCAGCGGAATGCCGTCTGCAATCGCTTCGCCCATTGCGCGGATATGTTCGCGTAAATAGCTGATGCGATAGTCATCGTTAATCTCACCATTAGCAGCAAATTCATCTTTTGCGCCCAGGCCGTTTTCCACCAGAAACAGTGGCTTCTGATAACGGTCGTACATCATATTCATGGTGATACGCAGACCGAGTGGATCAATACCCCAGCCCCAGTCGCTTACCTGTAGATACGGGTTACGCAGCGATTTCACCACATTCGCCGCACTGCTATTGTTGGCGTTCATCTCCGCCGAGGCGCAGCGCGAGGCGTAATAGCTGAAAGAGACAAAATCGACGGTATTTTTCAGAATTTCATCATCGCCAGGCGCTTTATCGATGGTTACCCCTTTTTCACGGAATACGCGGGCAGAGTAAGCCGGATACGCGCCCCGCGCCTGCACATCAATAAAAAACAGGTTTTCCCTGTCTTTCTCCAGCGCCGCCCAGACATCTTCCGGCTTGCAACTGTAAGGGTAGAAGTTACCGCCCGCCAGCATACAGCCCACCTGATTTTGCGGGTTAACCTCATGGGCGATTTTGGTGGCTAATGCACTGGCAACCAGCTGGTGGTGCGCGGCCTGATATTTCACCTGATCCTGATTTTCACCTTCTTCAAACACCAGACCCGCGCCGGAAAACGGGCTATGCAACATAATGTTGATTTCATTGAAGGTGAGCCAGTATTTCACCAGGCCATCAAAGGCTTCAAAGCAGGTTCTGGCGTAGCGACTGAAAAACTCCACCAGCTTGCGGTTACGCCAGGAGCCATATTCGGTGACCAGATGCATCGGCACATCGAAGTGGCACAACGTGACCAGCGGTTCGATGCCGTACTTTTTACACTCTTCAAAGACCGAACGATAAAAAGCAATGCCCTGCTGGTTGGGCGTCAGTTCATCGCCCTGCGGAAAGAGGCGGCTCCAGGCAATCGAAGTACGGAAAACCTTGAATCCCATCTCTGCCATCAGAGCGATATCTTCTTTATAACGATGATAAAAATCCGTCGCCTCATGGCTGGGATAAAACTCGTCATCGCGCAACTGAAAACGTTTTTCCAGCCCCAGTTTCACCGCCATTCGATGCTCGCCATGTGGGATCATATCGACCGTGGTCAGCCCTTTGCCACCTTCACGGTACGCACCTTCAGACTGGTTGGCGGCAAGCGCGCCGCCCCATAAAAAACCTTCTGGAAATACTGACATTTTCATCCTCAATTAAGACTTACTTCTTTGGCGACGGTTGGTTGTGCGCCCTGATGTTTTCGCGCCTCGGCAGCCGCTTCCTCAACAGGAATATCCTCAAAGCCGAGCAACAGTGTGAGGATAAACGACAGCACAACCGCCAGCGCCATGACGGCGAACACCCAGACGATGCTCATTGGATTCGCCGGATCGAAGAACTGCACGCTGGTAAATAACCCCGGCGCTGCCATTGAGTGGCTGGCAAGCCCCGCCATACCGGCAACCGCCCCGCAAATAAAACCGCTGATAAGACTGGCGATAAGCGGACGTTTCAGGCGGATCGCCACGCCGTATAACGCCGGTTCGGAAATCCCCGCCATAATGGCTGATGCCGCCGCAGCCAGCGCCGTCTGGCGCAGTTCCGGGTTTTTCGTTTTCCACGCCACCGCCAGTGATGAACCGCCCAGCGACAGGTTAGCGCCGATCTCGGACGGCATGACCATCCCTTCTTTGCCGGTTTCGGCAATGGTCTGAATGATGGTTGGCGTAAAGACGCGGTGCATCCCGGTCATTACCAGCAGAGGCCACAGTGCGCCCATAATGGCGACTGAAAGCCAGCCCAGATAACCATGAATGGTGTAAACCAGCGCCGAAATGGCGCTACCGATCCAGATACCAATCGGGCCAATTAGCAGGATTGCCAGTGGTGCGGCAATCAACACAATCAGCATCGGCTTGAGGAAGTTTTTGGTCACCGCCGGTGTAATGCTGTCCACCCAGCGTTCGATATATGACAGGCACCAGGTCATCACCAGCGCCGGGATCACCGTGTAGGTATATTTCACCGCGGTGACCGGAATCAGGGCAAATTCGACATGTTCACCCTGGGCCGCTTTCGCCATCAGTTCAATAAAACTCGGATGTACCAGCACACCCGCGATGGCAATCGCCAGCGACATATTGGTTTTAAATTTGATGGCGGCCGAAGCCGCGACCATCAGCGGCAGGAAGAAGAAAGCACCGTCACCAATCACATTCAGAATGGTTAAGGTCGGCGATCCTTTTGTCAGCACGCCGCTCATCTCGAGGATCATCGCCAGCAGTTTGACCATCGATCCGCCGATAATCGCCGGGATCAGCGGTGACATGGTGCCGATCAGCGCATCAAGGATCCCCACACCAATGCGACGTAGCGTGAGTTTGGGTTTACCCACGGGCTGTGCGGGCTGCATATCTCCCGGCAGCAGACTGACGACTTCCTGAAAGGCTTGCGAAACGGTATTGCCGATAATTACCTGACACTGGTTGTCACTACGTACCACGCCGAGCACGCCGGGGATGGTTTTTAACGTCGGGCTGTCGATAAGCTGGTCATCTTTGATAACAAAGCGCAAACGCGTCATACAGTGCGTGACTGCCGAGATGTTATCAACGCCGCCCAGTGCCGCTATCACCGAGCGTGCCAGCGCCGCATAATTTTTGGCCATCGGATTTTATCCTGTTATCAGTAGGGTAGATGTAGTTGTTATCAGTCGACGGGACGGAAAAATGTCGATGCTGAAACGGAATTAAGAAACCGGTTTCACAAAATCATGAATAGTTGTCAAAAAATAAGCAAGAGAGTTAATTGTTCATTTTTTATATTTGTGAAACCGGTCACCTGAATATTTTTCCCGCCGATTGCGCAAGGACAATCGGCAAACGGTGCAGTACACTCCGTTGATTGCGTGTAAAGGGATGAAAATGATGACGACGATGCTGGAAGTGGCGAAGCGCGCCGGGGTTTCAAAAGCGACCGTTTCCCGCGTGCTTTCAGGTAATGGCTACGTCAGCCAGGAGACTAAAGATCGCGTGTTTCAGGCGGTAGAAGAGAGCGGTTACCGCCCAAACTTGCTGGCGCGTAATCTGTCGGCGAAGAGTACTCAGACGCTGGGGCTGGTAGTGACCAACACGCTTTACCACGGCATTTATTTTAGTGAATTACTGTTTCATGCCGCGCGAATGGCGGAAGAGAAAGGGCGACAGTTGCTATTGGCAGATGGCAAACATAGCGCCGAAGAAGAGCGCCAGGCGATTCAGTATCTGCTGGATCTGCGCTGCGATGCCATCATGATTTACCCGCGTTTTTTAAGCGTGGATGAGATCGATGACATCATTGACGCGCACAGTCAGCCGATAATGGTGCTTAATCGCCGCCTGCGCAAAAACAGCAGCCATAGCGTCTGGTGCGATCATAAACAGACCAGCTTTAACGCCGTGGCAGAGTTGATAAACGCCGGACATCAGGAGATTGCTTTTCTTACCGGCTCGATGGATTCTCCCACCAGCATTGAACGTCTTGCCGGATATAAAGACGCGCTGGCGCAGCATGGTATTGCGCTCGATGAAAAACTTATCGTTAACGGTAAATGGACGCCCGCCAGCGGGGCCGAAGGGGTAGAAACGTTACTCGAACGTGGGGCTAAATTTAGCGCGTTAGTTGCCAGTAACGACGATATGGCGATAGGTGCGATGAAAGCGTTACACGAGCGCGGCGTAGCGGTGCCAGAGCAGGTGTCAGTTATCGGATTCGATGATATCGCAATTGCCCCCTACACCGTTCCGGCGCTCTCCAGCGTAAAAATTCCGGTGACTGAGATGATTCAGGAAATTATTGGACGGCTGATTTTTATGCTCGATGGCGGGGATTTCTCACCGCCGAAAACCTTCAGCGGAAAACTGATCCGCCGCGACTCACTCATTGCTCTTTCGCAATAAACACTGTCATCACATGTCATCGTCACTAGTGTCGATGACATCGTTTTTCCTGCATCGCAGAAATTAATTTCCTTAAATAACAGTAAATTAAAAACTGGCATGATTTGTGAATGTATCGGCGCATTAACTGTCATTGCTGGAGAATTTGATGAACCGTTTCATCATTGCTGACGCGAGTAAATGTATTGGTTGCCGTACATGTGAAGTGGCGTGCGTGGTTTCTCATCAAGAGAATCAGGACTGTGCATCGCTGACCCCGGAAACTTTTTTACCGCGAATCCATGTCATTAAAGGTGTGAACATTTCCACGGCAACAGTCTGCCGTCAGTGTGAAGATGCACCGTGCGCTAACGTCTGCCCGAATGGTGCTATCAGCCGTGATAAAGGGTTTGTTCATGTGATGCAGGAACGTTGCATTGGTTGCAAAACCTGCGTTGTGGCTTGCCCGTATGGCGCGATGGAAGTGGTGGTACGTCCGGTGATTCGCAACAGCGGCGCGGGGCTTAATGTACGGGCTGACAAAGCCGAAGCCAATAAATGCGACCTCTGTAACCATCGTGAAGACGGCCCGGCGTGTATGGCAGCTTGCCCGACCCATGCGCTGATTTGTGTCGATCGTAATAAACTTGAACAACTGAGCGCAGAAAAACGCCGCCGCACGGCGCTGATGTTCTAAAAATCTTACAGAACTGTTCTGGCATCAAAGGAATTCCCGGAAATATTCGTAGAATACGGTGCGGGCGGTATCGCCGACCTGTGGCTGCCGGATGCGACGCTGTCGTGTCCGGCTGGGCGGGTTACGCAATTCATGATGGCGGGAATAACTCAATGGCAAAAAACACATCTTGCGGTGTCCAACTGCGTATTCGTGGCAAAGTGCAGGGCGTCGGTTTTCGTCCGTTTGTTTGGCAGCTGGCACAGCAATTAAATCTTCACGGCGATGTCTGTAATGACGGCGATGGCGTGGAAGTCCGGCTGCTGGAAGACCCGGAAATGTTTCTTGTTCAATTGCATCAGCACTGCCCGCCGCTGGCGCGTATTGATAGCGTCGAGCGTGAGCCGTTTATCTGGTCACAACTGCCCACTGAGTTCACCATCCGCCAGAGCGCGGGCGGCGTCATGAATACGCAAATTGTTCCCGATGCCGCTACTTGCCCTGCCTGTCTTGCCGAAATGAATACCCCAGGCGAACGGCGTTATCGTTATCCGTTTATCAACTGTACCCACTGCGGCCCGCGTTTCACCATTATTCGCGCCATGCCTTACGACCGCCCGTTTACCGTGATGGCGGCGTTTCCGCTGTGTTCGGCTTGTGACAAAGAGTACCGTGACCCGCTCGATCGTCGCTTCCACGCCCAGCCGGTGGCCTGCCCGGAGTGTGGCCCGCATCTTGAATGGGTAAGTCATGGTGAACATGAGGAACAAGAGGCGGCATTACAGGCAGCTATCGCACAGTTAAAAATGGGCAACATTGTCGCCATCAAAGGGATTGGCGGATTTCATCTCGCCTGCGATGCACGTAACAGTAACGCGGTGGCGACACTTCGGGCGCGCAAACATCGCCCGGCGAAACCGCTGGCGGTCATGTTGCCAGTGGCAGACGGTTTACCAGACGCTGCCCGCCAGTTGCTCACCACGCCCGCCGCGCCGATTGTGCTGGTGGATAAAAAATACGTTCCTGAGCTTTGTGATGATATCGCCCCTGGCCTTAACGAAGTCGGGGTGATGTTGCCTGCGAATCCGCTCCAGCATTTGCTGTTACAGGAATTGCAATGCCCGCTGGTGATGACCTCCGGCAACCTGAGCGGTAAACCACCGGCTATCAGCAACGAACAGGCGCTGGAGGATTTGCAGGGCATTGCCGACGGATTCTTGATACATAACCGCGACATCGTGCAGCGGATGGATGATTCAGTGGTGCGCGAAAGCGGCGAAATGCTGCGCCGTTCGCGGGGGTATGTGCCGGATGCGCTGGCTTTGCCTCCGGGCTTTAAAAATGTTCCGCCTGTGCTGTGTCTCGGCGCGGATCTGAAAAATACCTTCTGCCTGGTGCGCGGTGAACAAGCGGTGTTGAGTCAGCATCTGGGCGATTTAAGTGACGATGGCATCCAGATGCAGTGGCGCGAAGCGTTACGCCTGATGCAAAACATCTACGATTTCACCCCGCAATACGTTGTGCATGACGCACATCCGGGCTATGTCTCCAGCCAGTGGGCGCGCGAAATGAATCTGCCGACGCAAACGGTGCTGCATCATCATGCCCACGCGGCGGCGTGTCTGGCAGAACATCACTGGCCACTGGATGGCGGGGATGTCATTGCTTTGACGCTCGACGGTATCGGTATGGGGGAGAACGGCGCTTTGTGGGGCGGCGAGTGTCTGCGGGTGAACTATCGCGAATGCCAGCACTTGGGCGGCTTGCCTGCGGTGGCGCTTCCGGGTGGCGATTTGGCGGCGAAGCAGCCGTGGCGAAACCTGTTGGCGCAGTGCCTGCGCTTTGTGCCGGAGTGGCAGAATTATCCTGAAACGGCAAGTGTGCAACAGCAAAACTGGAGCGTGCTGGCGCGGGCCATTGAACGTGGAATTAACGCGCCGCTGGCGTCATCGTGTGGGCGTTTGTTCGATGCCGTAGCGGCGGCACTGGGCTGTGCGCCAGCCACGTTAAGTTATGAAGGTGAAGCGGCTTGTGCTCTGGAGGCACTCGCAGCTTCGTGCCACGGAGTGACGCATCCGGTGACGATGCCGCTGGTGGACAATCAACTGGATCTCGCCACTTTCTGGCAGCAGTGGCTGAACTGGCAGGCACCGGTTAATCAACGCGCGTGGGCGTTTCATGATGCGCTGGCGCAGGGTTTTGCCGCGTTGATGCGTGAGCAGGCCACGATGCGCGGTATCACTACGCTGGTATTTAGCGGTGGGGTTATTCATAACCGTTTGCTGCGTGCACGTCTGGCGCATTATCTCGCTGATTTCACGTTGCTCTTTCCACAGAGTTTACCGGCGGGTGATGGCGGCTTGTCTCTGGGGCAGGGGGTTATTGCTGCGGCTCGTTGGTTAGCGGGTGAAGTCCAGAACGGATAAAACGTGTTGCATTTGGCCACCATTGCCGGATGCGCTCCCCGTAGGTCGGATAAGACGCGCGAGCGTTGCATCCGACATTTTGGGTACAGTAGCTGGATGCGGCGTAAACGCCTTATCCGGCCAACACATGCGTCCCCGTAGGTCGCATCCGACATTTTAGGCACAGTAGCCCGCCTACATCGGCAACGTTTTCAACAATCCAAATGCCTCTTTCATCCGATCCTCACTGACCACAAAGGCGCGAAGCTGGTCTGCATCGTCAACGCCGCGCGCCACCATTCCCTGGCGTTCGGTATTAATCTGCCAGCGTAAATCCTGACGCTGGGTTTCGCCTGCCAGATGCAGCGGTAATTCCGGCGTTTTGATTTTCACCAGCATCGCCGGTAGTTTCAGCGGCGTGTTATTGCCGAGAAGATTTTTTGCCAGCACCATCGCGCTAAGTTGAATCGGCTGGAGGAACGGCAATACCTGACCGTTAATTTCCGCGCAATCGCCCAGCGCATAAATATCGGCATTACTGGTTTGCAGATAACTGTCGACGCAAACGCCGCGATTAATCGTCAGCCCGGCGCGTCGTGCCAGGGCGGTTTCCGGGCGCAGTCCGGTGGCGGCAATTACCGCATCCACTTCGATGCTACGCTGGCGGTTCAGCGTTGCCAGAATGCCAGAATCCGTTTTTTCCAGCCCCTGCAACTGAGATTTTAACAGCAGATGAACGCCCATCTCCGTCAACCGATGCTGCAAGCGGCTGCTTACTTCCGGCGGCATTAACGACGCCAGAATGCTGGCGGCGTTATCAATCAGCGTGACCGCTTTGCTTGCCCGACAAAAATCCATCGCCAGTTCGCTACCAATCAAACCACCGCCGACAATCAACACGCGTTGGGCATCCTGCAGTTGTGTTTCACAGGCGCGATACTCTTGCTGACTATTTAACGTCAGCATTAACTCACGCCCAGGCACTGGCGGGACAAAGGCGCTGGCACCGGTTGCCAGCACTAACTTGTCGTATTGCCACTGATTATTCTGACTTTTCACCACATGGGCTTCGGCATCGATATCCGTCACCCAAGTGTGCGGAAACAGGCGCAGATTAAACTGCTCGGCAAATTCACCTGCCGTCTGGCGGGTAAGGTCGTCGGCACGTTGCCCCTGGCTGATAACATGGCTGAGGTCAGGTTTGTTGTACTCATCCATGCTGTCGGCGGCAATCAGGGTTAATGGAATAGTAGCGTCCTGTTTGCGGATATTTTTCACCAGTTGGCGGGCGGCGAAGCCCGAACCAATGATCACAATGCCGTAACTCATTTTGCCTCCGATGCCAGTTCGTCAAAGACATCTTTGCCGAGGGAACATTCCGGGCAGAGGAAGTTGTCCGGAACTTCACTCCACGGCGTTCCCGGCGCGACGTCCTGCATTGGCTCGCCTTTTGCCGGATCGTAAATCCACTGGCAGACGCTGCACTGCATCCGCGGACCGAGATCAGCCGTCGTGGTGGCAGAGGTTTCTTCTTTAACTACCGTATTCACCGTGATTTGTGGCAGCGGCGCGAGCGCCCACTGACGGGCGATTTCGCGACCGTGTTCACGGCATAATTCCAGTGCATCCTGGTCCGGTCGCCATTTGGCTTTCAGGCTAAGTGACATTTCGAAACCTGCATCCTGCAAGCGCGTGGAAAGACGATCCACCGCACCGCCGCTCCAACCATGAGAGCCGAAAGCACTGGCGCGTTTGTTACGGAAGCGTAATCCGGTCATCTCCTCCACCAGCCCGGCGATTTTCGGCATCATCACGTTATTCATCGTCGAAGTCCCAACCAGTACGCCTTTTGAGCGGAAGACATTGGTCAGGATTTCGTTTTTATCGCTTCGGGCGACGTTGAAAATTTTCACCGCTACGCGCGGGTCGGTTTCCGCAATCCCCTGGGCGATAGCGTCAGCCATCATGCGGGTATTATTCGACATGGTGTCGTAGAAAATGGTGATTCTGTCTTCCTGATAATCCGCCGCCCATTTCAGGTACAGCTCGACAATTTGCGTCGGGTTATCGCGCCATACCACGCCGTGAGAGGTCGCTATCATATCGACTGGTAAGTTAAAGCCCAGGATCTCGGTAATTTTCGGCGTTACCAGGCGGCTGAACGGCGTCAGGATATTGGCGTAGTAACGCTGGCACTGCTCGAAAAGCTCCGTCTGATCCACTTCATCGTTGAACAGATGCTCGTCGCAGTAGTGCTGACCGAAAGCATCGTTACTGAACAGCACCGCGTCGCCTGTCAGGTAAGTCATCATGCTGTCCGGCCAGTGCAGCATTGGCGTTTCGACAAAAATGAGCTGTTTGCCGTTGCCGATATCCAGCGTGTCGCCAGTTTTCACCACATTAAAATTCCACTCCGGATGATGGTGATGACCATTTATCGAGTCGATAGCGTTGGCAGTACAGTAAATCGGCGTATCGGGAATTTGCGCCATCAGTTCGCTCAGCGCCCCGGCGTGGTCCTCTTCTGCATGGTTAATAACGATGTAGTCGATATCCGCCAGATCGATTTCATTACGCAGGTTCTGCACAAATTCGCGGCTGAATTTATGGTCGACGGTGTCGATCAGCACGTTTTTTTCTTCGCGGATGAGGTAGCTGTTGTAGCTGCTGCCGCGCAGCGTTTTATATTCTGTACCGTGAAAATCACGCACTTCCCAGTCACGTTGACCAACCCAATGAATGTTATTTTTCACCACAATAGACATAGCAACCTCAATTTATTCAGCGTGTTCTAAAAAGATGTCTTGCTAATTGCAGATTGCGTGCCAGTTTTTTATCTAATTGTTTTTAAAATATAAATAAAATCATGCTCATTAATGAGTAGTCAAAATGACTATTAATAAAATGGTCGATATGACAATATCTATAGTCAAATTGACAGTGAGGCAAAGATGAGTTTTTCCGTTGATGTGCTGGCGAATATCGCCATCGAATTGCAGCGTGGGATTGGACATCAGGATCGTTTTCAGCGCCTGATCACCACGCTGCGTCAGGTGCTGGAGTGCGATGCGTCTGCGTTGCTACGTTACGACTCGCGGCAGTTTATTCCGCTTGCCATCGACGGGCTGGCGAAGGATGTACTCGGTAGACGCTTTGCGCTGGAAGGTCATCCGCGGCTGGAAGCGATTGCCCGCGCCGGGGACGTGGTGCGTTTTCCCGCAGACAGCGAATTGCCCGATCCCTATGACGGTTTGATTCCCGGGCAGGAGAGTCTGAAGGTTCACGCCTGCGTTGGCCTGCCGTTGTTTGCCGGACAAAACTTGATCGGCGCACTGACGCTCGACGGGATGCAGCCCGATCAGTTCGATGTTTTCAGCGACGAAGAGTTACGGCTGATTGCTGCGCTGGCGGCGGGAGCGTTAAGCAATGCGTTGCTGATTGAACAACTGGAAAGCCAGAATATGCTGCCAGGCGATGCCGCGCCGTTTGAAGCGGTGAAACAGACGCAGATGATCGGTCTGTCGCCAGGTATGACGCAATTGAAAAAAGAGATTGAGATTGTGGCGGCGTCCGATCTCAACGTCCTGATCAGCGGTGAGACGGGAACCGGTAAGGAGCTGGTGGCGAAAGCGATTCATGAAGCCTCGCCAAGGGCGGTGAATCCGCTGGTCTATCTCAACTGTGCCGCACTGCCGGAAAGTGTGGCGGAAAGTGAGTTGTTCGGGCATGTGAAAGGAGCGTTTACTGGCGCTATCAGTAACCGCAGCGGGAAGTTTGAAATGGCGGATAACGGCACACTGTTTCTGGATGAGATCGGCGAGTTGTCGTTGGCATTGCAGGCCAAGCTGCTGAGGGTGTTGCAGTATGGCGATATTCAGCGCGTTGGCGATGACCGCAGTTTGCGGGTCGATGTGCGCGTGCTGGCTGCGACTAACCGCGACTTACGCGAAGAGGTGCTGGCAGGGCGATTTCGCGCCGACTTGTTTCATCGCCTGAGCGTGTTTCCACTTTCGGTGCCGCCGCTGCGTGAGCGGGGCGATGACGTCATTCTGCTGGCAGGGTATTTCTGTGAGCAGTGTCGTTTGCGGCTGGGGCTTTCCCGCGTGGTATTAAGCGCCGGAGCGCGAAAATTACTGCAACACTATAATTTTCCGGGAAATGTGCGCGAACTGGAACATGCTATTCATCGGGCGGTAGTGCTGGCGAGAGCCACTCGCAGCGGCGATGAAGTGATTCTTGAGGCGCAACATTTTGCTTTTCCTGAGGAGGCGTTGCCGCCGCCAGAAGCGATGACAATGCCCGTTGTTAAGCAAAATCTGCGTGAAGCGACAGAAGCGTTCCAGCGTGAAACCATTCGCCAGGCACTGGCACAAAATCATCACAACTGGGCTGCCTGCGCGCGGATGCTGGAAACCGACGTCGCCAACCTGCATCGGCTGGCGAAACGTCTGGGATTGAAGGATTAAATAATCCCGGCCTGATAGAAATTCTGCAGGTTAATTGCGCCGGTGAGTTTGCCGTTTTCATCCACCACCGGTGCGGCGGTGATTTTGCGCTTCATCAGAACTTCTTTGGCGTCGATGGCGCGACTTTGTGCCTGTAATGTCGTGCCGCCTGTCGTCATCGCTTCATTAACTGGCGTGGTGAGTGCGCCGCCGCCAACCAGCCAGCGACGTAAATCACCGTCGGTAAAGACGCCTTGTACCTGTTGTTGAGCGTCACATACCGCCACCAGCCCCAGACCGGTGCGGCTGAGTTCCAGCATCGCGTCCATGACACTGGCATTTACCGCCACCTGCGGGATGGCGTCATCACGGCGCATCAGATGATGTACTTTGTTCAACAAGCGAGCGCCCAGCGCGCCGGCTGGATGTGAACGGGCAAAATCTTCTTCATTAAATCCGCGCGCCTGCATGACCGCCATTGCCAGCGCGTCACCCATCATCAGGGTATTGACGGTGCTGGAGGTCGGAGCAAGGTGCATCGGGCAGGCTTCGCGTTCTACCGAAATATCCAGCACCGCTTTCGCCGCCAGGCCCAGCGGTGACGTCGGTTTGCCGGTCATCGCCAGCAGCGCGATAGATTTATCTTCCAGACGCGGAATAATCAGATCCAGTTCCTTCGCGCCACCGGAGTAAGAGATAAACAGCATCACATCGCGGCTTTCGATCATCCCCAGATCGCCGTGCAGTGCTTCTGCCGGATGGACAAAAAAAGCCGGTGTGCCGGTGCTGGCAAGTGTTGCGGCGATTTTCTTACCAATGTGGCCCGATTTGCCAATTCCCGAAACCACCACTTTGCCTTCGCAGTGCAGGATGATATTGGCGGCGCGAACAAAATCATCGCCCAGACGTTCCGGTAAACGGCTTGCTTCCTGCAACTCCAGCATTAACGTCTGACGTCCCGCGTTCAGTAGTGCTTCACTCATTGCTCTCTCCGGTTAAGGTCCATTTATTTATTCCAGCCAGGGATTGATGGCCGGAATGAGCGCTCATTATCCAGCGCTATGGGAAGGGAAACAACATATGTGAATTTAGTTACAACATACTTTAAGAAAAAATATGAACTGAAAGAAGAGACTAAAGAGAAATGGAGTGCCGAAAACAGACTACCGCTTCCTTGTGCTGGGCGGGATGCTTTACCATACTTGCCCCTGGTTGAATTTGTTAAATGGACCCCTCATGTTCAAGCATCGTTATGTAACATTGCTTCCCCTTTTTGTGTTACTTGCCGCCTGTAGCAGCAAGCCAAAACCGACTGAGACTGAAACAACCACCGGAACGCCGTCCGGCGGCTTCCTGCTTGAGCCGCAGCACAATGTGATGCAGATGGGCGGAGATTTTGCCAATAACCCCAATGCCCAGCAGTTCATCGAAAAAATGGTGAACAAACATGGTTTCGATCGTCAGCAATTGCAGGAAATTCTCTCTCAGGCGAAACGTCTGGATTCGGTACTGCGGCTGATGGATAACCAGGCACCAACCACATCGGTGAAACCGCCATCTGGTCCTAACGGCGCATGGCTGCGTTATCGCAAAAAATTTATTACGCCGGATAACGTGCAGAACGGCGTGGTTTTCTGGAATCAGTATGAAGATGCGCTGAATCGCGCGTGGCAGGTGTATGGCGTACCGCCGGAAATTATCGTCGGGATTATCGGCGTCGAAACCCGCTGGGGGCGCGTGATGGGGAAAACCCGCATCCTCGATGCGCTGGCAACGCTGTCATTTAACTACCCACGCCGCGCGGAGTATTTCTCTGGCGAGCTGGAAACCTTCCTGCTGATGGCGCGCGATGAGCAGGACGATCCGCTCAATCTGAAAGGTTCCTTTGCCGGGGCGATGGGCTACGGACAGTTTATGCCGTCGTCTTACAAACAATATGCGGTAGATTTCAGCGGCGACGGGCATATCAACCTTTGGGATCCGGTTGATGCGATCGGTAGCGTGGCGAACTATTTCAAAGCGCACGGCTGGGTAAAAGGCGATCAGGTCGCGGTAATGGCAAACGGTCAGGCTCCAGGCTTGCCAAATGGCTTCAAAACCAAGTACAGCATTTCGCAGCTTGCCGCGGCAGGTTTAACGCCACAGCAGTCGCTGGGCAACCATCAACAGGCCAGCCTGCTGCGTTTGGATGTTGGAACAGGTTATCAGTACTGGTACGGTCTGCCGAACTTCTACACCATTACCCGTTATAACCACAGCACCCATTACGCAATGGCGGTCTGGCAGTTAGGACAAGCCGTGGCGTTGGCGCGCGTACAGTAACTATCTGCAAGAGGGAGGTTAAACTTCCCTCTGCTTTCTTACTGTTTATTCGAATGACGTAATTGCTTGATTTTTTTTCGACAGCGATATCGCATATCCCAGGCAGACAACGCCTAACGCGGCCTGACCGAAGTCGAAAGGTTCAAGATAGCCAGAAGATAAAATCTTACATATCACTGAAACCAGTGCGCTGATGCCACCAATGATGACCCACATACGTATTTGCGTGGTCTGTTTAAGCACGTTTTGGGGGGGGCTATCCGTTTTCTTTGTTGTCATTATTTTTCTCTCCTTGTGAATACCTGGCAATATGAACGCTGCATGGTAGCGTTTTTCTTTACCGGTTGGCCGCAACAGTCTTATTTCGGAATGCGACTCGTAAAATGAATCGCTGGTCCCCATCTTCTGCGGGAAAGTGCTATCTTGTCCGGCATAAATTTTTGACTGACAGAGGTTGAGATGACTGACAGTGAACTGATGCAGTTAAGCGAGCAGGTAGGGCTGGCGCTGAAATCCCGTGGCGCAACCGTAACAACCGCTGAATCCTGTACTGGCGGTTGGGTAGCGAAAGTGATTACCGATATTGCCGGCAGTTCCGCCTGGTTTGAACGCGGATTTGTCACCTACAGTAACGAAGCCAAAGCGCAGATGATCGGCGTACGCGAAGAGACGCTGGCGCAGCATGGCGCGGTGAGTGAACCTGTTGTGGTGGAAATGGCGATAGGCGCACTGAAAGCGGCTCGTGCTGATTATGCGGTTGCTATCAGTGGCATCGCCGGACCGGATGGCGGCAGCGAAGAGAAGCCTGTCGGCACCGTCTGGTTTGCTTTTGCCACAGCCCGCGGCGAAGGCATTACCCGCCGGGAATGCTTTAGCGGCGACCGCGATGCCGTGCGTCGTAAGGCGACGGCTTATGCCTTAAATACGCTGCGGCAACAATTTCTACAAAATACTTGATACTGTATGACTATACAGTATAATTGCTTCAACAGAACATATTGACTATCCGGTATTACCCGGCATGACAGGAGTAAAAATGGCTATCGACGAAAACAAACAGAAAGCGTTGGCGGCAGCACTGGGCCAGATTGAGAAACAATTTGGTAAAGGCTCCATCATGCGCCTGGGTGAAGACCGTTCCATGGATGTGGAAACCATCTCTACTGGTTCGCTTTCACTGGATATCGCGCTCGGAGCAGGTGGTCTGCCGATGGGCCGTATCGTCGAAATCTACGGACCGGAATCTTCCGGTAAAACCACGCTGACGCTGCAGGTGATTGCCGCTGCCCAGCGCGAAGGTAAAACCTGTGCGTTTATCGATGCTGAACACGCGCTGGACCCAGTCTATGCACGTAAACTGGGTGTCGATATCGACAACCTGCTGTGCTCCCAGCCGGACACCGGCGAGCAGGCACTGGAAATCTGTGACGCTCTGGCGCGTTCTGGCGCAGTAGACGTTATCGTCGTTGACTCCGTGGCGGCACTGACGCCGAAAGCGGAAATCGAAGGCGAAATCGGCGACTCTCACATGGGCCTTGCAGCACGTATGATGAGCCAGGCGATGCGTAAGCTGGCGGGTAACCTGAAGCAGTCCAACACGCTGCTGATCTTCATCAACCAGATCCGTATGAAAATTGGTGTGATGTTCGGTAACCCGGAAACCACTACCGGTGGTAACGCGCTGAAATTCTACGCCTCTGTTCGTCTCGACATCCGTCGTATCGGCGCGGTGAAAGAGGGCGAAAACGTAGTGGGTAGCGAAACCCGCGTGAAAGTGGTGAAGAACAAAATTGCAGCGCCGTTTAAACAGGCCGAATTCCAGATCCTCTACGGTGAAGGCATCAACTTCTACGGCGAGTTGGTTGACCTGGGCGTGAAAGAGAAGCTGATCGAGAAAGCAGGCGCGTGGTACAGCTACAAAGGTGAGAAGATCGGTCAGGGTAAAGCGAATGCGACTGCCTGGCTGAAAGATAACCCGGAAACCGCGAAAGAGATCGAGAAGAAAGTACGTGAGCTGCTGCTGAGCAACCCGAACTCAACGCCGGATTTCTCTGTAGATGACAGCGAAGGCGTAGCAGAAACTAACGAAGATTTTTAATCGTCTTGTTTGATACTCAAGGGGCGCATCTGCGACTCTGAGACGGATGACAAACGCAAAATTGCCTGATGCGCTACGCTTATCAGACCTACATGTTCTCTGCAATGTATTGAAGTTGCACGGTTTGTAGGACGGATAAGGCGCTCACGCCGCATCCGGCATGAACAACGCCACTTTGTCAGCAAAACCAGGGTCGCATCTGCGGCCCTTTTGTTTTTTAAGTTTTAAGGATATGCCATGACAGACTCAACATCCCGTCGCTCGGCATATGCTCGTCTGTTGGATCGAGCGGTACGCATTCTGGCGGTGCGCGATCACAGTGAGCAAGAATTGCGACGTAAACTCGCGGCACCGATTATGGGCAAAAATGGCCCGGAAGAGATTGATGCTACGGCAGAAGATTACGCGCGCGTTATTGCCTGGTGCCATGAACATGGCTATCTCGATGACAGCCGATTTGTTGCGCGCTTTATTGCCAGCCGTAGCCGCAAAGGCTATGGTCCGGCGCGTATTCGTCAGGAACTGAATCAGAAAGGTATTTCCCGCGAAGCGACAGAAAAAGCGATGCGTGAATGTGACATTGACTGGTGCGCGCTGGCACGCGATCAGGCGACGCGAAAATATGGCGAACCTTTGCCAACTGTCTTTTCAGAAAAAGTTAAGATCCAGCGTTTTCTGCTCTATCGTGGCTATCTGATGGAAGATATCCAGGAGATTTGGCGAAATTTTGCCGACTGAACGCATACGGTATTTTACTTCCCAGTCAAGAAAACTTATCTTATTCCCACTTTTCAGTTACCAGCCCGGCGGTTAAGACACGCTGTAGCTGGTGGCGATATTTCGTTAGCTTGATTTCAGGATAATTATGAGCAAGAGCACCGCTGAGATCCGTCAGGCGTTTCTCGACTTTTTCCATAGTAAGGGACATCAGGTAGTTGCCAGCAGCTCCCTGGTACCCCATAACGACCCAACTTTGTTGTTTACCAACGCCGGGATGAACCAGTTCAAGGATGTCTTCCTTGGGCTCGACAAGCGTAATTATTCCCGTGCTACCACTTCCCAACGCTGCGTGCGTGCGGGTGGTAAACACAACGACCTGGAAAACGTCGGTTACACCGCGCGTCACCATACCTTCTTCGAAATGCTGGGCAACTTCAGCTTCGGCGACTATTTCAAACACGATGCCATTCAGTTTGCATGGGAACTGCTGACCAGCGAAAAATGGTTTGCCCTGCCGAAAGAGCGTCTGTGGGTTACCGTCTATGAAAGCGACGACGAAGCCTACGAAATCTGGGAAAAAGAAGTAGGGATCCCGCGCGAACGTATTATTCGCATCGGCGATAACAAAGGTGCGCCATACGCATCTGACAACTTCTGGCAGATGGGTGACACTGGTCCGTGCGGCCCGTGCACCGAAATTTTCTACGATCACGGCGACCACATTTGGGGTGGCCCTCCGGGAAGCCCGGAAGAAGACGGTGACCGCTACATTGAGATCTGGAACATCGTCTTCATGCAGTTCAACCGCCAGGCAGATGGCACGATGGAACCGCTGCCGAAGCCGTCTGTAGATACCGGTATGGGTCTGGAGCGTATTGCCGCCGTGCTGCAACACGTAAACTCCAACTATGATATCGACCTGTTCCGTACGCTGATTCAGGCGGTGGCTAAGGTGACTGGCGCGACCGATCTGAGCAATAAATCGCTGCGCGTTATCGCTGACCACATTCGTTCTTGTGCGTTCCTGATCGCGGATGGCGTAATGCCGTCCAACGAAAACCGTGGTTATGTGCTGCGTCGTATCATTCGTCGCGCAGTGCGTCACGGCAATATGCTGGGCGCGAAAGATACCTTCTTCTACAAACTGGTTGGTCCGCTGATCGACGTTATGGGCTCTGCGGGTGAAGACCTGAAACGCCAGCAGGCGCAGGTTGAGCAGGTGCTGAAGACTGAAGAAGAGCAGTTTGCCCGTACTCTGGAGCGCGGTCTGGCACTGCTGGATGAAGAGCTGGCAAAACTTTCTGGTGATACGCTGGATGGTGAAACAGCTTTCCGCCTGTACGACACCTACGGCTTCCCGGTTGACCTGACGGCTGACGTTTGCCGTGAGCGCAACATCAAAGTTGACGAAGCTGGTTTTGAAGCAGCAATGGAAGAGCAGCGTCGTCGTGCGCGCGAAGCCAGCGGCTTTGGTGCCGATTACAACGCAATGATCCGTGTTGATAGTGCATCTGAATTTAAAGGCTATGACCATCTGGAACTGAACGGCAAAGTGACCGCGCTGTTTGTTGATGGTAAAGCGGTTGATGCCATCAATGCAGGCCAGGAAGCTGTGGTCGTGCTGGATCAAACGCCATTCTATGCAGAATCCGGCGGTCAGGTTGGCGATAAAGGCGAACTGAAAGGCGCTAACTTCTCCTTTGCGGTGGAAGATACGCAGAAATATGGCCAGGCGATTGGTCACATCGGTAAACTTGCTGCGGGTTCTCTGAAAGTGGGCGACGCGGTACAGGCAGATGTAGATGAAGCTCGTCGCGCTCGTATTCGTCTGAATCACTCCGCAACGCACCTGATGCACGCTGCGCTGCGTCAGGTTCTGGGTACTCATGTCTCCCAGAAAGGTTCGCTGGTTAATGACAAGGTGCTGCGTTTTGACTTCTCGCATAACGAAGCGATGAAACCAGAAGAGATTCGTGCTGTCGAAGATCTGGTGAACGCGCAGATTCGTCGTAACTTGCCTATCGAAACCAACATCATGGATCTCGAAGCGGCGAAAGCGAAAGGTGCGATGGCGCTGTTCGGCGAGAAGTATGATGAACGTGTACGTGTGCTGAGCATGGGCGATTTCTCCACCGAGCTGTGTGGTGGTACTCACGCCAGCCGCACCGGTGATATTGGTCTGTTCCGTATCATTTCTGAATCGGGTACTGCTGCAGGCGTTCGTCGTATCGAAGCGGTAACCGGAGAAGGTGCTATCGCCACCGTTCATGCAGACAGCGATCGCTTAAGCGAAGTCGCGCATCTGCTGAAAGGCGATAGCAATAATCTGGCTGATAAAGTGCGCTCAGTACTGGAACGTACGCGTCAGCTGGAAAAAGAGTTACAACAGCTTAAAGAACAGGCTGCCGCACAGGAGAGCGCAAATCTTTCCAGTAAGGCAATTGATGTTAATGGTGTTAAGCTGTTGGTTAGTGAGCTTAGCGGTGTTGAGCCGAAAATGTTGCGCACCATGGTTGACGATTTAAAAAATCAGCTGGGGTCGACAATTATCGTGCTGGCAACGGTAGCCGAAGGTAAGGTTTCTCTGATTGCAGGCGTATCTAAGGACGTCACAGATCGCGTGAAAGCAGGGGAACTGATTGGTATGGTCGCTCAGCAGGTGGGCGGCAAGGGTGGTGGACGTCCTGACATGGCGCAAGCCGGTGGTACGGATGCTGCGGCCTTACCTGCAGCGTTAGCCAGTGTGAAAGGCTGGGTCAGCGCGAAATTGCAATAATATAAGTGTCAGGCAATGCCGTGGACTTGCTTCACGGCATTCGCATCGACGCTATCGACAATGATAAAGTCAGGTTGAAGTTGTGTATATCGGCTAAACTTAGGTTTAACAGAATGTAATGCCATGACTGCTTAGATGTAATGTGTTTGTCATTGCTTACTTTTTGGCGTTATATGATGGATAATGCCGGGATACAGAGAGACCCGACTCTTTTAATCTTTCAAGGAGCAAAGAATGCTGATTCTGACTCGTCGAGTTGGTGAGACCCTCATGATTGGGGATGAGGTCACCGTGACAGTTTTAGGGGTAAAGGGCAACCAAGTACGTATTGGCGTAAACGCCCCGAAGGAAGTTTCTGTTCACCGTGAAGAGATCTACCAGCGTATCCAGGCTGAAAAATCCCAGCAGTCCAGTTACTAATCTTTCCGCGTCTCATCTTTAACGGTGAGACGCACCCTCAAAATTTCTCTTTCACTTCATTTTTTTCGCGTTACTCCCGTTCATTTAACTTTTGCCTTCATTTTTCTCTATCACTGCTACCTGTCAGAGGCCTGTTTTTCTGTTGATAAAACACTCTTTTTGACGTTTTTACAGACTAATTGAGCGCGAAGTGTGCAAACGATAAAAGTGTGGGAAAAATTGTTTGACTTATAAGTCTCAGAAAGTAATATGTGCGCCACGCAGCGACGATGAGCGATAAACAAGTTCTTCGAAGCACTCGTAAGAGGCGTGTGGTGAGGTGGCCGAGAGGCTGAAGGCGCTCCCCTGCTAAGGGAGTATGCGGTCAAAAGCTGCATCCGGGGTTCGAATCCCCGCCTCACCGCCATTTGCATCCGTAGCTCAGCTGG
>NZ_VATL01000014.1:0-1748 GCF_005781065.1 Escherichia sp. E1130
GAAAAAGCGAAGCGGCACTGCTCTTTAACAATTTATCAGACAATCTGTGTGGGCACTCGAAGATACGGATTCTTAACGTCGCAAGACGATAAATGAATACCAAGTCTCAAGAGTGAACACGTAATTCATTACGAAGTTTAATTCTTTGAGCATCAAACTTTTAAATTGAAGAGTTTGATCATGGCTCAGATTGAACGCTGGCGGCAGGCCTAACACATGCAAGTCGAACGGTAACAGGAAGCAGCTTGCTGCTTTGCTGACGAGTGGCGGACGGGTGAGTAATGTCTGGGAAACTGCCTGATGGAGGGGGATAACTACTGGAAACGGTAGCTAATACCGCATAACGTCGCAAGACCAAAGAGGGGGACCTTCGGGCCTCTTGCCATCGGATGTGCCCAGATGGGATTAGCTAGTAGGTGGGGTAACGGCTCACCTAGGCGACGATCCCTAGCTGGTCTGAGAGGATGACCAGCCACACTGGAACTGAGACACGGTCCAGACTCCTACGGGAGGCAGCAGTGGGGAATATTGCACAATGGGCGCAAGCCTGATGCAGCCATGCCGCGTGTATGAAGAAGGCCTTCGGGTTGTAAAGTACTTTCAGCGGGGAGGAAGGGAGTAAAGTTAATACCTTTGCTCATTGACGTTACCCGCAGAAGAAGCACCGGCTAACTCCGTGCCAGCAGCCGCGGTAATACGGAGGGTGCAAGCGTTAATCGGAATTACTGGGCGTAAAGCGCACGCAGGCGGTTTGTTAAGTCAGATGTGAAATCCCCGGGCTCAACCTGGGAACTGCATCTGATACTGGCAAGCTTGAGTCTCGTAGAGGGGGGTAGAATTCCAGGTGTAGCGGTGAAATGCGTAGAGATCTGGAGGAATACCGGTGGCGAAGGCGGCCCCCTGGACGAAGACTGACGCTCAGGTGCGAAAGCGTGGGGAGCAAACAGGATTAGATACCCTGGTAGTCCACGCCGTAAACGATGTCGACTTGGAGGTTGTGCCCTTGAGGCGTGGCTTCCGGAGCTAACGCGTTAAGTCGACCGCCTGGGGAGTACGGCCGCAAGGTTAAAACTCAAATGAATTGACGGGGGCCCGCACAAGCGGTGGAGCATGTGGTTTAATTCGATGCAACGCGAAGAACCTTACCTGGTCTTGACATCCACAGAACTTTCCAGAGATGGATTGGTGCCTTCGGGAACTGTGAGACAGGTGCTGCATGGCTGTCGTCAGCTCGTGTTGTGAAATGTTGGGTTAAGTCCCGCAACGAGCGCAACCCTTATCCTTTGTTGCCAGCGGTCCGGCCGGGAACTCAAAGGAGACTGCCAGTGATAAACTGGAGGAAGGTGGGGATGACGTCAAGTCATCATGGCCCTTACGACCAGGGCTACACACGTGCTACAATGGCGCATACAAAGAGAAGCGACCTCGCGAGAGCAAGCGGACCTCATAAAGTGCGTCGTAGTCCGGATTGGAGTCTGCAACTCGACTCCATGAAGTCGGAATCGCTAGTAATCGTGGATCAGAATGCCACGGTGAATACGTTCCCGGGCCTTGTACACACCGCCCGTCACACCATGGGAGTGGGTTGCAAAAGAAGTAGGTAGCTTAACCTTCGGGAGGGCGCTTACCACTTTGTGATTCATGACTGGGGTGAAGTCGTAACAAGGTAACCGTAGGGGAACCTGCGGTTGGATCACCTCCTTACCTTAAAGAAGCGTTCTTTGCAGTGCTCACACAGATTGTCTGAT
>NZ_VATL01000015.1:0-365302 GCF_005781065.1 Escherichia sp. E1130
CCGGCCCCCGCAACCAATTATTGAACACCCTAACGGGTGTTTTTTTGTTTCTATTCTCCCATAAAAAAAGCGCCATTCAGCGCCTTTTTATCATCCTCTTCTCGCCAGCGTCGCCCCATCGGCAAAATACGCTTTAATTCCCGCAAGAATAGACTCCGCAACTTCCTGCTGGAAAGTCGCCGTTTTCAATTTGCGTTCTTCCTCAACGTTACTGATAAACGCCGTTTCGACCAGAATGGAAGGAATATCTGGCGCTTTCAGCACAGCAAACCCGGCCTGCTCAACCTTATTCTTATGCAGTTTGTTGATTTTCCCCAGCTTATTTAGCACGGCCTTACCAAACTTCAGGCTGTCGGCAATGGTCAACGACTGCACCATATCGAACATGGTGTGGTCGACATAGCGGTCGCCGCTTTTGCTCACACCACCAATCAAGTCCGAGGCGTTCTGGGTTTGTGCCAGATATTTTGCCGCAGTACTGGTTGCGCCTTTGGTAGAGAGCGCAAACACCGAGGAACCGCTCGGCTGGCGACTGGTAAAGGCGTCGGCATGAATAGAGACAAACAAATCAGCACGCTGTTTCTGTGCTTTTGCTACGCGCACTTGCAACGGAATGAAGATGTCTTCATTACGCGTCATGTAAACCTTCATATTGCCCTCTTTCTCGATCAGAGAGCGCAGACGGCGAGCTATTTGCAATACCACGTCTTTTTCGCGCGTTTTGTATTTCCCCACCGCGCCGGAGTCTTCGCCGCCGTGGCCAGGGTCGAGCATAATGACAATCGGACGATCGCGCCCGGCCTTGCCTGGCTGTGGGCCACTCTGCGCTGGCGGCACCTGCTTTTCGAGGTCGCCTTTGTTGTAATCTTCCAGCAGCGCCAGCAATGGGTCCTGCATGTCCTGAGCATTGGCCGGATAAAGGTCCATCACCAGACGTTCTTTAAACCCGGCGACCGGCGCGAGGGCAAACATCTGCGGTTTTACATTTTGCTTTAACTCAAAAACCATCCGCACGGTTTGCGGATCAAATTGGCCGACGCGTGCCGACTTGATGAACGGGTCGTCAGCGCGGATTTGCGCAGCCATCCCTTTGAGCACCGAGTTCAGGTTTACATCTTCGATATCCACCACCACGCGTTCTGGGTTACTCAACGCGAACTGCTTATATTTCAGCTGACGATTTGATTCTACCGTCACGCGGGTGTAGCTGGACGCAGGCCAGACGCGCACCGCCACGACCTGGCTGACCGCAGCCAGACTCACCTGGCTTACGCTCAATAGCCACATGGCGCCCGCGCCTTGCAGTAAACGACGACGGCTGATTGCAGTGTTGGATCCTGACATGCCTCTCCCGAGCAAAAGAAATCTAAGCTGTGTAACAAGTAAACGAACAATTTGACCGGAAACTTTAGCGAAAGACGCATAATCTGTCATCTATTAAACGGTAAACATTCTATTTATATTCACGGTATTACTGATAAAAAAGTCGCACTCGCATAAAATTTGCACTTGCGCACGGCGAAAAAACAGAATAAAAATACAATAATTTCGAATAATCATGCAAAGAGGTGTGCCGTGGTAAAGGAACGTAAAACCGAGCTGGTCGAGGGATTCCGCCATTCGGTTCCCTATATCAATACCCACCGGGGAAAAACGTTTGTCATCATGCTCGGCGGAGAAGCCATTGAGCATGAAAATTTCTCCAGTATTGTCAATGATATTGGGTTGTTGCACAGCCTCGGCATCCGTCTGGTGGTGGTTTATGGCGCACGTCCCCAGATCGACGCAAATCTTGCAGCGCATCACCACGAGCCGCTATATCACAAGAATACGCGCGTGACCGACGCCAAAACGCTGGAGCTGGTGAAGCAGGCTGCGGGTACGTTACAACTGGATATTACCGCTCGCCTGTCAATGAGCCTCAACAACACGCCGTTGCAAGGCGCGCATATCAACGTCGTCAGCGGCAATTTTATTATTGCCCAGCCGCTGGGCGTGGATGATGGTGTGGATTACTGCCATAGCGGGCGCATCCGGCGGATTGATGAAGAAGCGATTCATCGCCAACTGGACAGCGGTGCGATTGTGCTGATGGGGCCGGTGGCGGTTTCGGTCACTGGCGAGAGCTTTAACCTGACCTCGGAAGAGATTGCCACTCAACTGGCCATCAAACTGAAAGCTGAGAAGATGATTGGTTTTTGCTCTTCACAGGGTGTCACTAATGACGACGGTGATATTGTCTCCGAACTTTTCCCTAACGAAGCGCAAGCGCGGGTAGAAGTCCAGGAAGAGAAAGGCGATTACAACTCCGGTACGGTGCGCTTTTTGCGTGGCGCAGTGAAAGCCTGCCGCAGCGGCGTGCGTCGCTGTCATTTAATCAGTTATCAGGAAGATGGCGCGCTGTTGCAAGAGTTGTTCTCACGCGACGGTATCGGTACGCAGATTGTGATGGAAAGCGCCGAGCAGATTCGTCGCGCAACAATCAACGATATTGGCGGTATTCTGGAGTTGATTCGCCCACTGGAGCAGCAAGGTATTCTGGTGCGTCGTTCTCGCGAGCAACTGGAGATGGAAATCGACAAATTCACTATTATTCAGCGCGATAACACGACTATTGCCTGCGCCGCGCTCTATCCATTCCCGGAAGAGAAGATAGGTGAAATGGCCTGTGTGGCAGTTCACCCGGATTACCGCAGTTCATCAAGGGGCGAGGTTTTGCTGGAACGCATTGCAGCCCAGGCGAAGCAGAGCGGCTTAAGCAAATTGTTTGTACTGACTACGCGCAGTATTCACTGGTTCCAGGAACGCGGATTTACCCCGGTGGATATTGATTTGCTGCCGGAGAGCAAAAAGCAGTTGTACAACTACCAGCGTAAATCAAAGGTGTTGATGGCGGATTTAGGGTAAGCGATGGAAATCGCCAGATGCGACATGCGTAACACTCGTAGGCATGATAAGACGCACATGCGTCGCATCAGGCAATCACATTTATCCCCGCGAACCAAACAACGCTGCCAGCCCGCTACGCCGCTCGGTGCGCGTAGCGATTGCCGCACTTAAAATGCGTTCATCGGCATACAATGACAAACGCCGACGCGCGCGGGTCACCGCGGTGTAAACCAGCTCTCGCGTTACTACCGGCGTGCGTTGGCTCGGTAAAATCAACGCCGCATGGTCGAACTCCGATCCCTGCGATTTATGTACTGTCATCGCCCACGTGGTTTCGTGCTCCGGCAGGCGACTCGGTTGCACCGACTTGATATTGCCATCCGGCATTGCAAACCAGACGCGCGTCCCCTGCCCGCGATCCAGAGCGACACCGATATCACCATTAAACAACCCAAGCGCACTGTCATTACGGGCAATCATCACCGGCCGGCCTTCGTACCAGCGCGAGTGCGGATGACGATGAATTTTGCGCTTCTGTTGCATAAACTGTTCAATTCGCTCATTCAGTCCTGCCACGCCAAACGGCCCTTCCCGCAGGGCGCACAAAAGCTGATACTCATTGAACGCCTGAATGATTAAATCCGGCTCGGCACGTGCCTGAAGCAGATCCAGATAGCGTCCGTAACCCGCAAGAGCTTCCTCAAGCATCGCAATATAATCTTCGCCGCTCTGTAAAAGCCGTTTTTCGATATCAGTAAAATCCTGCTGAAAAACTGTTTTCACTGCCGTCTTATCGCCACGATTAATAGCCGCCGCAAGCTGACCAATGCCAGAGTTGCTGCCGAAACGGTAACTCTTTTGCAGCAGGCAGAGACTATCGCGCAATGATGCCGCTTCTGTGCCGCTTCCCGCCGGAACGTGGCTTCCCGTCAGGCGGCTCAACTGCCCGGCACGCTCTGCGGTAAAGCCCGCATTGGCATAAGCACAGATATCGCCCAGCACAGCTCCAGCCTCAACCGAGGCCAGTTGATCGCGATCGCCGAGGAAGATCACTCGCGCATGATCGGGCAAGGCATCGATCAGCCGAGACATCATAGGCAGATCAATCATTGACGCTTCATCCACCACCAGCACATCAAGATGCAGCGGGTTACCCGCATGATGGCGTAAACGCTGGCTACCTGGCTGCGCGCCCAGGAGGCGGTGCAAGGTGCTGGCGTCTTCTGGTATGCGTTTCTTTTGTTCATCGGTCAGCGGTAACTGGCGCAGAGCCTTGCCGAGAGATTCTGTTAAGCGTGCGGCAGCTTTCCCCGTTGGCGCAGCCAGGCGGATACGACAGCGTTCACCGTCGGCCATCTGAATTAACGCAGCCAACAACTTCGCCACGGTCGTCGTTTTACCTGTGCCGGGGCCGCCGGAAATTACCGAAATGCGCCGCGTCAGTGCCACTGCTGCCGCCACTTTTTGCCAGTTAACTTCATCACCAGGCGGAAAGAGTTTATCCAGCGTTTGCGCCAGCAACGCTTCATCCACCTCGATGGCATGATTCACCTCATTGAAGAAGCGCGCCACCGTACGCTCGTTACACCACATGCGATTCAGATAAAGGCGATCGCCACAGAGGATCATCGGCGTTGGTTCATCTCCCCGGCTGACCGCTTGTGAAGCCAGCAAGCATTCTTCCCAATTTTGTAGCTCACCGATTTCACTGACACAGGTCGCCAACAGCGGATGCGACGCCTCGTTATTTTCCAGTCGTGAAAGCGGCAAACAGACGTGTCCCTCTCCGGCATCATGACTTAACAGTGCCGCCGCGAGGGTGACGGCAGGATGTTCATCTCCCGCCACGGTCAGGGCAAATTGCACATCCAGCGGGCGTAGCTGTTTGTGCTCCACAGCTTCCAGTAATTGCTTTTGCAATTTCATTACGCCTCCTCCAGGGTCATACCGGCAAACATCTCATCCATCAGGTCAATCAACTCGGCGTTGGGTCGGGTCGCGTAGATCCCTTGTTGCGGATGTTCTTTATCAACGCCACGCAGGAACAGATAGATAACGCCGCCAAAGTGACGATCATAGTTGTAATCAGCAATGCGATGGCGCAGATAACGGTGCAGCGCCAGGGTATAAAGCTGATATTGCAGATCATAGCGGTGTGCCTGCATCGCCGCTGCCATAGCCTGTTGGGTGTAAGCCGAACTGTCTTCACCCAACCAGTTGGATTTATAGTCGAGCAGGTAATAACGCCCTTCGTGGCGAAACACCAGGTCAATAAAACCTTTTAACATGCCGCGCACCTGCATGAACTCCAGCGGCGGGCAGCCTGCGGATAGCGGGTCAAACTGGCGGATTAACGTATCAAGCTGACTGGCGATAAGCGGTTCACTAATCGGCAGATAAAACTCCATCTCCACCTGTTTATCGCGGTCGGAAAGCTGATTCAGGCTAACACCCGTTTCATTGAGTGGTGCCTGAAGAATAGCGGTGATCCACTCAGTTAACACAGGTTCCCAGTGCGCTTCAAAACCGCCAAGCTCCAGTTTTTCCCGCACCCAGTTCGGGTCAACCGGCTGGGTAAAATCCAGGTCTTCAAACAAACTGTGCAAGAACGTCCCCGGTGACGCACCGCGCGGAAACTGATGTGGTGTTAACGTCGGTTCTTCAACGACGCTGGCAACGCCTGCAGCATCGACATCCAGCCGAGGCATCAGATCCTGGGCGATACCGTGACCACGCTGTTGCAAACCAGAGTAGCTGGTGACGCGCCAGTTATCGCCGGGCAATCGTTGTAACGTCCTGGCATTCAGTTCTGCAGTTAAAGCATCATTAACCTGCCATGGCTGGTTATCACTGGTTTGTGCCGTTTGCCAGGCTATGTCATCATCGCACAATGCTTCAATACAGGCGCGAAGCCCTGCCGCATCTTGCGGTTCTCCTTTTTGCAGCAAGCGCCCGAGCGCACTTTGATGAACGTCGGTGTCACCTTTTTTATCGCCACGACGGCGCACCAGCGGCGCAACACCGAGACTGCAATGCCAGACCGAACGCGTGAGCGCCACGTAAAGCAAACGCAGATCTTCAGCCAGACGTTCTGCTTCAGCAAGATCTACGCTTTCTGGCGCAGCGTTAAGATCCAGAACTGCTTCAAACGAGCCTCGATCGTGATAGAACGCCTGATCCTGTACACGGAAATTGGTGATAAACGGCAGCCAGACCAGCGGATATTCCAGCCCTTTCGATTTGTGGATCGTGACGATCTGCACCAAATGTTTGTCGCTTTCGAGGCGCATTTGTTGGCTGGAGGCATTACTGTCTGGCTCAAGGATATGTTGCGATAACCAACGTACCAAAGCATGTTCACTTTCCAGCTGCGTTCCCGCTTCTTGTAGCAGTTCGCTGATATGCAAGATGTCAGTAAGACGCCGCTCGCCACCGGCCGTTGCCAGCAGGTTTTCTGCAATGTTGCGCGCCGACATCAGCGCTCGCAGCATTGGCATGACGCCGCGTTTGCGCCAGATTTGCCGATAACCATCGAACTCTTCAACCACCGCGTCCCACGCATTTTCGTCATTGTTCAGCGTTTCGATATCCAGCGCATTCAGCCCCATCATTGACGTTGCCAGCGCACTGCGCAGGGTATTCTCACGTTCGGGCGTCATCACCGCCTGCAACAACCAAAGCATTTCCTGCGCTTCCAGAGTTTCAAAAACACTGTCGCGGTTCGAAAGGTAAACGGAAGGGATTTCCAGCAACGTTAAGGCATCGCGCACCTGGGCGGCCTCCTGGCGGCTGCGCACCAGCACACTGATGTCCGAGGCTCGTACCGGACGTGCATCATCGCCGTTCATCAGCAACGCTTCCCCGCGCTGCCCGGCCTGTAACCAGTCGCGGATTTGCGCGGCACATACCTGCGCCATCGTACTTTGATAATCGCCAACGCCGCAGCTTTCGCCTTCCATCAACCACATTTTCATCGCTGGCTGCGTTTCACCTTTAAATACAAAACGCAGTGCCTGATTTTTCCCAGCAGATTTCACAGGAATAAACGGTATTTCGCGAAACATGAACGCGTCATCAGTCTGGCTGAAAAGCTTATTTACGCTGTTCACCATTCCTGGTGCGGAACGCCAGTTGGTATCTAAGGTGTAGTGCGCGTGAACTTCGCTACGCGCCTTCATATAAGTGAAGATATCCGCACCACGGAACGCATAAATGGCCTGTTTCGGGTCGCCAATTAGCAGCAATGCGGTTTCCGGCTGATGGTGCCAGATACGGCGAAAAATCCGGTACTGCTGCGGGTCCGTATCCTGAAATTCGTCGATCATTGCCACCGGGAATCGCGTACGGATCGCTGTCGCCAGAGCCTCACCGCTTTCGCTACGCAGCGCGGAATCGAGCCGACTTAACATGTCGTCAAAACCCAGTTCGCCACGGCGACGTTTTTCACGCGCTACCGTTTCGCGGATCTCAGCCAACGCGCGGGTGATCACCAGGTCGCGGATCGACAATGGTTCTGCAAGCAGTTGATCGATCGCCTCAAACAGCGGATGTCGCGGGGTTTCTCCCCCGGCTTTCGTGCGATCTTCTAAGAAACGCTGAGAGAATTTTTCCAGCGACTCTGGCAACTGATAACTGTTTGTCTCTTCTTCTGCCCAGGCACTAATCTTGTCTATCCATTTAGCCTGATTGCTACGGTTAAACTTGCGTCGATCAATGCCAGAAGATTCGATCAGCGCATCCAGTTCACCCACTGCGTCGCGCCACTGCTGTTTTACCGTATCAATACGCGCCACAATTTGCGCGTGGCGGGAAACCAGCGTTTCATCATCGGGCGGCGGTGCTTTGATAACCGGCGCTTCGCCTTGCAAATAACGATTAATATCGCGCAGTAACGCCTGCGGCCCTTTCCAGGTTTCAAACACTACCTGAGCAATTTCACGCGGTAACGGGTAGCAATGGCGACGCCAGAAATCGGCGCAGGCCTGGTAGCGCAGTAGCGATTCATCTTCAATCAGTTGCTGCTCAAACAACATGCCGGATTCAAAGGCATTCAGGTTGAGCATACGCTGGCAAAAACCGTGAATGGTAAAGACTGCCGCTTCATCCATCTGCCGTTCGGCTAACAGCAACCACTGCGCGGCCTGTGCTTTATCGTCGATCTCTTCCAGAAGGCGTGCATAAAGAGGATTGTCGGTGGTTTCACGCAAACAGGCGATGCGCAACTCGTGGATATTGCTACGGATACGACCGCGCAATTCTGCAGTGGCAGCCTCGGTAAAGGTCACCACCAGCAGTTCTTCAACGGTCAGCGGGCGGGGAAAGGCGGCAGAACCGCCTAGTCCAAGTAACAGGCGCAAATAGAGCGCCGCAATCGTAAAGGTTTTGCCTGTGCCGGCAGAGGCTTCAATCAGGCGCTCGCCCTGTAAGGGCAAGCGCAAAGGATCTAGAGTCTCGGCGACATCACTCATTCTTTTCACTCATCAGGGGCATTGTTTGCTGCAACGCGCTGACGTTCTCCCACACTTTCCAGCCTTCAGGGTGTACATATTCTGCTTTCCCATTCTGGCTGCCGGAAATCTGCGACAGGATAGCCATGCCTTGCGGCTCGACTACCGCCTGATGGAAGAAATCGGCCAGTTTTTGCGGCGTCAGCAGTTTAATCTGGGCTACGATTTTATCACGCGAATCGAAGCGCATATTGCCGCGATCGAAATCTTTACTTAACTTCGATGCTTCTTCGCCGAGTGTTTGCGGTGCCTGCAGCATCTGGGTAATAACCGCCTGCTGGATTTGCGCAAACTCTTCTGGCTTCATCGCCCGCAATTTCGCTTCTGCTGTCGGGAAAAACGCCTTGTAACGCTCCCACAGGTACGATGGCTGTTTTTCGTTGCTTTGAAGCAGGAAGCCCATGCCCCACTGACGCCCTACGCTCATTGGGAACGCGAACACGGCATAGCCCAACTGTTCTTCGGTACGCAGCTGATTGTAGAACCACGGCTGTACTATCTGCCCCAGCAGAGAACTATATGCTGAACTGGTGTATTCATCGTAGCCAGTCGGTACAAATACCGCTGCCAGCGCAGAGTCGGTGCTGTTACCGGCTTTTTCAAAGATGACGGATTGTTTTTTATCAACCAGTACATCTTTGTTACGACACCACTCTGAGCCATCAGCGCCCAGCTGTTTTTGCACATCGCGCGCCAGCGTTGTTGCCTGGGCTTCAGTCATGTTGCCAATAACCATAAACTCTGGTCGAGCCCCTGATTTTAAGGCGTCGCGATAGGCCAGCACCTCTTTCAAGGTAATGGAAGGCAAAATTTTGCGCCTTTCATCACGCGAGAAGTAAGGCACCTGGGAGAGCATCTGCGCAGGCATAATCGCCTGCTCAAACGCTTTGCCCTTTTCTGCGGAATCCATCATCTGGTTATACCAGGATTTTGCCTGCTCAAGCTGATCTTCCGTAGCGGTATAGCTAAAGTACCCCTCGAGCAATGCCTGGAACAGCTGCGGCAGACGCTGGGTGTAACCATTAGCATTAACCATTAGGCCGTTGTTAGCATTGGTGGAAAAACTAATGCCGCCAACCGACGCCTGGTTGCTTAACTGATCAAGCGACAGCCCTGCGAGATAATCATTGAGCGCAAACATCACCTGATTGCGGGCGCTGTCCATGGCTTTCGGATTACGCAAAATCAGGCTGACATCGGCTTTTGGCTCGCTGGCAAAATAACGGCTCGGCGCATACACCACACGCAGGTTCGATTCATCCACGATCAACTCTGGATGGTCGTATTTCTTCTCTGACTTAATCAGCGAGAAATCGTCAGGAATATAGGGGTTAAGCTCCGGTAAGGAGAGCGCAATATTGGCGGCTTTTTGCTGCCAGTCAGCGAAAGTTTGTTCGCTGATTTTATCGACCTGATAAGGCGCATCGACAAAATAAGCCGTTTTATTGTGCGGCTCTTTCGGGCTGATATACCAGATACGCGCATTCTGTGGCGTCATCATCGCCAGACGTTCTTTTACTGCTTTAGCATCATACCGATCGGCAATATTGACCGCGTCCAACGTATGCGCCACAGGAACGCGAATCATGGTGTCCGCCAGCCATTCGACGTAATCCATATCACGGGTGATTGACGGATAACGGAAGTCGATATCCAGCACATTCGCCAGTTCATCGAAGTATTGTTTATCAATGCCTTTTTCACGTAACAGATTGAGATAGCTAAAAATTGCCGCCACAACCTGATCGCGATTCGCCAGGCCTTTATCGGTTAAAGACGCAGAGATCGCTAAAACGCCGCTGTTGCCGTTGACGATAGGATCGGAGTTGGCGCTAATGCCCTCAACTAATCCCTGTTTTTGCAGCCAGTCAGAAAGTGTACCTGGGCTGCGATTGCCAATCAGATAGGTAATCAATTCATCGGTTTTACTACGGAATTTCGCCGAGTTGTTATCAATACGAAACTCGACGCGCAGCACTTTACGCGGCAACGCCGGAACATAATGAATGATAATGCCCTTTTGCGCGTCGGTGACTACCGGTACGGTGATTTCCGGTTTTTTGCTCTCTTTGTCCGGCACGCGACCGAAGGTGTCTGCCGCCATCTTCGCCAGTTCTGGTAGCGGTTTATTGCTGTAAATAACCGCTTTCATCAGATTGGCAGAATAATATTTCTCATGGAAATCTTTCAGCGCCTGCTGCACCGGATTACCGGGTTTGTCGCTTAAGGTTTCCAGGTTACCGCCAGAAAACTTTGAACCAGGGTGCGCCGGGTTGATCGTTTCTGCGCTGACCTGCGCCATGCGCATCCCGTCACGTGTGCGTGCCATAGTCAGTTCGGCGTTCACCGCATTACGCTCACGTTCGGCATATTTCTTGTCGAGCAAGGGTTCAGCGATAGCATCGGCCAGGCGGTCTACCGCACCAGGCAAGGCGTCGTTCTCAACTTCCAGATAGAAAGCCGTGCGATACGGCGCGGTGCTGGCATTGTGACTGCCGCCGTGCATTTTGAGGTATTCAGCCAGACTGTCAGCCTGCGGGTACTTTTTCGATCCCATCAGACTCATATGTTCAAGGTAATGCGCCAGCCCCTGATAAGCCTCAGGATCTTCCAGCGACCCAACGGGCACTACCAGCGCCGAAAGCGATTTAACCGCCTGCGGATCTGAAACCAGCAATACCACCATACCGTTATCCAGACGTATAGCCTGATACTGGCGGTTATCTTTATCGCTTTTACGGATGGTTTCCTGAATCGGCTGCCATCCCGTTTCTGCCTGACTTAAGGGTGCCCAAAGGGCAACAAACAACAATAATGCTTTGAACCAGGTGCTGCGGGGCATTCACGGACCTCATTATCAACTTTATTTTCCACCCAGATTCAACACGTTAACGAAAATCATCTGGCAGGACTTAATCTTGTGCTGCACGAGTCAGCCTATGTCTATATAACCATCAGTCCGTGACTGGTGCGCATCATAAAGTAAGCAAATGAATTGCGCAATTTTTATACAACACTCATGACTGATTAAAGCGAAACAGCGGTAACAGGAAACGTTGCGACTGTTCAATGATGGCTTCCATTGTCTCTGGCGTTAATTGCCGCCATAGCCGTTGATACCAGATATCATCACCTTCGCCACGCACCATCATGTTGCCTTCGTAAGCCTGAAGGAATTTCGAACGAGCTTTTTGCAACGTGGATTCGTCGTCCAGCATGGCATCGTTTTCTGCGTCATAACAGGTTTTTAGCCATGCACCGCCACTTTCAGGTAACACCAGCAATGGCGCGGACATACCTTCACGATACCCTTCAATCAGCTGTGAGAGGTAATGCAAAGCCTGTTCGGCAGCAAGCGGCGGAAAACGCCACTCGCCGTCTTTGCGTAGAAAAAGGCGACTTTCACCATTACCACCGCTGGCACAGTAGACAAGGTGTTCCAGCCAAAGTTGCATTCCCTGCGCCACACTTAATAAAGAGGGACGCCAGCGCAACAGGCCATCTGACTGGACCTGCGGCAACCAGCCCGTTATTTGCACGCCGTTACAGGCGAGATCGATTTCCATGCTCTGGCCCGGCTGACGGCAGGCAATGACTCTGTCTGCAAGCTGCTGCATCTCCTGGCACTGTGTTTCCCAGAAAATTTCACCAAAGGCACCATACGGCAAATCACCTGCCGCCCGGAAGCGACGGAACAAGCGTTCGGCATCATCCTGCTCGACCAGTGCATTTAATAACTGCTGGTTGATTTGATAACGACTAATCCCTTCAAGAATAAAAGGTTCGGTATCGGGAATTTCGCTGTCTTCGGTACGGAAGTTCACTTGCAAACGCATCTGGAAAAACGCCCGCACCGGATGCGCCCAGAATCGTTGTAGCGTTTCCAACGGCACGGTTTCCGGCAAGGTAAACGGTAGCGGCTGAACAAATTCAGAATGTGCCTTACCTGCCTGGCTGGCCGCGGGTAGCCACTCGCGCGCATAGCTTTGTAAGTTACCGGGCTGGTAGTTTTGCGGGTCAAACGGCATCCGGGTATGGTGGCAAGTAAGATGCGCTTTTACCCTTGCCTCGCTTTCATCACAGTTAAGCGCTTCATCGCCCGGTAGATAATGGCTTTGCCCGATGTAGTCGATCAGTTCCTGCACCAGAACTGACGGGAATCGTTCACTGTTATCCTGAATAGAGCGGCCGATATAGCTGATATAGAGTTTTTGCTGCGCGGATATTAACGCTTCCAGGAACAGATAGCGGTCATCATCGCGACGGCTACGGTCACCGCGCTTCGGTTTCTGACTCATCAGGTCAAAGCCTAATGGTGCAAGCTGGCGCGGGTAAACGCCGTCGTTCATTCCCAGCAGGCAAACCACTTTGAACGGAATTGAACGCATCGGCATCAGAGTACAAATGTTAACTGGCCCCGCGAGAAAACGCTGGCTGATACGTTCCTGATCCAGGCGTTGTGCCAGTTCATCACGCAACAACGATAGCGGCACTGCGTCGCCATACTGCGCACCTAAACCTTCAGCGATAATCGCCTGCCATTGTTGCTCAATAAGCGTCATCGCCGCTTCGGTTTCCGCATCCGGCAGGAAGAAGGCATTGAGCATATCGCGGCAAACCGGCAGCCACTCCTCAAGCGGGCGCTCCTGCGCCAGCCCGCGACGCCAGATGTTTAGCTGCATTAGCAGTGACGCCAGGTGTCCTACCAGCTCTGCAATCAGGCCGCTCGATTCATCGTAAGGTAGAACCGATTGCCATTCCCCCTGAGCACTTTCCATCGCGTAGCCCAGCAACATGCGCGTCAGGCCAAATCGCCAGGTGTGTTGTCCGGTGGCGGGGAGTTCCAGCTCACGAACGTTATCGTCATCTATGCCCCAACGAATGCCGGATTCGTTGACCCACTGGCGCAAGTAACGCAGCCCTTCTTCGGTAATGTCAAACCGCGCCGCCAGCACCGGCACATCCAGTAATGCCAGCACATCCTCCGACACAAAGCGGCTGTCCGGCAACGATAACAGGCTGATAAACGCTTCCAGTACCGGATGCGACTGCCGCGCCCGACGGTCGGAAATGGCATATGGCAGATACCGATCCGCTGGCGCACTGCCAAACACGGCCTGAATAAACGGACTGTAGCTGTCGATGTCGGCCACCATCACGATGATATCTCGCGGAGTAAGTGTCGGATCTTCCTCCAGCATCGCCAGTAAGCGATCGTGCAAAACTTCAACTTCACGCTGCGGGCTATGGCAAACGTGGAAGGTGATACTGCTATCCTGCGGGTCAAGCGGGCGTTTGTTATCGCTACGGGAAAACTCTTCGAGGTTCACGCCCGCAACGGCGTGGTTTTCCAGTTCCAGAATGTCGGACTGTATGTTATGCAGCAGGTTATCTGGCGTAACATCGACAAAAGCGTCCAGCTCCTGGCTGCTCTCCAGGTCAGAAAGGAGATAGATGTAGTCGCGCCCCAACTTACCCCAGGAGGCCAGTAGCGGGTTGCCGACATCCTGTTCACCGTCGCTGTTAAAGAGCTGTCCTGCATTTTCGCTATCGCGAAATAGCGGCAATTCGCGATCTTCAAAACTGTGTCGACGCTGGCGGGTCAGCAGTTTCGCCAGATAAGCAGGATCTTTAATATCGCCCCAGTAATAACGGCAAGGGTTGGTAAACAGGAGATGGATTTCAATATGTTTACCCAGCGCCTGTAGCGCCTGGAGATAAACAGGCGGTAACGCGGAAATACCGCATATAAAGACGCGCGAAGGTAAGCCGGGTGGGCAGGTCGTCGCAGACTCCAGTGTTTCGATAAAGCGTTGATAGAGATTGGCACGGTGCCAGCGCGGTTGCCCGAGTTCATGGGTATATTCCACCAGCACCTTCCACAACGGCGCTTGCCAGGCCTGCGCTTCTCCCAGCCCTTCAACCAGATGCCCGGCTTCCCACTGCGCCAGCCAGTCCGGGCGATAGACCAGATATTGGTCAAACAGGTCCGCCGCTTTTGAGGAAAGCTGAAACAGTTTTCGCTTGTCGCTATCGTCAGTCAGGTAATGACGCAATAGTGTAAAATCTTCGCGATCCAGCAGTTGCGGCAGCAGAGTCATCAGTTTCCAGCTCATACTCCGCTTGTTAAAGGCGCTCTCTTTGGGGATCTCTGGTAATACCCGGACAAACATATCCCAGATAAAGCTCGCAGGCAGCGGAAAATCAATGTTTGCCGCAATGCCGAATTTCTGCGACAGGGTCATTTGCAGCCACTGCGCCATACCGGTACTTTGCACCAGAATCATTTCTGGCTCGAAAGGATCGTCCAGCCGTTCGCGTTCGACAATAAACTCCATCAACGCTTCCAGTACGTCCAGACGATTGGAATGGTAGACCCTTAACATAGCGGCTCCTGACTACTGACGATTCGGGCAATGCAGGCGGGTCATCTCGCCTTCTCTGCCCCCGGGTGAAAATAGCGTAACGCTGATGCTGACACATCCCGCCTGCGATGTCTGCATTCGGTTGACCTGCCAGTTTGCAGGTGGCGAAATCGCGCGCAGTTGTGCTTGCTGCCAGGCGTGCCGCCAGAGCTGCTGGTACTGGTTTCTGCTGGCAAGACTGGTGCTTAATGTTCGCTGGTAACCAGATAACGCAGTGACAATCATCACCATCAGTACCATCGCCAACATCACCTCCGGCAGGCTAAAACCTTGCTGATTCTTCAGGGAAGCTGACATAACTCCTCCTCTTTCAGCGGACAAAAATCACTCCAGCCATGTGGCGAAAATACGATATTCCCATCGATGGCTTCCCCCATTCGCCATAATGAAACGTCTTCATAACCGGCTATTAGCAAGGCTTTATTATCCGCAAGTCTTCGCAGGCAAGCTCGAGCACCCGTTGCGGCATATTGCGAACACTGAACAGCTTGCTGTACCTGCCAGGCATGCATTTTCCCCCACTCAAGCGCCGACTGCACAATGGCCTGACGGCGTAATGACTGGCTTTCCATAGTCACGCGAGAGGCAAAACTACGATCCTGCTGGCTCATTCCTTGTAGCAGCAAGCTGCCCAAAACCAGCAGCATCAGGACCAGTGCCAGCGATGAAACACCCTTTTCGCGGTTCACAGGTTGAATCCTGTCACGCTATAGCTGGCAAGTACCACGGTTTGTGGATCAGCCTTGCTGGCAGCGTGCATATTAACCGTCAGCACCGGCGGGAAACCGCTGTTATCCTGTCGGGTAACCTGAAAAGTGTCGATAACGACGGCATCTGGATTGGTCAATTTATCCCAGCCCTTACCTTCACAGGATGTCGTGCCGCGTAGCGTTTCCAGGACATTGTCTTTTAGCCGAAATCCAATCTGGTCGGATTCTTTTCCCGGCTCATGCTCCCAGATACCGTTACTGTTCGCATCCCACTGCACAATGATGCAGTCACCCTGCCCAACAATTTTCAGACCTTCACCGGGACAGGTTCCATGACAATAACCTGCTCTCTGGAGATGCTTCGCGACTGTAAATACCCGCAGCCAGATTTCATCTTCCAGCGCCAGCTTGCGAGTAGTAATCAAACTTTCACGCTGTAATGCGGGCAGAAATCGCGCAGCTCCCAGCAGCAGTACGCTACTGATTGCCATAGCAATCAGCACTTCCAGTAGAGAAAAACCTTGCTCTTTTATAAGCATCCTTCTGTTTCTCCTTGCTGACAAAGCCGGAGCCTTCCCCATGGCGAAACGACCAACCACCACTCGCCCGCTGAATTTTTGAAGCGAATATGTCCGGCCCATGCAGTATTGCGTAGGCCAAAGAAAGTGAGCGAAGGTGTCAGGTCGCTCATTTCGACTTCGGGCCAGCGAGGCACAAAGACCAGCGGTGAACTGCCATGACAGGTATTCGCCCCAGCGGCGGCACTCGCAAGACACCATGACGTTCCCTCCCTGATGACACTGATACTGTGGTCGCGGTTATGCCAGTTGGCATCCTCACGTAAATAGAGCAAATAGTCTCGCGCCAGGCTGGCGGTTTGCCATAACCGTTGCGACTGCTGCCAGTACTGCCAGCCATAGAGTCCACTTGCACTTAGCATGACCAAAATCAGCATCGCGACCAGCGTTTCAATCAGCGTATAACCACGTTGTTTTTTCATGCCGGCAGTATGCGGCGCGGAGAAAAAAAGACGAGTGCCAGTTTCTATTTCTTCGGCCCGTCTTCCGGACTATTTACCCTGTTGCAGGGCGTTGCAAAATTTCGGGAAGGCGTCTCGAAGAATTTAACGGAGGGTAAAAAAAACCGACGCACACTGGCGTCGGCTCTGGCAGGATGTTTCGTAATTAGATAGCCACCGGCGCTTTAATGCCCGGATGCGGATCGTAGCCTTCAATCTCAAAGTCTTCGAAACGGTAGTCGAAGATGGATTCGGGTTTACGTTTAATAATCAGCTTCGGCAGCGGACGCGGTTCGCGACTTAATTGCAGATGGGTTTGATCCATATGGTTGCTGTACAGGTGCGTGTCGCCACCGGTCCAGACAAAATCACCCACTTCAAGATCGCACTGCTGCGCCATCATATGCACCAGTAACGCATAGCTGGCAATGTTAAACGGCAGCCCCAGGAAGACGTCACAGGAGCGTTGATAAAGCTGGCAAGAGAGTTTGCCGTCTGCGACATAGAACTGGAAGAACGCATGGCATGGAGCCAGTGCCATTTTATCCAGTTCCCCCACGTTCCACGCCGAAACAATAATGCGGCGGGAATCCGGGTCGTTTTTCAACTGGTTCAGCACTGTGGTTATCTGGTCAATATGACGTCCATCCGGCGTTGGCCAGGCGCGCCACTGTTTGCCATATACCGGGCCGAGGTCACCGTTTTCATCAGCCCATTCGTCCCAGATGGTGACATTGTTTTCGTGCAGATAAGCAATGTTGGTGTCGCCCTGCAGGAACCACAGTAGTTCGTGGATGATGGAACGCAGGTGGCAACGTTTGGTTGTCACCAGCGGGAATCCATCCTGCAGGTTAAAACGCATCTGATGACCAAAAATGGAAAGCGTTCCGGTTCCGGTACGGTCGTTTTTCTGTGTGCCTTCGTCGAGCACTTTTTGCATCAGTTCTAAATACTGTTTCATGGTTCCTCAGGAAACGTGTTGCTGTGGGCTGCGACGATATGCCCAGACCATCATGATCACACCCGCGACGATCATCGGGATGGAAAGAATTTGCCCCATGCTGATGTACTGCACCCAGGCACCGGTAAACTGCGCGTCGGGCTGGCGGAAAAACTCAACAATGATGCGAAACGCGCCGTAGCCAATCAGGAACAAGCCAGACACGGCCCCCATCGGGCGCGGTTTACGAATATACAAGTTGAGGATAATAAACAGCACCACACCTTCCAGCAGCAGTTCGTACAACTGTGACGGGTGGCGAGGCAGCACGCCGTAAGTATCAAAAATGGACTGCCACTGCGGATTGTTTTGCAGCAACAGAATATCTTCGGTACGGGAACCCGGGAACAGCATGGCAAACGGGAAGTTCGGGTCAACGCGGCCCCACAACTCACCGTTAATAAAGTTGCCCAGACGCCCGGCGCCAAGACCAAACGGAATAAGCGGTGCGATAAAATCAGAGACCTGGAAGAAGGAACGTTTGGTGCGGCGGGCGAAGATAATCATCACCACAATCACGCCAATCAGGCCGCCGTGGAAGGACATGCCGCCGTCCCAGACACGGAACAGATACAGCGGATCGGCCATAAACTGCGGGAAATTGTAGAACAGAACATACCCAATACGTCCGCCAAGGAAAACGCCAAGGAAACCCGCATAGAGTAAGTTTTCAACTTCATTTTTGGTCCAGCCGCTCCCCGGACGGTTCGCCCGACGTGTTGCCAGCCACATCGCAAAAATGAAACCTACCAAATACATCAGGCCGTACCAGTGAAGCGCAACGGGTCCTATTGAGAAAATGACCGGATCGAATTCCGGAAAATGCAGATAGCTACTGGTCATCTGTCACCACAAGTTCTTGTTATTTCGCTGAAAGAGAACAGCGATTGAAATGCGCGCCGCAGGTTCCAGGCGCTCCAAAGGTGCGAATAATAGCACAAGGGGACCAGGCTGGTTGCCGGATACCGTTAAAAGATATGTATACGATCCGCGCTATAGCCCCCCGCGAATCAGCCCGCCCATGCCGCGACGCTCCATAAATGCCGCAACCTGATGACGAACTTCAGTCGCCAGTTGTGCTTCCAGGCTGCGCTGCGCAAGGTTTTCCGCTTCGGCAAAATCAATGCGCCGCAGCAAATATTTTACGCGCGCGACAGAACGCCCGTTCATAGACAGATGGCGATACCCAAGCCCAATGAGGATTGCTACGCACATAGGATCTCCCGCCATTTCGCCACACAAACGGAGATCTATCCCTTGCGTTTCCGCTTCCCGGGCGATCATTGCCAGCGCACGTAACATCGCAGGATGCAGGCTGTCATAAATGTTCGCAACTCGCGTGTTGTTACGATCAACAGCCAGAATGTATTGAGTCAGATCGTTGGTGCCAACAGAGATAAAATCGACCCGGTTTACCAGGTGAGGCAACATAAACACCATCGATGGCACTTCCAGCATGATACCGATGCGCGGTTTCGGGATCGCATAGCCGATCATCTCCTCGACTTCACGTCCGGCACGTTCAATCAGGCGGCGTGCTTCGTCAACTTCATCGAGGCTTGTGACCATCGGCAATAAGATGTTCAGGTTGCCCGTTGCTGCATTAGCACGCAGCATCGCCCGCACCTGGATCAAAAAGATCTCCGGCTGATCGAGCGTAATGCGGATCCCACGCCAACCCAGACATGGATTCTCTTCGCTGATAGGCATGTAAGGAAGTTGCTTATCAGCACCAACATCCAGCGTGCGCAGCGTGACAGGCTTATCATTGAACATTTGCAACATGCCCTGATATTGCGCCACCTGCTCTTCTTCCGACGGGAAACCGCTTTGCAACATGAAAGGAATTTCAGTGCGATAAAGGCCGATACCATCAATGCGACTGCCCAGTTTTTCTTCATGTTCCGGGCTTAAACCCGCATTAAGCATGACTTTAATGCGCTCACCGCTTTTTAACTGTGCGGGTAAATTGACGTCATCTTCCGCCAGCCGGCTTAGCTCATTTTCTTCGCTAATTAGCCGTTGGTATTCTTGTAGCAACACCGGTTCCGGGTCGACCAGTAATTCCCCGCGATAACCATCAACAATCAGCGTCCGATGATGCAGCACTGAAGGTTGAATGTCCGCCCCCATCACGGTAGGAATACCCAGCGCGCGCACCATAATCGCCGCATGGGAGTTGGCCGCACCATCGCGTACGACGACGCCGACTAACCGATCCTGGGGCAACTCCGCAAGGGTCGTCGCCGACAATTCATCTGCCACCAGAATGAAACGTTCCGGCCAGGCGTTCGGCCCCTGATTTGCATCATCAAGGTGAAACAGCAACCGCTGGCCCAGCGCGCGTAAATCGCCAGCGCGCTCTTTGAGATAGTTATCACTTAGCGCGGCAAACTGTTCAGCAAATTTTTCAATGACCGTTTTCACAGCCCACTCTGCGACCGAGCCTTTATCCACCTCGGCAAACAGTTCGCGGCGCAGACGGGTGTCGGAAAGCAGGTGCGAGTAAAGATCGAAAATGGCCGCAGTTTCTTTCTGCGCCCCGGCAGCAAAGCGTTTGCTGTAACGACGAAATTCGTTAGCTGCCTCTTCCAGCGCTCCGGTCAGGCGCTCACGTTCCAGCGCTGGATCCAGCGTTGATGCCTGATACACCTGTTCCATTAAGGGTAAAGTGGCATCCTGCCAACCTTCGGCAATCGCCACGCCGGGTGCAGCCGGTAATGCGCGGATTCGCGTCTGGCGATATTGTCCGAATAAGGCAGTCAACTGCGACTGGGAAAGAATGGCCGCCATCTGGGTAGCGAGCGTCACCAGAAAGGATTCTTCGCTTTCATCGTACTGGCGTAGCTCTCGTTGCTGCACCACCAGCACGCCAAGCAATTGGCGACGCTGAATAATCGGAACGCCTAAGAAAGCACGGAAACGCTCTTCTTTTACGGAGGGGACATATTTGAAGCTGGGGTGTTTTTGCGCATCCGCAAGGTTTATCGGTTCCGCCAGCCTGCCAACCAGGCCGACGATCCCTTCATCAAACGCGAGCGTTACGGTGCGACCTCGCGGTTTTTTCAGCCCCCGAGTCGCCATCAGGTAGTAACAACGTCGGTCGTGATCGGCCAGGTAGACCGAACAGACTTCGGTATCCATCGCAAGACAGATGTCGGTAACCAGTATATTCAACGCCTCGTTAAGGCGGGGAGCACTGGCTACCTTTTCGACTATTTCGCGCAGGCGAGTGAGCATAATTGGCGTGACTTAACCTCTTTTACGTCGATAAGTAGATGCGTTTTGTGGTTTAGGCGTATTGTCCTGTAGCGCCATCACAACACTCGCAAACTCTTTCATTACCCTGCGGTAGACATCACGTTTAAATGACACCACCTGTCTGACCGGATACCAGTAACTTACCCAACGCCAGCCGTCAAACTCTGGTGTACTGCTGGTTTGCATATTGATTTCCGCATCGCCGCTCACCAGCTGCAAGAGAAACCATTTTTGTTTTTGGCCGATACACACCGGCTTCGTGTCCCAACGCACCAAACGTTTTGGTAATTTGTAGCGCAACCAGTTACGCGTTGAAGCAAGGATTCGAACGTCTTTGCGGCTTAATCCTACTTCTTCAAACAATTCACGGTACATCGCCTGTTCTGCGGATTCTCCGGGGTTAATTCCGCCTTGCGGAAATTGCCAGGAGTGCTGACCAAATCGACGGGCCCACATTACTTGCCCCTGACGATTACAAATCACGATACCTACGTTTGGGCGGTAGCCATCGTCATCAATCACCGGACTACCTCAAAATAAAACTTTATATGCGAATGATTGTTTCATACTCCTGGAAGGCGGTAAACCACTCTCTGCAAGGCATTACACACTAATAACAATTGAATAACTCACAGTTAAGTGCAGAGTTATAAACAGCAGAGGGGGAACATCACCGTTTTTATTCACCTTTTCTGTGGATAGAGTTGTGAAGAAGTACGGAATTACTGCGGGAAAACCCAGAGCATTCTGAACAACCCCGATTCAGGCATTACAAAATAATAGTTACTAATCAATGAACTAGGTGCTTAAATCGCTACCAAACAGGTAAAATCGTGACCTGTATCACACTCACTGTATACGAGGTGGTGAAAGATCAACCAATGTCGTATTTATCCACAGAATGTGCCAATAAGTTAAGCACCGCATCACTAAAAATTGGAGTTTCGTCGCACGTCAAGGCTGTAAATGGAAACAGTAGTGAGGGTTTTTCACAGTTATCCCAGCTTTCTGTGGATAACATGGTGTAAGATCCTGTTTATTTTCAGTGACCAGATTTGGAAAACCTCCACATACGTTGCGCAACGTGGTTATCTGAAACCTAAAAAGCAATATAAATCATGCAATTGAATAACACGCGTGGAAAAAGTTACACTTGGTATATCCGGTATAAAATTGCTGCTCAATTTTTAATCAAGGTATAACACCATGCTCCAGCCTCGCCCATTGCTCTCTCCACCAGAAACTGAAGCGCAGTTATTTGCGCAAGCACAGCAACTTTCCGGTTACACATTGGGTGAGCTGGCGGCACTTGCCGGGCTGGTTGCACCGGAGAATTTAAAGCGCGATAAAGGCTGGATAGGCGTGTTGCTGGAAATTTGGCTTGGCGCCAGCGCGGGCAGTAAACCTGAACAAGATTTTGCGGCCCTGGGCGTAGAGCTAAAAACGATTCCTGTGGATAGCCTTGGCCGTCCTCTGGAAACCACTTTCGTTTGCGTGGCGCCTTTAACCGGCAATAGCGGCGTCACCTGGGAAACCAGCCATGTACGTCACAAGTTAAAACGCGTGCTGTGGATACCTGTAGAAGGCGAGCGCAGTATTCCTCTGGCGCAGCGGCGCGTAGGGTCACCATTACTGTGGAGTCCAAATGACGAAGAGGAACGGCAGTTACGCGAAGACTGGGAAGAATTGATGGATATGATTGTTCTTGGTCAGGTTGAAAGAATTACCGCTCGTCACGGGGAATATTTACAGATAAGACCTAAAGCGGCGAATGCGAAAGCGCTCACCGAAGCCATTGGCGCCCAGGGTGAACCGATTCTGACACTGCCACGCGGCTTTTATTTAAAGAAGAATTTCACCAGTGCGCTATTGGCTCGTCATTTTTTGATCCAGCACCCATCGCTTTGACCTGCCGCATTCCGGGCATATAATTACCGCTTCATTTTTTTGGCAGGGCTTTGTTTGATGTTATTTGCATGGGTAACCGATCCTAACGCCTGGCTTGCGCTCGGTACGCTGACGCTGCTGGAGATCGTTCTTGGGATCGATAATATTATTTTCCTCTCGCTGGTGGTGGCAAAACTACCTACAGCACAACGTGGCCACGCGCGGCGTCTGGGTTTGGCAGCGGCGATGGTCATGCGTCTGGCGCTGCTGGCGTCTATTGCCTGGGTCACACGTCTGACGAATCCGCTTTTTACAATATTCAGTCAGGAAATTTCCGCTCGCGATTTAATTTTGTTACTCGGCGGTCTGTTCCTTATCTGGAAAGCCAGCAAGGAAATCCACGAATCCATTGAAGGCGAAGAAGAAGGGTTGAAAACTCGCGTTTCATCATTCCTCGGCGCTATCGTGCAGATTATGCTGCTGGATATTATTTTCAGCCTCGACTCGGTGATTACCGCTGTGGGCCTGTCAGATCACTTATTCATAATGATGGCAGCAGTGGTAATTGCCGTAGGCGTGATGATGTTCGCCGCGCGCTCGATTGGTGATTTTGTCGAACGCCACCCTTCGGTAAAAATGCTGGCGCTCTCTTTCCTGATTCTGGTGGGCTTTACCCTGATTCTGGAAAGTTTCGATATCCACGTACCGAAAGGTTACATCTACTTCGCGATGTTCTTCTCTATTGCGGTTGAAAGCCTCAACCTGATTCGCAACAAAAAGAATCCGCTCTGATATTCCGTTCGCTCTCCTGCGGGAGAGCGTTCGGCCAGATCTCCTCCTCACAGTTTAAGATTTTCCTGCTTTCATGATGTATAACGTCAGATTATAAACAGTCTATTATCATTAATGGGCAAAATAGGTGAGGATGACCGGATGAAAAAATGGGCAGTATTAATTTCTGCAGTCGGACTGGCATTTGCCGTTTCCGGCTGTTCCAGTGATTACGTCATGGCGACCAAAGATGGCCGTATGATTTTGACAGATGGAAAACCGGAAATTGATGATGACACCGGGCTGGTGAGTTATCACGATCAGCAAGGTAACGCGATGCAAATAAACCGTGATGATGTTTCGCAAATTATTGAACGTTAAAAAATAAGGTCAGCATCCGGCTGGCCTTAAGATTTTTCTCTTTCCCTTTTCCCTTCCCTCTGCCATTTTTATATTCCTTATGTCGTGATTATAAAAAGGAAACGGCTATGCAATATCACCGTATACCCCACAGCTCGCTGGAAGTCAGCACGCTGGGGCTTGGCACGATGACGTTTGGTGAACAGAACAGCGAAGCCGACGCCCACGCACAACTCGACTATGCCGTTGCTCAGGGCATTAACCTTATCGACGTTGCCGAGATGTACCCGGTACCGCCACGCCCCGAAACTCAGGGGTTAACCGAAACCTATGTCGGTAACTGGCTGGCAAAACATGGCAACCGCGAAAAGTTAATTATTGCCTCCAAAGTGAGCGGACCGTCGCGTAATAATGACAAGGGGATCCGCCCGGATCAGGCGCTGGACAGGAAGAATATCCGCGAAGCTCTGCATGACAGCCTCAAGCGTCTGCAGACTGATTATCTCGATCTCTATCAGGTGCACTGGCCACAGCGCCCGACCAATTGCTTTGGCAAGCTCGGTTATAGCTGGACTGATTCCGCACCCGCGGTCTCTCTGCTGGATACGCTGGACGCACTGGCAGAGTACCAACGCGCGGGGAAAATTCGTTATATCGGCGTGTCGAATGAAACCGCATTTGGCGTAATGCGCTATTTACATCTCGCGGATAAACACGACCTGCCGCGTATCGTCACCATTCAAAACCCCTACAGCTTGTTAAATCGCAGCTTTGAAGTGGGTCTGGCGGAAGTCAGCCAATATGAAGGCGTCGAGTTACTGGCTTATTCGTGTCTGGGATTTGGCACGTTGAGCGGGAAATATCTCAACGGCGCAAAACCGGCTGGCGCGCGCAATACACTCTTTAGCCGCTTCACTCGCTACAGCGGTGAGCAAACGCAAAAAGCCGTCGCGGCGTATGTTGATATCGCCAAACGTCATGGTCTGGATCCTGCTCAGATGGCGCTGGCCTTTGTGCGTCGTCAACCGTTTGTTGCCAGCACTCTGCTGGGCGCAACAACGATGGAACAGCTGAAAACTAACGTCGAAAGTTTGCATCTGGAGTTAAGCGAAGACGTGTTGTCAGAAATTGAAGCAGTGCATCAGGTTTATACTTATCCGGCACCTTAAATCTTCCGCCTGGCGTTCTGCGCCAGGCATCTCTTGTCACAACTTTTTCAGAATATATTCACTACTTTTCGCCGCCTCTCTCCTGACAAAGCGCAATAGACTCTTTCGGTCAACGCCAGCGCGCGTTTCAATGCTTGTTAAGGATAACCATGTTGATTCTAAGACCACTTCCTCTCGCTATGCTGTTTGTCGGTTGCGTTTCTTCCGTTTGGGGTGCGCAATTAACCCAACCGTTAACGCTGAAAGACGTCACGGTTTATCTGCATGGTGCCAGCCTGCAAGGTGAAGAGACACTTAATTTACCAGCCGGAGAAAGCGAAATTATCTTCACTAATATCGCCAATTCGGTAACCGACGACAGCATCGCCATCTCTATCGATAACGGAGTGACTGTGCTTTCCTCACGTATTGAGTTACAGGGAACACAACCGAATACGCTGCCGTCAGATATTCAGCAACAGTTAAAAGCTGCCAGACAGGAACAGGCAAAACTGACCGCCGAGAAAGACAATATCGCGGCTCAAATTAAGGTATTAGAGGCAAATAGCACATTAACAAATAAAAGTGCCGCCGAAGTTGGCAAGTATCTGCAGATGGTGAAAGAGAAAAATGGTGAGCTATTACGTGTTGACAATGAACTGACGCAGAAACTTGCTGATAACCAGCTGGAAATTGAAAAGCTGGAGCAACGCGAGAGCATGAGTAACGGCGATTCAGAAGCTGCCAATGATCCACAGGTTATCATCGCTAAGGTATATGTCCCAAAAGCCGTCACTGCGAAAGCGGTGGTGCGTTATATGACCCCTGATGCTACATGGACGCCGCTCTATGATATTCACGCCACGGCCATAAACCAACCGCTTCGTCTGGTTTATAAGGCTAATATTCGCCAGTATACCGGGCTTACATGGAAAAACGTTAATCTCGTGCTCTCGACCAATGAACCTGATACTCATCTCACCTTGCCGCAACTGGAAACACAGTATGTGGATGTACCGGAGTATGGAGGTGTAAACGGCTCGCTTTCAGAATCACCTGTGATGAAACAGCGTTCGGAAAATTCGTCTGACCAGGATGCCTCAGAATTGCAGAAAGCCCTGAAGACAGAGATGCAAAAAACAAGGGAGCAACGAGCCGGGCGCATGTATGCGGCATCGGCAGCGCCCGTTTCACCGCAACCAGAAAGTTTCACCGCGCAAAATGTTCGCTATGCACTTTCGCTGCCGTGGCAAATCGACAGCGATAATACCGCGCGCACGGTGGTCATTAAGGAAGAGTCGGTCAACGGTAAATATCGCTTCTTTGCTATTCCAAAGATCAGTAATGACGCCTGGCTCCAGGTGCAAATTAAAGAGTGGGAACAGTTAAATTTAATCCCCGGCGAAAGTCAGATCTTCTTTGGCAATAACCGTACCGGCGTGGGTTATTTACAGCCGCCGGAAGATGGCAAATCGCTGGATATTCAGCTTAACCGCGATCCTAAGTTGATTATTCAGCGTAAAGCCGCACTCAAAAAAGAGAATGCGTTATCTATCTTTAATGACAGCGCAATACGTAACTTCAGTTACACCCTTAATGTGAAGAACAGCTACGGCGAAGCGGTGGATATTACTCTGCTCGACCAGATCCCAGTCAGTGCTAATAGTGATATTACGGTAGAAAAAATGCAGTACGGGCAGGCGCAGTTTGATGCAAAAACGGGTGAACTGACCTGGACGCTGAAACTGTCAGGCAAAGAGAACGTGAGTCTGCCATTCTCTTACAGCGTGAAGTATCCGAAAGGTATGCACCCTTCGGGAATGTGACCTTCGCCAGATGGCTGAATGTGCCATCAGGCAAAAGATTAATGACGGCGTTGCCAAATCCACAGCGCCGTTATTGCCAGCGCAAACAACGCACCAAAGCCAATGCCTATGGGCACGACTGGGATGCCAACCATTACTGCCAGCGAGTAAATTCCCAACATCAGCAGCATGGCGCTGTTTTCGCCGAGATTCTGTACTGCTATCGCATTCCCCGCCCCGACGCTTTTTTTGCCTCGCTCCTGTAATAATGCATTGAGCGGTACCACAAAAAAGCCTCCAAGTACGCCAATCAACATCAACAAGGCATAGGCTGGCAGAAGTTCGTGTTGCAGGGAGAAAATCAGCACCACCACGCCAATCAAAATGCCGGCTGGCATGCAGCGTGATACGGTTTCCAGGGTGACCAGTTTTGCTGCCGCCCCCGCACCAACCACGATGCCAATCGCTACCATCGCGTTGAGGTAGGTCGGGGTCGCGTTATCGGTAATGCCCAGCGCCACCGGCACCCACAGCACCAACAGGAAACGCAACGTGACACCCGCGCCCCAGAATAAACTGGTTCCCACCAGCGAAAATCGTGTTTCACCGTTGTGCCATAATACGGCGCAAGCAGAGATAAAACTGCGGGCCATGTTGATGAGATTCCACGACTGTCCCGGACGCGCCGCCGCCAGTTTCGGAATATAGAGATTTGCGGCTACCGCGCCAGCATAAGCCAGCGCACAGGCCGCCAGTGCGGCAAGAACATGCCAGTCCGCCAGCACGCCACCGGCTACGGAACCGAGCAAAATCGCCGCAATAGTGGAGGCTTCCATCAAGCCGTTAGCCTTCACTAACTGATTACCGGTTGTTAACTCGCCAAGAATACCGTATTTCGCCGGAGAATAAGCCGCTGCACCGACGCCCACCAGCGTATAACCGAGAAACGGATTAATGCCAAAACAGATACTGGCAGCCCCCAGCAACTTAAGGCCGTTGGCAAACATCATTACCCGGCCTTTCGCAAAGCTATCCGCCACCTGACCGACAAATGGCGCAAAAAGAATGTAAGCGCCCACAAACACCATTTGCAGGATTGGCTGACTCCAGTCCGGGTAGAACTGGGCTTTCAGTAGCGCCAGAGTGGCAAACAGCAGCGCGTTATCGCCAAACGCAGAGAGAAACTGCGCGGCAATAACTGCTTTCATTCCCTTCGACCATAGCGAAGTGTTAGTGTGCACTGACTCACTCATCGTGTTTTTCCGCTTCGTCTACCCAACTTTTCAACGTGACAAAGTCAGGCTTGCCGCTGCCCAGTAATGGCATCTGCTTCAGATAGCGAATGTCACGCGGTACGGCAAGTTCCGGTACGCCGTGCTCGCGGGCGTATTGCTGTAGTTTATCGCGCGTCAGTTCGCTGTCTGTAGTGAACAATACCAGCGCCTCGCCTTTACTGGCGTCGCTCTTAATCGCGGTGGCATGGACTTTATCTGGCGAAACACCAAGTGCCAGTTGTTCCACCATTTCCAGTGAAACCATCTCTCCGGCAATTTTGGCGAAGCGTTTTGCCCGCCCCTGAATCTGCACAAATCCCTGTTCATCAAAACGCACGATATCGCCAGTGTCATACCAGCCGCGCTCCATCTCACCGAGTATGTTCTCAGCCGTTGGCACTTCCAGCACGCCTGGTTTCTCCACCCGCAGGTAGCCGTTCATTATGTTCGGCCCTTTTAGTTGCAGGCGACCACCTTCTTCAATACCCGGAACCGCCAGCAGACGTGCATCCATCCCCGGCAAAATACGCCCGACGGTGCCAGGTTTCGCTGCCATCGGTACGTTGATGGACACCACTGGCGCGCATTCAGTCACGCCGTAGCCTTCAAGAATACGCAGGCCAAATTTATCCTGCCAAAGTCGTTTGGTGCTTTCTTGTAGTTTCTCCGCGCCAGCCACCACATAGCGTAGACGATAGAAGTCATACGGGTTGGCGAAGCGCGCGTAATGACCAAGGAAGGTCGAAGTACCGAAAAGCACCGTACAACTGCGGTCGTACACCAGTTCAGGCACAATGCGGTAATGCAATGGACTGGGGTAAAGGAAGACTTCTGCGCCCGTCAGCAGGGGTGTAAACAAGCCAACAGTTAAACCAAAGGAGTGAAACAACGGTAACGCCGACATAAAGCGATCGTTGGTGGTGAAATCGGCAATCGTTTTAATCTGCTCGACGTTCGCCAGAATGCTTTTATGGCTATGGACGACGCCTTTCGGATGGCCTTCAGAACCGGAGGTAAAGAGGATCAGCGCCTCTTCTTCTGGTTGCTGTTTTACCTGTGCCAGACGCGGCATCAACAGATGGGCGAAGATCCACACTTTGTCGGCAGTGGTGACATCCGCTTTTAAATCTTCCAGATACACCCAGCGTACCTGAGTCAGCTGCTCCGGCAGATGCCAGAGTTTGCCTTTGTCGAGGAACTGACGAGAAGTGAAGATAGTTTTGATTTCAGCCGCCGTAATGGCGCTGGTCAGCCCTTTTACCCCGGCGGTGTAGTTCATCATTGCCGGAATACGGCGACGGGCGATGGCCCCAAAAATCACTGCCGCACTGATGCCTGCATTGGGCAGCATTAAGCCGATTCTTTCCCCTTCAACGCTATATTTTTCGAGGATGCGACCAACAAACAGTGTTTTAGTGAGCAACTTGCGATAGGTATCTGGGGTAAAGTTGACGTCTTCGACACACTTTTTCCTGGCCCCAAAACGGTACATTGCGCTCAGTAGTGATTCGTACAGCGTTTCACTTGGGCGTACCGCCATACGCGCTTCCATCATAATTTGGTGCAGCATTTCCCCCGCGATTTTACGGCGGTCACGGGCGCGCGGTGCATCTGGCATCGGCACCTGCGTGGGAGGCAAAATATGCAGATGAATTTGCGGGAACAAGCGCCGTTTAACCAGACCTTTCAAGCGACTGAAGTGCGTAAGCTCCGCCCCTTCAATTCGCACCGGAATAACCGTCGCGCCTGACTTCGCCGCCACAAAACCGGCGCCATCGTAAATTTTCATCAGCGAACCGGTGGTCGTGATGCGCCCCTCAGGGAAAATCACTACTGGACGGCCTTGTTCCACCAAACGAACCAGATGTTTGATTGCCATCGGCTGTGTCGGATCGAGAGGAACGAAGTCGATAAATGATTTCAACCAACGCATATACCACTGCTGGCTGATGGAGGTGTAAACAGCAAACACTGGGCGAACGGGTAAAAATAGCGCCAACAGAATGCCATCAATAAAAGAGACGTGATTGGGCGTGATAAGAACGCGCTCGCCCTTCAGCGCCTGGGTGTCACCTGTCACGCGAACGCGGTACAGAGCAAGGCACAAATTTCGAAAAAAGCTAAAAAGCATTTCAACTCCCTTTGCTCATCATTCATTAAATGCGAATGCGGTGAGATTACACGAGATGAAGAGCTCGAGCGACAGTAAAGTCGGTGCGAAAAAAAACCTGCGCATCCGCGCAGGTTGGTGCAAGAGACAGGGTACGAAGAGCGTACCGAATAATCTCACCAATCAATACCTCTGGGATCTTGATTGTGGTCCGCACGACGACGCTTCGCCAGCGAGAAAAAGCAAAGGAATGAAGGGAAATGCAACGAGGTGTGTAAATTGTCGGTTACTGTTACAGATTTGCGACAGGCAAAAAAAACCTGCGCATCTGCGCAGGCTGGTGTAATTCATGTGCTCAACCCGAAGTTGACTTCACCTATCAATACCTCTGGGATCACCACTTTATCAACCTGTAGACAAATGCCACCAGCAGTCAATCGCAACAGCGTTTCGCAAAGTGTAACCAAAGGTTTGCAATCTCTTTTTTTCCTTACGTATTCTCGCTTCGCGCACACTTCCCACGCTGAAATCACAACGCCCCTTGAACCAACGGGCGTTTTCCGTAACACTGGCAGAATGTAAGCGTTTACCCACAAAGGTATTTTCATGGCGACCATTAAGGATGTAGCCCGACTGGCAGGCGTTTCAGTCGCCACCGTTTCCCGCGTCATTAATAACTCTCCAAAAGCCAGCGAAGCTTCTCGTCTGGCTGTGCATAGCGCAATGGAATCTCTGAGTTATCACCCGAACGCTAACGCCCGCGCGTTGGCGCAACAGACCACTGAAACGGTTGGCCTGGTCGTTGGTGATGTTTCCGATCCGTTTTTCGGTGCAATGGTGAAAGCGGTCGAACAGGTGGCTTACCATACCGGTAATTTCTTATTAATTGGCAACGGTTACCACAACGAACAAAAAGAGCGCCAGGCCATTGAGCAGTTGATTCGCCATCGCTGCGCCGCGCTGGTCGTCCATGCCAAAATGATCCCGGATGCCGATTTGTCCTCATTGATGAAGCAAATACCCGGCATGGTGTTAATCAACCGGATCCTTCCGGGTTTTGAGAGTCGTTGTATCGCTCTGGACGATCGCTACGGTGCCTGGCTGGCGACGCGCCATTTAATTCAGCAGGGTCATACACGCATTGGTTATCTCTGCTCTAACCACTCTATTTCTGATGCCGAAGATCGTCTGCGAGGGTATTACGATGCCCTTGCCGAAAGCGGTATTCCGGCTAATGATCGGCTGGTGACTTTCGGCGAACCGGACGAAAGCGGTGGCGAACAGGCGATGACAGAACTGTTGGGAAGAGGCAGAAATTTCACCGCCGTGGCTTGTTATAACGACTCAATGGCGGCAGGCGCGATGGGCGTGCTCAATGACAATGGGATTGATGTACCAGGTGAAATTTCGCTGATTGGTTTTGATGATGTGCTGGTGTCACGTTATGTACGCCCACGGCTGACCACGGTCCGTTACCCAATAGTGACAATGGCGACCCAGGCTGCAGAACTGGCATTGGCGCTGGCGGATAATCGCCCACTGCCAGAAATCACCAACGTTTTTAGTCCTACGCTGGTACGTCGCCATTCAGTTTCAACACCGTCGCTGGATGCAAGTCATAACGCAGCCAGCGACTAGCCTCGATTAAAGCAACTCGAGCGCCAGTAATTCCTCAATGGTCTGGCGGCGGCGAATCAACCGCGCCTGACCATTATCAAACAGAACTTCTGGCAACAGTGGGCGACTATTGTAGTTAGATGACATTGACGCACCATATGCACCGGTATCATGCAGCACCAGATAATCGCCAGCCTTCACTTCCGGTAAGGCACGGGTTTCGACATTCCCCCCTTCCTGCTGGGTAAAGACATCGCCCGATTCACATAATGGCCCTGCGACAACGGTTTCCACCGTTGGCGCATGTTCAAGAGAGCGACCATCAGCCGCCAGCGCGCTAATATGGTGATAACTGCCATACATTGCCGGGCGCATCAGATCGTTAAATCCAGCGTCAACCAGCACAAAGTGGCGACTCCCCATTTGTTTGACGCTCCGCACCTGGGTAATTAACACACCAGACTGCGCTACCAGGAAGCGGCCCGGTTCGATTTCCAGTTTCACAGGGTGACCGAGATGGCGGGCGATTTGCTCACGCGCAGCATGCCACAGACCATAATAATGTTCAGTATCAACCGCCTCTTCTCCCTGCTGATACGGAACAGAAAGCCCGCCCCCCGCAGAAATAGCCTGTAAATCCTGACCGAATTCGATGACCTGATGCACCATCGCGCCACACACCTGCTCCAGATGCGCATAATCAACACCAGAACCGATGTGCATGTGAATGCCAACCAGTTGCAGATGATGACGTTGTATGACTTCCAGCGCAGCCGGAAGATCGGTATACCAGATGCCGTGCTTGCTGTTTTCACCACCGGTATTGGTTTTTTGGCTGTGTCCGTGACCAAACCCCGGGTTAACGCGCAGCCATACCCGATGTCCTGGCGAAACCTGACCCAGTTGATCGAGCATATCAACAGACCCCGCATTCACCGGAATTTGCAATTCACTGACGCGCTCAAGCGTTGCCTGATCGATAACATCCGCGGTAAAGACGATGTCATCGGGATGCGTTTGCGGATTATATCCCGCCGCCAGCGCACGCTCGATTTCACCCAATGAGACGGAATCTACTTTCACACCCTGCTCACGCATTAAGCGCAAAATATGAATATTGGAACAGGCTTTCTGCGCGAATCGCACCACATCAAACTGTTTCAGCGCTGCAATCTGCCGACGAATAATTTGCGCATCGTAAACCCACACCGGGCAGCCAAATTCTGAGGGCAAACGTAGTAGATTTTCGGCGGTGAGATCGGTATCGGTGCTGAACAGTGAATGTGGCATAACAAACTCCAGATAAGTGCTTTTTTATGATTACGCCACATCATAAAAAGAATAAAAAATATCGATTTATGTCGAGTCTATGCAAAAATGATATGGATTACCGGATTGCGAGAGAATGCTAATGGCCGCCGTTAACTTACGTCATATTGAAATTTTTCATGCGGTTATGACCGCCGGAAGCCTGACTGAGGCGGCACAACTGCTGCACACTTCACAGCCAACCGTCAGCCGCGAACTGGCGCGCTTTGAAAAGGTGATCGGGTTGAAACTGTTTGAACGCGTACGCGGTCGATTACACCCTACCGTTCAAGGGCTGCGTCTGTTTGAAGAGGTGCAGCGCTCCTGGTACGGGCTGGATCGCATCGTCAGTGCCGCCGAAAGTCTGCGCGAGTTTCGCCAGGGAGAACTGTCTATTGCCTGCCTGCCGGTCTTTTCGCAGTCTTTTTTGCCGCCGCTGCTACAACCGTTTCTGGCCCGTTATCCTGAAGTCAGCTTAAACATTGTCCCGCAGGAATCACCGCTACTTGAAGAGTGGCTTTCGGCACAGCGTCATGATCTAGGGCTCACCGAAACGCTGCATACGCCTGCGGGTACGGAACGCACCGAATTACTGTCTTTAGACGAAGTGTGTGTTTTACCGCCGGGCCATCCGCTGGCGGCAAAAAAGGTATTAACACCGGAAGATTTTCACGGTGAGAACTACATCAGCCTTTCCCGCACTGACAGCTATCGCCAGCTGTTGGATCAGTTGTTTAGTGAGAATCAGGTTAAACGACGCATGATAGTAGAAACCCATAGCGCCGCGTCAGTTTGCGCGATGGTACGGGCGGGAGCGGGAGTTTCGGTAGTTAACCCACTCACCGCTCTGGATTATGCGGCAAGTGGGTTAGTGGTGCGGCGATTTAGTATTGCGGTTCCCTTCACCGTCAGCCTGATTCGCCCTCTACATCGTCCGTCATCAGCACTGGTGCAGGCATTCAGCAAGCATTTACAAACCGGTTTACCAAAACTGGTTGCCGCTCTTGAGGCTATTTTGTAGTGAATTACGACAGCATAAAGGCTACTGCATCCTCGGCATGAATAGCCGCAGTATCAAACACAGGCAGAACACTGCGCTCTTCTGGCACCAGTAAACCAATTTCCGTACAGCCAAAAATGACGCCCTGCGCGCCCTGTTCTGCGAGGCGAGCAATCACTTGCGCATAATAAGTGCGTGATGTTTTGCTAAAATGCCCCAGACACAGTTCTTCAAAAATAATCTGGTTAATTTTCGCCCGTTCATCCGCTTCAGGGATCAGACAGTCGATGGAAAATTGCGCCGCCAGTCGCCCACGATAAAAATCCTGTTCCATGGTGTAGCGTGTCCCCAGCAGCGCCACACGAGTTATTCCGGCACGGGTAATTGCACGTCCAGTGGCATCCGCAATATGTAAGAAAGGCAGTGAACAACGGGATTCGATAGCATCCGCTACTTTGTGCATCGTATTGGTACATAACACAATGCCTTCAGCCCCCGCCCGCTGTAAGCCAAGTGCCGCTTCAGCCAGAATTTCTCCTGCTTTATCCCACTCCCCGCGACGTTGACACTCTTCTATTTCATGAAAATCAACGCTATGTAGCAGCACTTGCGCAGAGTGAAGCCCACCAAGTCGCTGTTTAATGCCTTCATTTATCAGACGATAGTAAGGAATAGTGGATTCCCAGCTCATCCCCCCTAGCAGACCAATTGTTTTCATTCCTTTCTCCTGACTAGTGAGTTAATGCAGCAAGGCTGAATAAGGAACTCAACGGCCTGGCCCCCGATCTCTATTAGCGAAAAAAAGGCCAGATGTACAGCACATCCGGCCAGAGACATCAGATGCCGATATTTCTCAATTTCTCGCCTGCCATCAGTTTACGTTCGATATGCTCCAGCGTGACATTCTTGGTTTCCGGAATGAGCCAGAAGGTAATGCCCACAAACGCAATGTTCAGCGCGGTGTAGAGCCAGAACGTACCGGCAGCACCAATGCTGTCGAGCAGCGTCAGGAAGGTCGCGCCGATAATCATGTTCGACACCCAGTTCGTGGTGGTCGAACAGGTAATACCAAAATCGCGGCATTTCAGCGGCTGAATTTCAGAGCACAGGATCCACACCACTGGCGCGGCGCTCATCGCATAACCGGCAATACACATCATCGTCATGCCAACAGAGAGCCAGGACAAACCACTGGAAGCCGTACCGTTATCAAACTGCATCAGGCAATAGCCCAGCACCAGAGTGCCTAACGCCATCACGCTGAAACCAATTTTCAGTGCCGGTTTACGCCCGGCTTTATCTACCGTAAACACCGCAATAAAAGTAGCAAACATAAAGGTTAGCCCTACGACCAGAGTCGCAATCATCTGCTGTTCGGTCGTCGTAAAGCCCGCCATTTTGAAGATACGCGGCGCGTAGTACATGATGATGTTCATACCGGTAAATTGCTGCATCGCCTGCAACAACATACCGAGGAACACCGCGCGACGGACGTTACGGTTGATCTTAAACAGCGCCCAACCGCCCTGTTTTAATTTCAGGCTTTCACGAATTTCGTTAAGTTCTTCTCGCGCTTTTTCTGATGTATCGCGCAGCATACGCAGCACTTCTTCCGCCTCGATATGACGCCCTTTCTCCGCCAGCCAGCGCGGGCTATTTGGCAGGAAAACAACCAGAATAATCAGCAGGACTGCCGGTAAGGCAAGAACACCTAACATTGCACGCCAGTTACCGCTATAGCTGAATGCCGTGTCGGATAAAAACGCCAGCACGATGCCCAGCGTTACCATCAACTGGTACATACTGATCATCTTGCCACGTACGTTTTCACTCGCCATTTCAGAGAGGTACAGTGGAGCTGTATAAGAGGCAATCCCCACGGCAATACCAAGCACCACACGAGCGGCGATTAACATTTCTACGCTGGTCGCAAAAGCCGACCCTATCGAACCGAGCACAAACAGGATGGCCCCTGCCATCAAACTGTATTTACGCCCCAGGCGGAACGACAGCCAACCATTGAACAGTGCACCAATTGCCGCGCCGAGCATCATGCTACTGACCACCCATTCCTGTAATCGACTGGTTAGCACAAAGTGATCGGTAATGAACGGCAACGCTCCGGCGATAACCCCGATATCAAGACCAAATAACAATCCTGCAACCGCAGCAGCTACCGAAACAAACATATTCATACGACGCGTATCTCGCAGAGGACGCGGCGTTAAAGCAGATTCCGTATTGATAGTCACCATTTTTTCCTGCCAGCAGAGAATAAGACATAGTGAAAAAATACGTGAACAACTCATACAGGTGTCAGGTCGGAATTAGCATAAATATGGATTAAATTGCTACGACATGCGGTTATGTGATGGACATTCCAATTTTCAAATTAAGTAAAATTATTGACGTTATTATTAACTACATAATTTTAAAGCAGATAAAACTCATAAAATTTATTAATTGATAATTGATATGGATTATTTCATAACCGAGATATGGATTATGATGATCTGCAGGTATAAAAAACCCTGCCATACGGCAGGGCCATAAAAGTGAATTGAATAACTTAACGCGCCAGCCAGCCGCCATCTACGGCGATGGTATAACCATTCACATAGTCTGAAGCACTCGAGGCAAGGAATACCACCGGCCCCATCAGATCGCTCGGTAGCCCCCAGCGTCCGGCAGGAATGCGGTCAAGAATTTCCGCACTACGCTGTTCATCAGCCCGCAGTTGTTGGGTATTGTTGGTCGCCATATAGCCCGGAGCAATCGCATTAACGTTGATGTTATGTTTTGCCCATTCGTTCGCCATCAGACGGGTCACGCCCATCACGCCGCTTTTTGATGCAGTATACGAAGGTACGCGGATCCCCCCCTGGAATGAGAGCATGGACGCGATATTGATAATCTTGCCACCGTTGCCCTGTGCGATGAAGTGTTTCGCCGCCGCCTGAGACATGAAGAATACACTTTTGATGTTCAGGTTCATCACATCATCCCAGTCTTTTTCACTGAAATCGAGTGCATCTTCACGGCGAATCAATCCGGCGTTATTGACCAGGATATCAATATGGCCGAACTCTGCTACTGCACGATCCAGCAGTGCAGGAATGCCATCAATCTGACGTAGATCGGCGTTCAGGCTTAAAAAGCGACGCCCCAGCGCCGTGACCTGTTCAATGGTTTCTGTCGGTTCAACGATATTAATGCCGACGATATCACAGCCCGCTTGCGCCAGTCCCAGCGCCATCCCCTGCCCCAGTCCAGTGTCACAGCCAGTGACTACCGCGACTTTACCATCAAGAGAAAATTCTTTTAAAATCATGATAATACCTTATTCATTTTGCCCGCAACTAGCGCAGGTCTTTAACGGCAACGTGGTCCATATCATCGAAGACCTGGTTTTCACCGACCATGCCCCAGATAAAGGTATAAGCTTTGGTCCCTACGCCGGAGTGGATAGACCAACTCGGGGAAATGACTGCCTGCTCGTTATGCATCACAATGTGACGCGTTTCTTGCGGTTGCCCCATCATGTGGAAAACGCAGGCGTCATCATCCATGTTGAAATAGAAGTAAACTTCCATCCGACGCTCGTGGGTGTGGCATGGCATGGTATTCCACAGGTTTCCCGGAGCCAGCTCCGTTAGCCCCATGCTCAACTGGCAGGTTTCCAGCACATCTGGCACAAAATATTTGTTAATTGTGCGACGATTACTGGTGATGTTATCGCCCAGCGTAACCGGAGCGACTTCAGCCGGGGTCACTTTTTTAGTGGGATACGTCGTATGAGCAGGTGCGCAGTTGTAATAAAACTTCGCCGGAGTGGCACTATCAATGCTGGCAAAGACCACTTCTTTTGCACCTTTGCCAACATAGAGAGCGTCGCGGTGACCGATTTCGTAGCATTGACCATCGACGGTAATCGTACCAGCGCCGCCAATATTAATAACGCCCAGCTCGCGACGCTCCAGGAAGTAGCTCACGCCCAGTTGTTTTCCAACTTCCCCGCCAACAGAAACCGTTTTTGCTACCGGCATAATGCCGCCAACAATAATGCGGTCAATGTGGCTGTAAACCATCGTGTACTCATCCGCGACGAATACCTTTTCAACCAAAAATTCATTGCGCAGCCCCTGTGTATCCAGCGTTTTTGCATGCGCACTGTGGATGCTCTGTCTTACGTCCACATCAACCTCCGATAATCATTGAACTGTAAAATTACAACGATTGTGAAACATCGTTTCGTTTTATTCTTTAAAGGATGATATGCCTGCACAGTGCGCTTTTCAATCAAAAATAAAACATTGTTTCATTTTTAGATAAGGGATTGAGAAAAGTGTCGCGTCGATCACGAATAAGTCAGGTGAAGGCAAAACTCAGCGTCTATGGAGTATGCGCGCAGACGTGCCAACCATCATCATGAAATGGCTTGATGGCGGCAGATGTTTAACGAATAGAAAGGAATTTAGATCGGGTCGTCACGTTCAATAGTTAACGCCACGCCCTGACCACCGCCAATACAAAGTGTAGCCAGCCCTTTACGCGCGTTGCGTTTTACCATTTCATGGACCAAAGAAACCAGAATACGGCAACCGGATGCGCCAATCGGGTGACCCAACGCAATTGCGCCACCGTTAACATTGACCCTACGTTCATCCCATTCGAGCATTTTGCCAACAGAAAGCGCCTGCGCGGCAAACGCTTCATTAGCCTCAATAAGATCGACATCAGAAAGCTGCCAGCCCACACGCTCAAGGCAACGGCGAGTCGCATATACCGGAGCAATCCCCATCAGCGCAGGATCGACACCAACACTGGCAAAGGCGCGAATACGTGCCAGCACGGGTAAATTCAATGCTCGCGCTTTGGCTTCGCTCATCATCATTACTGCAGCAGCACCATCATTAATAGATGAAGCATTACCCGCAGTAACAGAACCGTGGCTATCAAATGATGGGTTTAAGCTAGCCAGCCCTTCTGCACTGGCATCCGTACGCGGCTGTTCATCGGTATCAACAATCAGCAGCTGCCCATTGTTTTGCGTTCTTACCGGGACAATCTCATCGTTGAATCGTCCAGCGTCAATGGCCGCCCGCGCTTTTTGTTGTGAACTAAGTGCATAGGCATCTTGTAATTGACGGCTGATGCCATATTCACGCGCCAGATTTTCGGCAGTGACACCAATATGGTAATCATTGAACGCGTCCCATAAGCCATCATGCACCAGACTATCAACCAGTTGGCTATCGCCAAGCTGTGCTCCGGTACGGCTATCAGTCAGGACATGTGGTGCGCGACTCATGTTTTCCTGACCACCGGCGATGACAATATCAGCCTCGCCACACTGGATCGCTTGTGTGGCAAGATGCAGTGCTTTTAACCCGGAACCACAAACATCATTAATCGTAATTGCCGAAACACTGTTGGGTAGACCACCTTTAATGGCCGATTGCCGTGCTGGATTCTGCCCAGCCCCTGCGGTCAGAACCTGCCCCAGAATCACTTCATCCACCGCATGTGCAGCAACGCCAGTGCGTTCTAATAACGCTTTCACGACCAGGCTACCAAGTTCTACGGCAGAATGGCCAGCCAACGCCCCACGAAAGCAGCCGATAGGTGTTCGTAACGCACCGACAATCACAACGTCTTTCATCACAACCTCGCACAGATTAACAGCGCAATAGTAAATGATTGTTAATAAAAATTATTTTAAATGTTTAAAAATAGTGATTTTTATCACAAAGGAAATTCACCGGAATGAGGGATGGATACCCAACTGGCACGCAATGTTTGCATCTACTAACCCATGAATCCATGAGCTGATATAGCGTTAATCTCCCATGTTTGTCCTGGTTTATGGTAAATTGCCCTCCATTTTTCTTAATTTGTAGATGATACGTTCAAATAATGTCTAAAATTTGGTCAAAAGAAGAAACTCTCTGGAGCTTCGCACTTTACGGCACAGCCGTTGGCGCAGGCACGCTCTTTCTCCCTATTCAGCTAGGTTCAGCGGGAGCGGTAGTCCTGTTTATTACAGCACTGGTCGCATGGCCTTTAACATATTGGCCACATAAGGCCCTGTGCCAGTTCATCCTTTCTTCAAAAACATCCGCAGGCGAAGGGATTACTGGCGCAGTAACTCATTACTATGGCAAGAAGATCGGCAATCTGATTACCACTCTTTACTTCATTGCTTTTTTTGTCGTCGTGTTGATATATGCAGTGGCGATCACCAATTCGCTGACAGAACAGCTGGCAAAGCATATGGTCATCGACCTGCGCATTCGTATGCTGGTGAGTCTGGGTGTTGTGTTAATTCTGAATCTCATTTTTCTGATGGGGCGCCATGCCACAATTCGGGTAATGGGATTTTTGGTGTTTCCACTAATTGCCTATTTCTTATTTCTTTCTTTCTACCTCGTCGGTAGCTGGCAACCAGCTCTATTAACTACCCAAGTAGAGTTCAATCAGAATACCCTTCACCAGATATGGATATCGATTCCCGTGATGGTTTTCGCCTTTAGCCATACGCCCATTATTTCTACGTTTGCTATTGATAGACGTGAAAAATATGGCGAACACGCTATGGATAAATGCAAAAAAATTATGAAAATCGCTTATCTCATCATTTGTGTGAGCGTGCTTTTCTTCGTCTTTAGCTGCCTGTTATCAATACCACCATCTTATATTGAAACAGCTAAAGAAGAGGGTGTTACCATTTTATCGGCACTTTCTATGCTGCCAAATGCCCCTACATGGTTGTCGATTTCGGGAATAATTGTCGCGGTTGTAGCAATGTCTAAATCATTTTTAGGTACCTACTTTGGTGTTATTGAAGGTGCAACGGAATTAGTCAAAACAACGCTACAGCAGGCAGGGGTTAAAAAAAGCCGTGCATTTAACCGCGCGCTGTCAATTATGTTAGTATCACTGATTACTTTCATCGTTTGCTGCATCAACCCTAATGCAATTTCGATGATTTATGCGATCAGTGGTCCACTTATTGCCATGATTCTTTTTATCATGCCAACGCTGTCAACATATCTCATCCCGGCACTTAAGCCCTGGCGTTCCATCGGAAATCTAATTACGTTGATCGTCGGTATCCTGTGCGTATCGGTAATGTTCTTTAGCTAATCACTGATGTGAATGGTTCAAAATAACCACTATTTTGAACCATTCCAATTCTTACAATGCACATCTTGCTTTGTTCACACCCTCCAAACGCTCCATAACTTAAACGAGCATTATCAAGCTGTTATCCTAAATAAAAATCTGAACATCTTAATTAAGACTATTTAAGATGCATCACTTAGATTTACAAGATATCTTCTGGTCATTCGAAAACAATTTGCAGTATAGATATTCTTAATACATTAGGCACTTGTCTGATTTGCAATAAGGCCAATATGATTAACTGAGTGAAATCCAATCACATTTAAAGCTTAATGATGCACGCTTAAATATACCATTAAGAATAATGACAAATACGGATTAAACACAATTTTTCATAAAAAGCTTACTAAATCAGAGTGTATTGACATCATCAATAACCAATGAAATTATGCAATTATCTATGAATAGGGAGGTTATTAACATGAGGCTTTGTAGTCGCTATAAAAGTCTTACATGCAATAGTTGCTCAATGCATTGCCAAATAATGCCAGAAAAATCACCACGTTTGCAGTATTGTGCAAATGCATGTTTTTGTATGTGGCCCGAAGAGAGTTCGTATTTTAATCGTGGCGTGGTTGAAGGTATATTAAGTAAAAACCACAACGCTCGATTAAGTGGATATATTTTTGTAGATTTTTCAGTAAGCTTTTTACGCCTTTTTTTAGAGAGTGACTGGATCGACTATCTTACGAGTACTGAGATGGGAATAGTGTTAGTAAGCGATCGAAATATGCAATCTCTTGCTAATTACTGGAGGAAACACAACTCCGCGATATCAGCCATTATATATAATGATGATGGACTGGATATTGCTAACGAAAAGATCAGGCAACTATTCATTGGTCGTTATTTGTCATTTACCAGAGGCAATACGTTAACTCAAATGGAATTCACCATTATGGGACATATGGTTTCTGGTTATAATCCATATCAGATTGCAGAGGTTCTTGATATGGATATCCGTAGCATCTACGCCTACAAGCAAAGAATTGAAAAAAGGATGGGTGGTAAAATAAACGAATTATTTATCCGTTCACACTCCGTTCAGCACTGAAACATAACTGTCGATAATAATAAGCATTGTATATACGGGCACTTATAAAGATGCCCGTATTTTATCACATGAACTTTTAATTCAGTTTATTTGAGCGCTTATTTAATTATGTCACCTTACGCGCTACCGCAAAAATGAAAAGATATTGAGAGAAGAAGGCATAAAGACAACGGTTAAGAGTGTTAAATTTGTTAATTCACATGGAATTTTAAGTTGCATTGATATGCTACAACTATAGTTTGCATGATAAATATAAAATTAATATATATTTATTCCATGAATACTAATATACTTATCAAACTATATAATTTCAATTTACTTAATTTTATGTTTCATTGACGTATGTACTGGATTATTAACGATAATATTGAGTTCTGGCCAGAGCACAGAAAATTAATTTCGGTACATGACGCCGAGCTTAACGCCGTTCTGACAACGCCAGCAAGCAGGTGCTTATCGCTGCTACTTGAAGCCTTTCCTGATGTGGTTGCACAACAGGATTTTTTCTCCAGAGTCTGGGAAGAAGAAGGCATGCGAGTACCGGTCAACACGTTATATCAAAATATATCGATTATCAGACGCGGGTTTCGCACGGTTGGTGAAACCAACCATTCGCTTATTGCAACCGTGCCGAGAAAAGGTTTTAAGCTCAGTAATGATATAAACATAGAAAACCATGTAATAATCCCTTCTGCAGATGCACAAAAGACCATATCTCCCCAATGCTTGAACGTTAAAGATGAGTTTAAAGAGACAAGTGCTCATCCAGATAATTATCTCAGAAATATAGTCAGGCTATCTAAAAATTATTTACCCATGCTAAGTGCATTTGCCGTAGGTTTGCTTACCGCATTTTTTCTCTGGCACAATAGTCAACCCAAATCATTCTTTAAAGATTACAAAACTGTTGCACAAATAAATGGTTGTCATTTCAATGTTACAGAAGATAGCATTGATGGGTTGAAAGATCTCGATAAATATAAGAACCGTATATTAGGATCTGGAATTGATTGTAAAAAATACCCCTGGCTATATTTCCCTCTCGATAAGTCATCTCCCGGATTGATTGTTATGGCATGCAAAAAGAACCATAGTAATAACACAGTTGCAGACTGTTTAACTCTATCGTATCGCGGAGTTAACCATGATTCGTTATAAAAAAACGCTGTTTATTATTTTATGCTTTCTCAGTGGCTTCATTTTTTTTATTGCCTATCATTATTCCAAAGAACAAATAGTATACAATGAGAAATGCACGGCCAATTGGATTATATTTAATGACCAAGGGAGGGCTAATCTCACTATTGACTTTATGTATAATAAAAATAAAAAGACAGGAACTGTTGCACTTAGCGGTACCTGGAAACAAAACACGAACACTTATAAATCATTTCGCCGAGATATTGAATATACGTGGATCGAAAATTATGACACTTTGCATCTTACCTCTACCAAAATAAATAAATTTGATATTATCGATCAAATTTCAGACGATAATCTTGCACAACTCCTGCCTGATTTTTATATATTTCCGGGAAAAATGATAAGCTATAATGTTCAAAAACAGAACAATCATGATTTTCTTTTAAGCATTGGCAATAGAGCAATTATGTATTGCGCAAGGTAACAAAACAACTTGATGATGCATCTGTAATTAAAGGTCCAAACAACAAATGTAACATTTCAGGCATTGGAATATAATCTTTATATATTCTTATATCCATCTTCATCCCTGACAGTTTATGCGGTAATCCCCTCCCCCATTCAAATTACATCCGTCATTAAAAAACCCTTCCGCACTCCACTATGACAATAATGGTGTAAAAATAAACGCTGGTTCGCACAGAGATATTTAATAGAGCACATAAACATAATAGTTGCTAATAAATAAAATTACTCTTGCAATAATTCTTTCACACCAGATTGTAAGTCGACGCATAGCTATTCCTCACAGCCTATCATTTTATCTTAAATGAACAATCACATTAAATTAAGAAATGTGATAATCATAACTTTATCGATTATTTTCAATTGGTTATATACTTACATGATTAACAAATCATTAATTAAGAATATTTCAGATTACAATCACATCAAGCTAATATAAATTAACTTAAACAATCATGATGAATTTAGCAAAAAGAAATATTAAATGAAATATATGAATATCAGTTATATCTGTTACTCATGCAGGATGCCAAAAACCACAAACTTAATAGAGGTGAGCTAATGGATTTAGAAAATAAGTTCTCATATCATTTCCCTGATGGAATCATACTTACAGAAGATGGCATTCTTACAAAAGGGAATGAGGAATTTTACATCCCGCCGAAAGAACTCGGTGTATTATTTGTATTGCTTGAATCGGCGGGAAATGTTGTATCCAAAGATGCGATCATCGAATCTGTATGGAAAAATGTAATTGTAAGTGACGAATCCCTTACACGATGCATCTATTCATTAAGATGTATTTTTGAAAGAATTGGCTACAACCGTTGCATTGAAACCATATATAGAAAAGGTTATCGATTCAGTGGGCAAGTATTCAAGATAAAAGAAAATCAAGATAATGTTCCAGGCAGCACTATTGCTTTATTTCCATTTACAATATCTCACAGCAGTCGGGATCCATTAGCACTTAATCAGGAACTTGTACAACTAATCTCAAATAAAAAAACCGATGATCTATATATATATCCAATGGCTGCAACCCAGTATTGCATAGATAATAAATCTCAGACAGCCTTCCTGGCCAGGTTCAAACCCGATTATTTTGTCACAGGAAGAATCAGCAAATATGATGCTTCTAATAGTTTATATATTGAAGTAATCGATGCAAAAAGTTTTTATCTTATTGCCAGCACACATCTTGAGGCAGATGACATACAAAAAATCTCACACTTTATAATTAGTAACTTATATCTGGCAATGAAGAAAACTAAAGTAGAACCAGGTTTTATGTCCCGACACGTACCTTCTGATGAAAATATTTTATCAGCCGAAATGTCTGCCGGGAAAAATGAACTGAATGAATTCACGCCTGAAAGCATTGCCAATGCAATAACTATATTTGAAAGTGTTAAAAATAAATCTAATGCTCAGTCAATAACCAATGAATGCTACTGCCTGTTGGCTGAGTGTCATATGTCTATGGCACTTCATGGTCTATACGAACTTAAACATGCAACTCAAAAAGCATTGGCCTTTATAGATAAGGTATCTGATAAAAATATTTTCGATGGAAATATTTTAGGAATTATGGGACTGATAACCGGTCTTTCCGGACAAACGACTGCATCACGCATTTTTTTTGACCATGCACAGACACAAGTATTAGATGTAGCCTCCTTGTATTACTATAAGACACTGGTAAATATATATAATGAAAGAATTGAAGATGCTATCGCTTGTATAGACCAGTCACTGCTACTTGAACCAAAAAGACATAAAGCCGCTATAATAAAAAAATGCATTGATGTATATGTTTCTACAACACACAATGAAAGAAATGCGTTCTCTTATCACGGAACAGAGAAAGAATATCATTTAGTTATTATCAATAACATTCAAAAATTGAAGCAATTGACAAAAGTTAATAGCATTATTGATTTTAATGCTCAATATGAGGTCGCTTGATCTGCAATAAATATCATAAGCAGAATAGCGCTCTATATTTTGAGGTATACACTCTATTTTTATAGGGGATATTGGATTTATCAACATCTGACGTGAACGTATCAACAATAACGGAAGAATTCGATGACTACGAAAAAAACTGAGAAAGAGAAAAAGTAAGAAACTGGAGCGGGCGAAGGGAATCGAACCCTCGTATAGAGCTTGGGAAGCTCTCGTTCTACCATTGAACTACGCCCGCTTCGAGATGCGTAAGGCATTATAAACCTTACGCTCTCCTAAGCAAGTGCCTTGCTACTGACTGCTGATTAATTCGCCATCAGCACTTTGGCTTGCTACCCTGTGGCGGCAAGTAGCGCAAAGGATCTATTGCCGTAGCACGGTAGCGAATCTGGAAATGTAGCCGCACGGATTCCGCATCAGTACTTCCCATAGTCGCTATCTTTTGCCCGGCTTTAACACTTTGCCCATTGTTCACCAGCATCGTGTCGTTATGGGCATAAGCAGTAATGTAATCTTCACTGTGTTTAATCATTATAAGATTACCGTAACCACGCAGCTGATTACCCACATATACCACTTTCCCGGCACCTGCAGCGTATATTGGCGTCCCGCGTGCCGCCGCAATATCAATCCCTTTATTGCCGCCATCTGCCATTGAGTAAGGCATAATAACCTTTCCGCTCGTTGGCCATAACCAGCAACGTTGCCCAACCGGCGGCCATGAAGATTTCGAAACGGCCGAAGACGGTGTCACTGACGCTGTTTTTGTCGTCGATTTGCCGGTGGATTTGCGCGTGCCGTTACTACTTTTTTTCGCCCCACCCAGTTTCAGCTTTTGGCCGATTTCTATGGTATAGGGGGGGGAGATGTCGTTGAGTCGGGCTAGCTCTTTTACGCTGGTTCCCGTGGTGCGTGAAATACGATAAAGCGTATCCCCCCGTTTCACGGTGTAAACGGAGCCGGAATACGTTCCTGTATCTGATGATTTGCTACCCGAGCAGCCAGCCAGAAGCAGCCCTACCGATAACAGCATCACGATACCCAGAGTTTTTTTATTCAGGCGTCCTGCGCTCAAAATCTTTCCTCGCTAAAAAACAAGACGCTATATCATAGCAGCCCCCCGTCAGATCCCCAATCCATTGCGTGGGAACAGGCATGTACGAATCAATAACTGTTAAAGAATCAATTAGCACCATTGGCAAACATCGGAACCATCCTGATTGACCTCTAATACTCATTTATCACAATGATTTTTATCACGCTCATATTGATAAACTGCACTCACTTTCTTTGCTGATAAAAATGCATCATCCGTAGCGTTTTTTTAACGACATCACACTTCCCCTCTCCCCTCGTGTTTATAGTCGTTTCTGGCGTAATTCTTGCCTGCAAAGACTTAATCATTGCCATAAGAACCAAATGTTCAAATCAAGGGGATTTCTATGGAAGCGCGGGAAGCAACCGCTACAGGTGAATCATGCATGCGCGTCGATGCCATTGCGAAGGTCACCGGGCGGGCACGATATACTGACGATTATGTTATGGCGGGCATGTGTTACGCGAAATATGTACGTAGCCCAATTGCACATGGTTATGCGGTGAGCATTAACGATGAACAAGCCAGAAGTTTACCAGGCGTACTGGCCGTATTTACCTGGGAAGATGTTCCTGATATTTCCTTTGCCACGGCGGGCCATGCCTGGACTCTGGATGAGAATAAACGCGATACCGCCGATCGCGCCCTGTTAACACGCCACGTCCGCCATCATGGCGATGCGGTTGCTATTGTCGTTGCCCGTGATGAACTCACAGCGGAAAAAGCAGCGCAACTTGTTCACATCGAATGGCAAGAATTACCCGTCATTACCACGCCAGAAGCGGCACTGGCAGAAGACGCAGCGCCAATCCATAGCGGTGGCAATTTACTGAAACAAAGCACAATGTCGACAGGTAATGTCCAGCAAGCAATCGACGCTGCCGATTACCAGGTGCAGGGGCATTATCAGACGCCGGTCATTCAACATTGTCATATGGAAAGTGTGACCTCATTGGCGTGGATGGAAGACGATTCACGAATTACCATCGTTTCCAGCACCCAAATCCCGCACATTGTCCGCCGCGTTGTCGGTCAGGCGCTGGATATTCCCTGGTCGTGCGTGCGGGTTATCAAGCCCTTTGTCGGCGGTGGTTTTGGTAATAAACAAGATGTCCTGGAAGAACCGATGGCGGCATTTCTGACCAGTAAACTCGGCGGCATTCCGGTTAAAGTTTCCCTAAGCCGCGAAGAATGTTTTCTGGCGACCCGCACTCGCCACGCTTTTACCATTGACGGACAAATGGGCGTCAACCGCGATGGTACGCTAAAAGGCTATAGCCTGGATGTTCTGTCTAACACCGGCGCTTACGCTTCACACGGTCATTCCATCGCTTCTGCAGGCGGCAATAAAGTTGCTTATCTCTACCCGCGCTGTGCCTATTCTTATAGCTCAAAGACTTGCTATACCAATCTACCCTCAGCGGGTGCGATGCGTGGCTATGGCGCACCGCAGGTGGTTTTTGCTGTTGAATCTATGCTGGATGACGCTGCTGAAGCGCTGGGCATTGACCCGGTTGAAATTCGTTTACGCAATGCCGCCCGCGAAGGCGATACAAATCCACTCACAGGCAAACGCATATACAGTGCCGGATTGCCAGAGTGCCTGGAAAAAGGGCGGGAAATCTTTGAATGGGAAAAACGCCGTGCAGGGTGCCAGAACCCGCAGGGCAATTTACGCCGCGGCGTTGGCGTTGCCTGTTTTAGTTACACCTCGAATACCTGGCCTGTCGGTGTAGAAATCGCTGGCGCGCGCCTGTTGATGAATCAGGATGGAACCATCAACGTGCAGAGCGGCGCGACGGAAATCGGTCAGGGTGCCGATACCGTGTTCTCGCAAATGGTGGCTGAAACCGTGGGCGTTCCGGTCAGTGATGTACGCGTAATTTCGACGCAAGATACCGATATTACGCCATTCGATCCAGGCGCATTTGCCTCACGTCAGAGCTATGTTGCCGCGCCTGCGCTGCGCAGTGCGGCACTGTTATTAAAAGAGAAAATCATCGCTCACGCCGCAGTAATGCTGCATCTGTCGGCGATGAATCTAACCCTGATAAAAGGCCATATCGTACTGGTTGAAAGACCGGAAGAGGCGTTACTGTCGTTAAAAGACCTGGCAATGGATGCGTTTTATCATCCTGAACGTGGCGGGCAACTTTCTGCCGAAAGCTCGATCAAAACCACCACGAACCCACCTGCGTTTGGCTGTACCTTTGTTGATCTGACAGTCGATATCGCGCTGTGTAAGGTCACCATCAACCGCATCCTCAACGTTCATGATTCGGGCCATATTCTTAATCCGCTGCTGGCTGAAGGTCAGGTACACGGCGGGATGGGGATGGGCATCGGCTGGGCGCTTTTTGAAGAGATGATCATCGACGCGAAAAGTGGCGTGGTGCGTAACCCAAATTTACTGGATTACAAAATGCCGACCATGCCGGATCTGCCACAACTGGAAAGTGCGTTTGTCGAAATTAATGAACCACAATCTGCATACGGACATAAGTCACTGGGTGAGCCGCCAATTATTCCTGTTGCCGCTGCAATTCGTAATGCGGTGAAGATGGCTACCGGTGTCGCAATCAATACGCTGCCGCTGACACCAAAACGGTTATATGAAGAGTTCCATCTGGCAGGATTGATTTGAGGATAACATCATGTTTGATTTTGCTTCTTACCATCGCGCAACGACCGTTGCCGATGCAACCAACCTGCTGGCTCTAAATCCGCAGGCCAAACTGCTCGCCGGTGGCACTGACGTACTGATTCAACTCCACCACCACAATGATCGCTATCGCCATATTGTTGATATCCACAATCTGGCGGAGCTTCGGGGTATTACGCTGGCGGAAGATGGTGCACTACGCATCGGCTCTGCGACGACCTTTACTCAGTTAATAGAAAATCAGTTAACGCAACATCATCTCCCGGCATTATGCGCTGCGGCTTCGTCTATTGCCGGCCCGCAAATCCGTAACGTCGCGACCTACGGCGGAAATATTTGCAACGGCGCCACCAGCGCAGATTCAGCAACACCAACACTGATTTATGACGCGAAGCTGGAAATCCATTCACCGCGTGGGGTTCGTTTCGTCTCGATTAATGGTTTTCATACCGGACCAGGCAAGGTTTCCCTTGAGTATGATGAAATTCTGGTCGCGTTTCATTTTCCTCCGCAGCCAAAAGAACACGCAGGTAGCGCACATTATAAATATGCCATGCGCGATGCGATGGATATTTCAACAATCGGGTGTGCCGCTCACTGTCGATTGAACAACGGCTACTTCAGCGAGTTGCGTCTGGCATTTGGTGTTGCCGCACCAACGCCGGTTCGCTGCCAACATGCCGAACAGGCTGCACAAAATGCGCCATTAAACCAGCAAACACTGGAGGCCATCTGCGAATCTGTCCTACAGGATGTCGCACCGCGTTCTTCATGGCGAGCAAGTAAAGAGTTCCGTCTGCATCTCATTCAGACGATGACCAAAAAAGTGATTAGCGAAGCCGTCGCTGCGGCGGGGGGAAAATTGCAATGAATCACAGCGAAAGTATTACTATTGAATGCATCATTAACGATATGCCTTTTCAGCTTCACGCCGCGCCAGGTATGCCGCTTTCGGAACTGCTCCGCGAACAAGGGCTGCTTAGTGTCAAACAAGGATGCTGCGTTGGCGAATGCGGTGCCTGTACGGTGCTGGTTGACGGAACCGCGATAGACAGCTGCTTATACCTGGCCGCATGGGCTGAAGGAAAACAGATCCGCACGCTGGAAGGCGAAGCGAAAGGCGGCAAACTTTCTCATGTACAACAGGCTTATGCGAAATCTGGCGCTGTACAGTGTGGTTTTTGTACGCCGGGGCTGATTATGGCCACTACGGCAATGCTGGCAAAACCTCGAGAGAAACCGTTAACCATTACGGAAATTCGCCGTGGCTTGGCCGGGAATCTGTGTCGCTGTACCGGATATCAAATGATTGTGAATACTGTTCTGGACTGTGAAGAAACGAAGTAAAACGCAATCCGGCCTGAATTCAGGCCGGATTTTTTGATGACTATGCGCTTAACAATTCATATTTCTTAATTTTACGATAAAGCGTGGCGATGCCAATACCAAGCTCATCAGCGACTTGCTTCTTACTGTTATGCCGTGAGAGCGCTTCGCGAATCATCTGCTTTTCCATCTCCTCCAGCGCTGTGCCGCCAGCATCATCAAGAGCCAAATGTGCCTCGCTGGCTTCTGGCATCTCACTTTGCTCCGCCGTACCGTTATTAACCAGATTTGGTGGTAGTAGCGTACTGTCGATGACTTCGCCCGAAGGAACGACGTTGACCAGATACTCCATCAAATTACTTAACTCTCGCAGGTTTCCTGGCCAACGATGCTTACGCAGTAACTCAACAACATCGGGAGCAATACCCGGGTAAACCGATCCCAGACGACGGGTATGGAGATGTAAAAAGTAATGCACCAGCAGTTCAATATCTTCCTGACGCTCACGTAGCGGTGGCAGAGTGATAGGAATAACGTTAAGTCGGTAGAAAAGATCTTCGCGGAATTTACCTTCGGCTATGAACTGAGCCAGATTCTGGTTTGTTGCAGAAATGATGCGGATGTCGACCTGTATTGGGCTACTGGCGCCAATAGGCAGGATCTCACGCGCTTCAATCGCCCGCAGCAGTTTTGCCTGAAGCATTAAAGGCATATCGCCAATTTCATCAAGAAACAGCGTTCCCGTGTTTGCTGCCTGAATCAGCCCTGTTTTACCGTTGGCAGAAGCGCCAGTAAATGCGCCTTTAACATAACCAAACAGCTCACTCTCCAGAAGCTGTTCCGGAATCGCCGCGCAGTTGATAGCGATAAAGGGTTTGTTCCGTCGCCCACTCAACTTATGAATAGCACGGGCCACCACTTCTTTTCCGGTCCCGCTTTCACCAACGACCATGACGCTGGAGGGGCTAGGTGCGATGCGGCTAATCAGCCGTTTTAATTGCCGCATAACACGGCACTCGCCAACCAATTGTTCAATATGCGGTTCATCAGATGCATTTGCCACGGAAAAACTGGTATGGGATTGGTGAAACGCCATTAAAAATAGCTGTCGTCCCTGAATGTTATGCAACTGACCAATTATCAATTCACTTTTATCATCCCACGAGACAATATGTTGCATATGCCCATGAGTAAAATTACTCTCAAATGTTAATGGCCTGAAACGAATAAGTTTCCCAACCATATTATTTTGCACAACGCCAAGTGTTTTTAATGCAGTCTGATTAACGAACTGAACACGATTTTCCTCATCAATAACTAATACACCTTGATCCATATTATCGATCATGGTAGCAAATATTTTACTGATGTTATCTCCCGGCCCCTGATCTTCCAGGAGTTTCGAGACAAAAATAGTCGATATATGGCGAACGTAATCTGAAAATTCGCGTAAATTATCACTGATATGTTCTTGTTGCTCATGAGTAACAGCAATCAAACTTATCACTCCGACACAACGATCCTGCAGAATAACGGGCGTCCCCAGGAACGCCTTCTCACGACAACTCTCTTTACTGTCGCAGCCTTCACAAAGGGGATCGAAGCGAGAATGTGTCACGACCTTTTCGGTTTTCGTTTCGAGGACATAGCGGAGCAAGCGTGAGTTGCCACTCAACTGGCGACCAAGAAATTTCCCATAAGCGCCGGTTCCAGCGACGCGACACAAGTTTTCATCAACGATCTCAACCTCAAGCTGCAAAACGCTGGCTAGCATTCTGGCAAAACGCTGAATTGTTGGTTGAATTTGCATCAAAACTGACTGCGTATTAGCAAGCTCCATAGCTTTACCTTCCAGAATCACTTAAAAGTCGATCATTGAAGACGTTGATGGTTCACAGATCATAACGATATTAACTCAGGCAAAAATCGCTTTGCTAAAAACATAAGATTTTTATCACTTTCTAATGAAATTATGGAAGTGATATCACATTTCTATATCAATATGAGAATTACGGGAGTGAGTTTATCAAACTGACGAGTTTTCACCTGTCCCTTTATCTTATTTCTGATACTTAGCAGCAAATAAATAACTGCGTTAAAAAAGCCAAACGTTTCCGTATATTTTTAACTTCCGTAGTGTGGCGATAATTTGTGATCAATCCCACATATCCCCTGTCAGATTAGCGTTTCGTGACCGCGTAGATAATTCTGGCATGTTTATTGTTAGTCCCTGGTATAGCTGTGAAAACACCAATCACTTTGGCAAGTCACAGTGAAATAAACCACTTTGCCTGTCATTCCACTACCGGGACTTTATGATGAAAACTGTTAATGAGCTGATTAAGGATATCAATTCGCTGACCTCTCACCTGCACGAGAAAGATTTTTTGTTAACGTGGGAACAGACGCCAGATGAACTGAAACAAGTACTGGACGTTGCCGCAGCATTAAAAGCACTGCGTGCTGAAAACATCTCTACCAAAGTCTTTAATAGTGGATTAGGTATTTCCGTATTCCGCGACAACTCCACTCGTACCCGCTTCTCTTATGCTTCTGCGCTTAACCTGCTCGGCCTTGCACAGCAGGATCTTGATGAAGGTAAATCACAGATTGCGCACGGCGAAACTGTCCGTGAAACCGCTAATATGATCTCCTTCTGCGCTGACGCTATCGGTATTCGTGACGATATGTATCTGGGCGCGGGTAACGCCTATATGCGTGAAGTTGGCGCGGCACTCGACGATGGCTACAAGCAAGGCGTACTGCCGCAGCGCCCGGCTTTAGTTAACCTGCAATGCGATATTGACCATCCGACTCAATCAATGGCTGACCTGGCATGGTTACGTGAACACTTTGGTTCACTGGAAAACCTGAAAGGTAAAAAAATCGCCATGACCTGGGCCTACTCCCCAAGCTATGGCAAACCGCTGTCTGTACCACAAGGCATCATCGGTCTGATGACCCGCTTCGGTATGGATGTCACCCTTGCCCATCCAGAAGGTTATGACCTGATCCCGGATGTCGTTGAAGTCGCTAAAAACAATGCTAAAGCATCCGGCGGCAGCTTCCGTCAGGTAACAAGCATGGAAGAAGCATTCAAAGACGCTGACATCGTTTATCCGAAGTCCTGGGCACCTTACAAAGTGATGGAAGAGCGTACTGAACTGCTGCGCGCTAATGATCACGAAGGACTGAAAGCGCTGGAAAAACAGTGTCTGGCACAGAACGCACAGCACAAAGACTGGCATTGTACTGAAGAGATGATGGAGCTGACCCGCGACGGCGAAGCCCTGTATATGCACTGCCTGCCAGCCGATATCAGCGGCGTATCCTGCAAAGAAGGTGAAGTTACTGAAGGTGTATTCGAAAAATACCGTATCGCAACCTACAAAGAAGCCAGCTGGAAGCCATACATCATCGCAGCGATGATCCTGTCCCGTAAATATTCCAAACCAGGCGCACTGCTCGAACAACTGCTGAAAGAAGCACAAGAACGCGTGAAATAACCCCCTCGGGCCGATCGACAGGTCGGCTCTCTATTTTCAGAGGCCAAAAGGATAGGATATGTCCGTTTTCTCATTGAAGATTGATATCGCCGATAACAAATTTTTCAACGGCGAAACATCACCGCTCTTTTCGCAAAGCCAGGCAAAACTGGCGCGCCAGTTCCACCAGAAAATTGCTGGCTATCGCCCAACACCGCTTTGTGCGCTGGACGATCTCGCAAACCTTTTTGGTGTGAAGAAAATTCTCGTTAAGGACGAATCAAAACGATTCGGTCTGAACGCCTTCAAAATGCTCGGCGGTGCGTACGCCATCGCTCAATTATTGTGCGAAAAATATCATCTTGATATCGAAACGCTGTCATTCGAGCATCTGAAAAATGCCATCGGCGAAAAAATGACATTTGCTACAACGACCGACGGCAACCACGGGCGCGGTGTTGCCTGGGCAGCACAGCAACTCGGTCAGAACGCGGTAATTTACATGCCGAAAGGTTCCGCTCAAGAACGCGTTGACGCCATTCTGAACCTCGGAGCCGAGTGCATCGTCACTGATATGAACTATGACGATACCGTTCGCCTGACCATGCAACACGCGCAGCAACACGGCTGGGAAGTGGTGCAAGATACCGCCTGGGAAGGTTACACCAAAATTCCAACCTGGATCATGCAGGGCTACGCCACTCTGGCAGATGAAGCCGTCGAGCAAATGCGTGAAATGGGCGTAACACCAACTCACGTTCTGCTGCAAGCCGGTGTCGGCGCTATGGCCGGCGGCGTACTAGGTTATTTGGTGGATGTTTACACCCCGCAAAATCTGCACAGCATCATTGTTGAACCTGACAAAGCTGACTGTATTTATCGCTCCGGCGTCAAAGGTGACATCGTCAACGTTGGCGGCGATATGGCCACGATTATGGCGGGCCTGGCTTGCGGCGAACCTAACCCTCTGGGCTGGGAAATCTTACGTAACTGTGCCACCCAATTTATCTCCTGTCAGGACAGCGTTGCCGCATTAGGTATGCGCGTGCTGGGTAATCCATACGGCAACGATCCACGCATCATTTCTGGTGAATCCGGCGCTGTCGGTTTGGGCGTTCTCGCGGCTGTTCATTATCACCCGCAACGTCAAAGCCTGATGGAAAAACTGGCTCTGAACAAAGATGCCGTCGTCCTGGTTATCAGCACCGAAGGCGATACCGACGTGAAGCACTACCGCGAAGTTGTCTGGGAAGGCAAACACTCTGTAGCACCTTAATCACCCTATTGGAACAACTCCCCGCCAAACGGGGAGTAAAAAATCTGGAGAAAAATAATGGCTAAGAATATTCCATTCAAACTGATTCTTGAAAAAGCAAAAGATTACCAGGCAGACATGACTCGCTTCCTGCGCGATATGGTTGCTATTCCCAGTGAAAGCTGCGACGAAAAACGTGTAGTACATCGTATTAAAGAAGAGATGGAAAAAGTCGGCTTCGATAAAGTTGAAATCGATCCGATGGGTAACGTTCTCGGCTATATCGGCCACGGTCCGCGTCTGGTTGCAATGGACGCTCACATCGACACCGTAGGCATTGGTAACATCAAAAACTGGGAATTCGACCCGTACGAAGGCATGGAAACCGACGAGCTGATCGGTGGCCGTGGTACTTCCGACCAGGAAGGCGGCATGGCATCAATGGTTTATGCCGGTAAGATCATTAAAGACCTCGGTCTGGAAGATGAATATACCCTGCTGGTCACCGGTACTGTGCAAGAAGAAGACTGCGACGGTCTGTGCTGGCAGTACATTATTGAACAATCCGGCATTCGCCCGGAATTTGTGGTCAGTACCGAACCAACCGACTGCCAGGTATATCGTGGTCAGCGCGGTCGTATGGAAATTCGCATTGATGTTCAGGGCGTTAGCTGCCATGGTTCAGCACCAGAACGCGGTGATAACGCCATTTTCAAAATGGGCCCGATTCTTGGCGAATTACAAGAACTGTCCCAACGTCTGGGCTATGACGAATTCCTCGGCAAAGGTACTCTGACTGTTTCCGAAATTTTCTTCACCTCACCAAGTCGTTGCGCAGTAGCAGACAGCTGTGCCGTTTCCATCGACCGTCGCCTGACCTGGGGCGAAACCTGGGAAGGCGCGCTGGATGAAATCCGCGCCCTGCCTGCGGTGCAGAAAGCCAATGCTGTCGTTTCTATGTACAACTACGACCGTCCGTCCTGGACTGGCCTGGTTTACCCAACCGAATGCTACTTCCCGACCTGGAAAGTGGAAGAAGATCATTTCACCGTTAAAACGCTGGTGAATGCCTACGAAGGTCTGTTTGGCAAAGCACCGGTCGTTGATAAGTGGACGTTCTCAACTAACGGCGTATCCATCATGGGCCGTCACGGCATTCCGGTCATCGGCTTTGGACCAGGTAAAGAACCTGAAGCACACGCGCCAAACGAAAAAACCTGGAAATCTCACCTGGTGACTTGTGCCGCTATGTACGCTGCAATCCCGTTAAGCTGGCTGGCAACAGAATAATTACTCTTCACCTATTTCCCTCCGGTTCGCCGGAGGGTTTTTTGGAGTTTGCTATGCGCGTATTGATCAAAAACGGCACTGTCGTTAACGCAGATGGACAAGCCAAACAGGACTTGCTGATTGAAAGCGGTATTGTCCGCCAGTTAGGCAAAGATATTTCGCCGCAACTCCCCTGTGAAGAAATTGATGCCACTGGCTGTTACGTTTTCCCTGGCGGCGTAGATGTCCATACACATTTCAATATTGATGTCGGCATCGCGCGCAGTTGTGATGATTTTTTTACCGGTACCCGCGCAGCCGCGTGTGGCGGTACAACAACCATTATTGATCATATGGGATTTGGCCCGAATGGCTGCCGATTACGCCATCAACTGGAAGTTTATCGTGGTTATGCCGCCCATAAAGCGGTCATCGACTACAGCTTTCACGGTGTTATCCAGCATATTAATCACGCCATACTCGACGAAATTCCGATGATGGTAGAAGAAGGGCTGAGCAGTTTTAAACTCTATTTAACCTATCAATACAAACTCAACGATGATGAAGTCCTACAGGCATTACGCCGCCTGCATGAATCCGGCGCGCTGACCACTGTACACCCAGAAAATGACGCTGCAATCGCCAGTAAGCGAGCGGAGTTTATCGCCGCCGGGTTAACCGCGCCGCGCTACCACGCCTTGAGCCGACCTCTGGAATGCGAAGCCGAAGCCATCGCCAGAATGATTAACCTGGCACAAATTGCCGGTAACGCCCCGCTCTATATCGTGCACCTGTCTAACGGCTTAGGTCTGGATTATCTGCGCCTTGCTCGCGCGAATCACCAGCCAGTCTGGGTTGAAACCTGCCCGCAATATCTCCTGCTGGACGAACGCAGTTACGATACAGAAGATGGCATGAAGTTCATTCTTAGCCCACCGCTGCGCAACGTTCGCGAGCAGGACAAGCTGTGGTGTGGCATCAGCGATGGTGCGATTGACGTGGTGGCGACCGATCACTGCACCTTCTCGATGGCCCAGCGCCAACAAATTTCTAAAGGCGATTTCAGCCGCTGTCCAAATGGCTTGCCCGGTGTGGAAAATCGCATGCAGTTGCTGTTCTCCAGTGGCGTAATGACGGGACGTATCACACCGGAGCGTTTTGTTGAATTAACCAGTGCGATGCCCGCAAGGCTGTTTGGCCTGTGGCCACAAAAAGGATTATTAGCACCCGGTTCCGATGGCGACGTGGTGATTATCGACCCACGCCAGAGCCAACAAATTCAGCATCGCCATCTCCACGACAACGCCGACTACTCTCCCTGGGAGGGCTTTACCTGTCAGGGCGCGATTGTCAGAACCTTATCCCGTGGTGAAACGATTTTCTGTGACGGCACCTTTACAGGCAAAGCCGGACGAGGACGTTTCCTGCGACGCAAACCGTTTGTCCCTCCCGTGCTCTAACCACTGCCAGGGATCTATACACAATCAAGAATGATGAGTGAGGAAAAATGAGTAAGAAAATTGTTCTCGCCCTCGGCGGGAATGCGCTGGGCGACGATCTGGCTGGACAAATGAAAGCGGTAAAAATTACGTCTCAGGCAATTGTTGATTTAATTGCCCAGGGACATGAAGTTATCGTCACTCATGGTAATGGACCGCAGGTAGGCATGATTAACCAGGCATTCGAAGCCGCTGCAAAAACTGAAGCGCATTCACCGATGCTGCCAATGTCTGTCTGTGTTGCGTTGAGTCAGGGATATATTGGTTACGATCTGCAAAACGCCTTAAGAGAAGAACTGCTTTCTCGTGGCATTAATAAACCCGTTGCAACGCTGGTTACCCAGGTCGAAGTCGACGCTAACGATCCGGCCTTCCTCAACCCAACCAAACCGATCGGTTCGTTCTTTACCGAGCAGGAAGCAGAGCAACTGACAAAACAGGGCTATACCCTGAAAGAAGATGCGGGTCGCGGCTATCGTCGTGTCGTTGCTTCGCCTAAGCCGGTAGATATTGTTGAAAAAGAGACAGTTAAAGCGCTGGTAGATGCAGGACAGGTTGTGATCACCGTTGGCGGTGGCGGTATTCCTGTGATTCGAGAAGGTAACCATCTGCGCGGCGCCAGTGCGGTTATCGATAAAGACTGGGCCAGCGCCCGTTTAGCAGAAATGATCGATGCCGATATGCTGATCATTCTGACTGCTGTAGAAAAAGTGGCGATTAACTTCGGTAAAGAGAATGAGCAGTGGCTCGATCGCCTGTCATTGGCCGATGCAGAACGCTTTATCGAAGAAGGGCATTTTGCAAAAGGTTCTATGCTGCCGAAAGTGGAAGCCGCCGCATCATTTGCCCGCTCTCGCGCAGGTCGCGAAGCACTGATTACCGTGTTGAGCAAAGCGAAAGAAGGGATTGAAGGAAAAACCGGAACGGTGATTTCTCAGTAATTTATTGGCCGGGTGGCGATGCCATTCGGCCAAAGATTGTTAACAAAGTGCGCGTTATTGATGCCGGATGCGGCGTGAACGCCTTACCCACTCTACAAAACATCTAATATTCAATGAGTTGCAAAGCATTTGTAGGCCTGATAAGCACAGCGCATCAGGCAATTTGGCGTTTGTCATCAGTCTCAGGCCGGGTGGGTAATACCATCCGGCCATTTGCATTTAAGCCACTTCCAGTACTTCTTTCGTCGCTTTAACGCCCTGATGCATCAACATCATTAACGCCTCAAGTACGCCACCACCAATCGCTCGGGCTTTGTCAGAAACGCTGGTGAAATCAGCCGTTTCACCACGAGGATCGATATCACCGATTTTAAAGCCACCGACCACCGCCAGCCCGTCATTAAGTAAACCACGCACCATTCCCGTCAGCGGCGCTTTTATTTCATGCTCGCCAATCCAGGCAATAACATCGCCCTCTTGTACCAGATCGCCTAACTTCACGTTGGACCGCATGATACCTGCCGCCGGAGCGCGAATAACTCGCCGGGTGGTATGCCCCATAATATTACCGGGAACGCCAGTGTTCTCCTGTGCGCAACCAGAGTAAATAACCTGTCCCAACCAATGCCCACGATTTGTTTCAATCACCGCATGACAATCTTTACCTGCGGTAAAGCCCGGCCCAAGCGCGATCGTCACTGGAGCCATGTCTGCACGCGTACCCAAATTCTGTTTCGCCAGAATAGCATCCACCACACAAAGTGGTTTCAGCTCATCAAGCAGTAAACAGTCGGGGTCTACCATCACGGGAATAAACCCACGCTCAGTCAGTTTCATCGCCTCTACAGCGCTGGTTGCCAGTCGCGCGGTGACGCCTTCAACCGTCATTTCGTCATCGAACACGGCCTGGGCAAACGCCACGGTACAACGAATCACCGTCGGTTTTTCCACTTCCAGCATGATCACTTTAAAACCCGCATGATACAGACGTAGCGCCACACCACTGGCGATATCCCCCGCACCGCGAATCACCACCAGCTGGTGTCCGGAAGGATGAGAAGGTTTCATCATCAGCCCACCCGGCGCGTTATTTTTCACCTGTAATATTTCTGCCAGAACGCTGATAGCGATCTCCTGCGGCGTTTCAGCACCTATGTTGTAGCCCACCGGTGCGTGCAAACGGGCAATATGTTCTTCAGCCACGCCTTTCTCACGCAATTGACGCAGGAAAAGCTGAACCTTGCGGCGACTTGCCAGCAACCCCAACCATGCAATGGGTTGTTCAATGAGTTTATCGAGGGCTTCACGATCCTGATTATTCGTGGCAATCAGGACAAAATTATCAGGGCGAATATCCAGTGCTTCCACGGCCGCGCCAAACGACTCAGCATGAACAAGCGCAGTTGATGGCGGGAAAAGTTCAGGATTCAGGCTTTCGCGATAAATATCGGCAACAGCAATATCAAACCCCAGCAGTGCTGCGCTTTGGGCTATCGCCCGGTTAACATGCCCCGCGCCGATCAACACCAGCCGGGGTCGCATACCATGTACGCTGATAAACACTGACATTGCGCCTCCGCAATCTGAGCCGACGGCATCCGTGCCGTTACGCGCCATGCGTCCATGGAATAATCGTGGCTTACGTTCCTGCAATGCCTGAAGCGACTCTTCAATCACCTTCCGCTCAACCATTCCCCCACCAATTGTACCGACGATAGAACCATCGGCGCGCACTAACATTTGTGCAGAATGGCGGGGAGTAGAGCCTCGGCTATCTACAATTTGCGCTATTGCAAAAGGACAATTTTGCTCTTCGAGTTTTGCAGCCTCTGTGAAAATATTCATACCAACCTCAATCGATATCCATTCAGTAACCCGGAAGGCCCGGGCCGCTAATTCACAAATCTGCGCGCGATTGCAGGATGTTCTTGTATATCGCCCAGCCAGATTGCCTCTACGTCATGTTGTTGCAGCGGCTGAAGTAGCTCGCTTTGCGCAATCGCATTCTCACATTGAGAAAAGCGGTTAATGAACCAGATTCGCCGACAGCCTTGTGGTACGTTTTTAAACGCGCCCTGAGGGTGGCGAACCAGCGTAACGAGATCGCTCAGTTGCAAGGTTGCATCAGGTGTTAATCCGGTAATATCAGCAAACTGCGACCAGCGATGGACATTTTCCGTGCCAACTTGCGCGCCCAAAATATGCCCTCCCATCACAGCAATCACGCAGCAACTGCTTTTGGGTATGCAAGGTTCGTGCTCATCAGGCGCTTTTAACGGCATTCCACGCGAGCCATCTGCCTCAATGAGAATTACGTCACACTCTGGTCGTTGCACCAGTGCATCAATCACTTCTGGCGTAAATCCCTGCACTTTTCCCTGGTTCGCTTTCCAGCGGTGAAAACAAAATGAAATGGGGAATTTGAGAGACGAGTGAGGAAGCATTGCGGGATCACGGCAGAAAACCACGGGCCAGTGTGAATCTGGCATAAACATATGTGTGGTCGTAGTGATTAACACGCGTCTACCGATGGACTGAAATAACTGCGCCAACCAAAAAAGCAGACTGGTTTTCCCCCCGGCGCCAACAACAGAAATCACAGTGGGGTGTTTCTGCGCGCCTAAATCAATGAATAACGCCGATGGGTCAATTATACTTTTCACGAGTCTTCATGGACCTCTCTGGGATAAGTACGCATTAATCAGGGAGTAACACATTTTCAGGCGTTATTAGCCCATATAATAATGGAACCACTATGTCAGCCATCGACTGTATAATTACCGCGGCCGGATTATCATCAAGAATGGGGCAATGGAAAATGATGTTACCCTGGCAACAGGGAACAATTCTTGACGCGAGTATCAAAAATGCGTTGCAGTTTTGTAGCCGAATTATTTTAGTCACTGGTTATCGCGGTAATGAACTGCATAATCGCTACGCAAGCCATAGCAACATTACTATTATCTACAATCCAGATTATGCGCAGGGGTTACTGACTTCGGTAAAAGCCGCAGCGCCAGCGGTACAAACAGAACATTGTTTTCTCACTCATGGTGATATGCCAACCATTAACAGAGATATCTTCCTAAAAATCTGGAACTTACGAAACAACGGAGCCATACTCCCGCTCCATAATGGTACGCCTGGCCATCCGATTTTAGTGTCAAAATCCTGCCTGATGCAGGCGGTCAAACAACCTAATGTTACCCATATGCGCCAGGCATTACTCATGGGTGAACATTATTTCGTCGAAATGGAAAATGAAGAAATAATTTTAGATATTGATACTCCAAATGACTTTATTAATGCGCAAAAAAAGCATACTAAAATTTAGAAAAGCCAGTTAAACGATTGCGTTCAAATATAAAACCCACTCAGTACGTCTTTATCATAATGATACAGAATCACTGATTTTGAGAAATGAGAAAAAGTGATAAAACTCCTGACAACAATAATACCCAGGAGTGATTTTAATTCTCATTTGGCACCTGTGAGTTCATTCACAAAAAGCCATTAAGTTTCGAGCCGCCTCACATTTTTTTATATTTCCCGCCAAACCTGGCAAGAGTGGTGTGATTGTTGCTCTATCCCCCTAAACCACCGGATTTCTCAATACCGGTCACTCAATGATATCTGTGTAAGCTAAGGAGAGGGTTATGGGGGATATTATGCGTCCCATTCCGTTTGAGGAACTTTTGACGCGCATATTTGATGAATACCAACAACAACGCTCAATCTTTGGTATTCCCGAGCAACAGTTTTACTCACCCGCAAAAGGTAAATCTGTCGGTGTTTTCGGTGAAACCTGTGCGACACCAGTCGGCCCCGCCGCAGGTCCGCACACGCAACTCGCACAAAACATCGTCACTTCCTGGCTGACTGGCGGACGCTTCATCGAACTTAAAACAGTACAAATCCTCGATCGTCTGGAGCTGGAAAAGCCCTGTATCGACGCCGAAGACGAGTGTTTTAACACCGAATGGTCCACCGAATTTACCCTGCTTAAAGCGTGGGATGAATACCTCAAAGCCTGGTTCGCCCTGCATCTTCTCGAAGCTATGTTCCAACCGTCCGAGTCCGGTAAATCATTCATCTTTAATATGAGCGTCGGTTACAACCTCGAAGGCATTAAACAACCACCCATGCAGCAGTTCATCGATAATATGATGGACGCGTCTGCACATCCGAAGTTCGCACAATACCGCGATACGCTTCATAAACTACTCCAGGATGACGCATTTTTAGCCCGCCACGGTTTGCAGGAAAAACGTGAAAGCTTGCAGGCCTTATCGGCACGTATCCCCACCAGCATGGTACAAGGCGTTACCCTCTCCACGATGCACGGCTGCCCTCCAAATGAAATCGAAGCCATTTGCCGTTACATGCTGGAAGAAAAAGAGCTCAATACCTTCGTGAAACTCAATCCAACTTTATTGGGTTACGCGCGAGTGCGCGAGATTCTCGATAGCTGTGGTTTCGATTACATTGGCTTAAAAGAAGAGTCATTTGATCACGATCTCAAGCTAACCCAGGCGCTGGAAATGCTGGAACGCCTGATGGCGCTGGCGAAAGAAAAATCGCTCGGCTTTGGCGTCAAACTGACTAACACCCTCGGCACCATCAACAATAAAGGCGCACTGCCTGGCGAAGAGATGTATATGTCCGGGCGTGCGCTGTTCCCGCTCTCCATCAATGTCGCTGCAGTTCTTTCCCGCGCCTTTGACGGCAAACTGCCTATCTCTTATTCCGGTGGCGCCAGCCAGTTAACTATCCGCGATATTTTCGATACCGGTATTCGCCCGATAACCATGGCAACTGACCTGCTGAAACCTGGTGGCTATCTGCGCTTAAGCGCTTGCATGCGCGAACTGGAAGGGTCAGACGCCTGGGAGCTTAACCGTGTTGACGTCGAACGGCTAAACAGGCTGGCAGCAGATGCGCTAACTATGGAATACACCCAGAAACACTGGAAGCCAGAAGAGCGTATTGAAGTGGCAGAAGACCTGCCACTGACCGACTGCTACGTTGCCCCCTGTGTTACTGCTTGTGCCATCAAACAGGATATTCCGGAATATATTCGCCTGCTGGGGGAACATCGCTATGCCGACGCGCTGGAACTTATCTACCAACGCAACGCCCTGCCCGCGATTACCGGCCATATTTGCGATCACCAGTGCCAGTACAACTGTACTCGTCTGGATTACGACAGTGCGTTGAATATCCGCGAACTGAAAAAAGTCGCCCTGGAAAAAGGCTGGGATGAATATAAGCAACGCTGGCACAAACCAGCCGGTTCTGGTTCTCGTCATCCGGTTGCTGTAATTGGCGCCGGTCCGGCGGGCCTGGCTGCAGGTTACTTCCTTGCCAGAGCAGGTCATCCGGTCACGCTGTTTGAACGCGAAGCTAACGCGGGCGGCGTGGTGAAAAATATCATTCCTCAGTTCCGTATCCCGGCTGAGTTAATTCAGCACGATATCGATTTTGTTGCCGATCACGGCGTGAAATTTGAGTACGGTTGCTCGCCGGACCTGACCGTCGAACAGTTAAAAAATCAGGGCTTCCACTACGTTCTGATTGCCACAGGTACTGATAAAAATAGCGGTGTGAAACTGGCGGGCGACAACCAGAATGTCTGGAAATCTCTCCCCTTCCTGCGCGAGTACAACAAGGGTACTGCGCTCAAGCTGGGTAAACATGTGGTGGTTGTCGGGGCGGGTAACACCGCAATGGACTGCGCCCGTGCGGCATTACGCGTGCCTGGCGTTGAAAAAGCAACCGTCGTTTACCGTCGTTCACTGCAAGAGATGCCAGCATGGCGCGAAGAGTATGAAGAAGCACTGCACGATGGCGTGGAGTTCCGTTTCCTGAACAATCCTGAACGCTTCGATGCTGATGGCACCTTAACGTTGCGCGTCATGTCACTTGGCGAACCTGATGAGAAAGGTCGTCGCCGCCCGGTAGAAACCAACGAAACGGTAACACTGCACGTAGACAGTTTGATTACCGCCATTGGCGAACAACAGGATACTGAAGCCCTGAATACGATGGGCGTGCCGCTGGACAACAACGGCTGGCCAGACGTCGACCATAACGGTGAAACCCGCCTGACTAATGTCTTTATGATCGGTGACGTACAGCGCGGACCGTCCTCCATTGTCGCAGCTGTCGGCACAGCTCGTCGGGCATCGGATGCCATTCTTAGCCGGGAAAATATCCGTTCACACCAAAGCGATAAATACTGGAACAACGTCAACCCGACGGAAATCTACCAACGCAAAGGCGATATCTCTGTCACCCTGGTGAACAGCGATGATCGTGACGCGTTTGTCGCTCAGGAAGCCGCACGTTGCCTTGAATGTAACTACGTTTGCAGCAAGTGTGTGGATGTCTGCCCGAACCGCGCCAACGTGTCAATTGCGGTCCCTGGATTCCAGAACCGTTTCCAGACACTGCACCTGGACGCCTACTGCAACGAATGCGGCAACTGCGCCCAGTTCTGCCCGTGGAACGGTAAACCGTACAAAGACAAAATCACCGTCTTTAGCCTGTCGCAAGATTTTGATAACAGCAGCAACCCAGGCTTCCTGGTGGAAGATTGCCGAGTACGCGTGCGTCTGAATAACCAAAGCTGGGTGTTAAACATCGACAGCGAAGGCCAGTTCAACAACGTACCGCCAGAGCTGAACGATATGTGCCGCATCATTAGCCATGTCCACCAGCATCATCATTATCTGCTGGGCCGCGTGGAGGTGTAATCATGTTGATTCTGAAGAATGTCACCGCAGTACAGCTACACCCGGCGAAAGTGCAGGAAGGCGTCGATATCGCCATCGAAAATGATGTGATTATCGCTATCGGCAACGCCCTGACACACCGCTACCCTGAAGCCAACTACAAAGAGATGCATGGTCGGATTGTAATGCCGGGGATTGTCTGCTCGCATAATCATTTTTACTCGGGGCTTTCCCGCGGAATTATGGCAAACATCGCCCCCTGCCCGGACTTCATCTCGACGCTGAAAAACCTGTGGTGGCGGCTCGATCGCGCCCTTGATGAAGAATCTCTCTACTACAGCGGACTGATTTGTTCACTGGAAGCAATCAAAAGCGGATGTACATCGGTTATCGATCACCATGCTTCTCCGGCGTATATCGGCGGGTCGCTCTCAACGCTGCGCAACGCATTTTTAAAAGTTGGCCTGCGCGCGATGACCTGTTTTGAAACCACTGACCGTAACAACGGCATTAAAGAGTTACAGGAAGGGGTAGAAGAAAATATCCGCTTCGCCCGTCAGATTGATGATGCGAAGAAAGCGGCAACCGAGCCGTATCTGGTAGAAGCGCATATCGGCGCTCACGCCCCGTTTACCGTGCCGGATGCTGGACTGGAAATGCTGCGCGAAGCAGTGAAAGCTACCGGGCGTGGTTTACACATTCACGCCGCTGAGGACCTTTACGACGTGTCTCACAGTCACCACTGGTACGGCAAAGACCTGCTGGTACGGCTGGCAGAATACGATCTCATCGACAGCAAAACGCTGGTTGCTCACGGTCTGTATTTGTCAAAAGAAGACATTGCTCTGCTCAATCAGCGCGATGCGTTCCTGGTGCATAACGCTCGTTCCAACATGAACAACCACGTCGGCTACAACCATCACCTTAGCGATATTCGCAATCTGGCGTTGGGAACCGACGGCATTGGTTCAGACATGTTTGAAGAGATGAAATTCGCCTTCTTTAAACATCGCGATGCGGGTGGTCCGCTATGGCCTGACAGTTTTGCCAAAGCCCTGACTAACGGCAACGAACTGATAAGCCGCAACTTTGGCGCGAAATTTGGCCTCCTGGAAGCCGGTTATAAAGCAGATTTAACCATTTGCGATTACAACTCGCCGACGCCGCTGCTGGCAGACAATATCGCTGGGCATATCGCCTTTGGTATGGGGTCAGGCAGCGTTCACAGCGTGATGGTCAACGGCGTGATGGTCTATGAAGATCGTCAGTTTAACTTCGATTGCGATTCCATTTATGCGCAAGCCAGAAAAGCCGCTGCCAGTATGTGGCGTCGTATGGATGCATTGGCATAAATGACAAAAACCCTCTTCCTTCAGGGAAGAGGGTTAAATAAGGAAAGAAGATGATTGAACAATTTTTCAGGCCCGACTCTGTCGAACAGGCGCTGGAACTGAAGCGCCGCTACCAGGATGAAGCCGTCTGGTTTGCCGGCGGCAGCAAACTCAACGCCACGCCAACCCGCACCGATAAAAAGATTGCCATTTCCTTACAGGATCTGGAACTGGACTGGGTTGACTGGGATAACGGCGCACTGCGTATTGGTGCAATGTCTCGCTTACAGCCACTGCGTGATGCGCGCTTTATTCCTGCGGCACTGCGCGAAGCACTCGGTTTTGTTTACTCTCGCCATGTTCGTAATCAGTCGACTATTGGTGGCGAAATCGCCGCCCAGCAGGAAGAATCGGTGTTGCTTCCCGTTCTGCTGGCTCTGGATGCTGAACTGGTTTTTGGCAATGGTGAAACACTGTCAATCGAAGAGTACCTGGCCTGCCCATGCGATCGCCTGCTAACCGAAATCATCATTAAAGATCCGTACCGCACCTGTGCGACTCGCAAAATTAGCCGTTCCCAGGCTGGATTAACGGTAGTGACAGCAGCCGTAGCGTTAACCGACCACGACGGTATGCGAATTGCGCTGGATGGCGTCACCAGTAAAGCACTGCGTCTGCACGATGTCGAAAAACAAAATTTGGAAGGCTATGCACTTGAACAGGCTATCGCCAACGCCATTTTCCCGCAGGAAGATTTGCGGGGCAGCGTGGCCTATAAACGCTATATCACGGGAGTTCTGGTAGCCGACCTGTATGCCGACTGCCAACAGGCTGGGGAGGAAGCCGTATGAATATCCACTTTACTTTAAATGGCGCGCCCCAGGAGCTAAAGGCCAATCCTGGTGAGAACGTGCAAAAGCTGTTGTTTGGCATGGGTATGCACTCTGTGCGCAACAGTGATGATGGCTTCGGTTTTGCCGGTTCTGACTCGATTCTTTTTAACGGTAATATCCTTAACGCCTCCCTGTTGATAGCAGCACAGTTAGAAAACGCAGACATTCTCACCACTGAATCCTTAGGCAAATGGAATGAATTAAGTCTGGTTCAACAGGCAATGGTTGATGTCGGCGTGGTGCAGTCCGGTTATAACGATCCGGCTGCGGCTCTGATTATCACCGATCTTCTCGATCGCATCGCCACACCAACCCGCGAAGAGATCGACGACGCGCTTTCTGGTCTGTTCAGCCGCGATGCTGGCTGGCAGCAATACTACCAGGTCATTGAACTGGCGGTTGCACGTAAAAATAACCCACAGGCTACGATTGATATCGCCCCAACTTTCCGCGATGACCTTGAAGTTATTGGTAAACATTACCCGAAAACCGACGCTGCCAAAATGGTGCAGGCGAAACCCTGCTATGTTGAAGACCGCGTAACCGCTGACGCCTGCGTCATTAAAATGTTACGTAGCCCACACGCTCACGCACTGATTACCCATCTGGATGTCAGTAAAGCCGAGGCTTTACCGGGCGTTGTTCACGTTATTACTCACCTGAATTGCCCGGATATCTACTACACACCTGGTGGTCAGAGCGCACCGGAACCGTCACCGCTTGACCGCCGTATGTTCGGCAAGAAAATGCGCCACGTCGGCGATCGCGTGGCTGCGGTCGTAGCTGAAAATGAAGAAATTGCGCTCGAAGCACTGAAGCTCATCGACGTTGAATATGAGGTGCTTAAGCCAGTAATGTCGATTGACGAGGCAATGGCGGAAGATGCGCCTGTCGTACACGATGAACCGGTGGTGTATGTTGCTGGTGCGCCAGATACTCTGGAAGACGATAACAGCCATGCAGCCCAGCGCGGCGAGCATATGATCATCAACTTCCCTATCGGTTCTCGCCCTCGCAAAAATATCGCCGCCAGTATTCATGGTCATATTGGTGATATGGACAAAGGCTTTGCCGACGCCGATGTGATCATTGAACGAACCTATAATTCAACTCAGGCACAACAGTGCCCGACTGAAACACACATCTGCTTTACCCGCATGGACGGCGATCGTCTGGTTATCCACGCGTCCACTCAAGTACCGTGGCACCTGCGTCGCCAGGTTGCGCGTCTCGTGGGCATGAAACAGCATAAAGTTCATGTCATTAAAGAACGCGTAGGCGGCGGTTTTGGGTCTAAACAGGACATCCTGCTGGAAGAAGTGTGCGCCTGGGCAACCTGCGTGACCGGGCGTCCGGTACTGTTCCGCTACACCCGTGAAGAAGAGTTTATTGCTAACACCTCTCGTCACGTCGCGAAAGTCACCGTCAAACTGGGGGCCAAAAAAGATGGTCGCCTGACGGCAGTGAAGATGGATTTCCGCGCCAACACAGGACCTTACGGCAACCACTCACTCACCGTACCGTGTAACGGACCGGCGCTATCACTGCCGTTATATCCGTGCGATAACGTCGATTTCCAGGTCACCACCTACTACAGCAACATCTGCCCAAATGGTGCTTATCAGGGTTATGGCGCACCGAAAGGTAACTTCGCTATCACTATGGCATTAGCAGAACTGGCTGAACAGTTGCAGATCGACCAGCTGGAAATTATCGAACGTAACCGGGTACACGAAGGGCAAGAGCTGAAGATTCTCGGCGCAATTGGCGAAGGTAAAGCACCGACCTCCGTTCCTTCTGCTGCCAGCTGCGCACTGGAAGAGATCCTGCGTCAGGGGCGTGAGATGATCCAATGGTCTTCACCTAAAGCGCAGGAAGGTGACTGGTGCGTGGGTCGTGGCGTCGCCATTATTATGCAGAAATCAGGCATCCCTGATATCGATCAGGCTAACTGCATGATCAAACTGGAATCAGACGGTACATTTATCGTCCATTCTGGTGGTGCTGACATCGGTACGGGTCTGGATACTGTAGTCACTAAACTGGCGGCCGAAGTGCTGCATTGTCCACCGCAGGACGTGCATGTTATCTCCGGTGATACCGATCATGCGTTGTTTGATAAAGGCGCGTATGCCTCGTCCGGCACTTGCTTCTCAGGCAACGCCGCACGTATGGCAGCGGAAAATTTACGCGACAAAATCCTTTTCCACGGCGCGCAAATGTTGGGTGAGCCACTGGAAGATGTTCAACTGGCAACGCCGGGTGTCGTTCGCGGCAAGAAAGGCGAAGTCAGTTTCGGGGATATTGCCCATAAAGGCGAAACTGGTACTGGCTTTGGTTCACTGGTGGGAACAGCCAGTTACATCACGCCTGATTTCGCCTTCCCGTATGGGGCAAACTTCGCTGAAGTGGCCGTCAATACACGTACCGGTGAAATCCGCCTGGATAAATTCTACGCCTTGCTGGATTGCGGTACTCCAGTCAACCCGGAGTTAGCGTTGGGGCAGATCTACGGTGCTACCCTCCGAGCTATCGGCCACAGCATGAGCGAAGAGATCATTTATGACGCCAAAGGACACCCATTAACGCGTGATTTACGCAGCTATGGCGCGCCGAAAATTGGCGACATTCCGCGTGATTTCCGCGCTGTGCTGGTGCCGAGTGACGATAAAGTCGGCCCATTCGGGGCGAAATCAATCTCGGAGATCGGCGTGAACGGTGCAGCACCGGCAATTGCTACCGCAATTCACGATGCTTGCGGCATTTGGTTACGCGAATGGCATTTCACACCGGAGAAAATACTCACCGCACTGAAAAAAATATAAATAATAAATGGCCGCTTCGGCGGCCAGTTTCCCTTGTATTAAAGATAACTAATTAGTAACTGCGAAAATGAGATAAGCCGTTCTCAAGGCGTCCTGCGCCCCAAATTCGTGGGAATTTATTTTACTGATTCAGATGATCAAATTTACTTTATAAAGGAGTGAAGGGATGTCTGATATAAACCATGCAGGTTCTGACCTTATATTTGAACTGGAGGATCGCCCTCCTTTTCATCAGGCTGTCGTTGGTGCCATTACCCATCTATTGGCAATTTTCGTCCCAATGGTAACACCCGCGCTAATTGTGGGGGCGGCCTTACAACTTTCCGCAGAAACCACTGCCTACCTGGTTTCCATGGCGATGATCGCTTCTGGTATTGGTACCTGGTTGCAGGTAAATCGTTATGGCATCGTCGGTTCTGGTCTACTCTCAATTCAGTCAGTCAATTTTTCATTTGTGACAGTCATGATTGCGCTGGGTAGCAGCATGAAAAGCGACGGTTTTCATGAAGAATTAATCATGTCGTCACTCCTCGGCGTCTCCTTCGTTGGTGCCTTTCTGGTGGTCGGAGCCTCTTTTATTCTTCCTTATTTACGCAGAGTAATTACTCCCACTGTCAGTGGTATTGTTGTACTGATGATCGGCTTAAGCCTGATTAAAGTTGGCATTATTGATTTTGGCGGTGGTTTTGCCGCCAAGAGCAGTGGCACGTTCGGCAACTACGAGCACCTTGGCGTTGGTTTACTGGTGCTGATTGTGGTTATTGGCTTTAACTGTTGTCGCAGTCCGCTACTACGTATGGGCGGAATCGCCATTGGTCTGTGCGTGGGTTATGCGGTTTCATTATGCCTTGGCATGGTGGACTTCAGCAGTTTACGCAATCTCCCCCTCATTACTATTCCCCATCCTTTCAAATACGGATTTAATTTCAACCTCCATCAGTTCCTGGTGGTCGGCACCATTTATCTGCTTAGTGTGCTGGAAGCGGTAGGGGATATCACCGCCACAGCAATGGTTTCCCGCCGCCCTATCCAGGGAGAAGAATATCAGTCACGCCTGAAAGGCGGCGTGCTGGCAGATGGTCTGGTTTCGGTTATCGCCTCCGCCGTCGGTTCATTACCATTAACCACTTTTGCACAAAATAATGGCGTAATACAGATGACTGGCGTCGCTTCACGTTATATCGGGCGCACCATTGCGGTAATGCTGGTTATCCTTGGATTATTTCCGATGATCGGCGGCTTCTTCACCACTATTCCCTCGGCAGTTCTGGGTGGTGCAATGACGTTGATGTTTTCCATGATTGCCATTGCGGGTATCCGCATCATTATTACCAACGGATTAAAGCGCCGTGAAACACTTATTGTCGCCACTTCTTTAGGTTTAGGACTTGGTGTTTCTTATGACCCCGAAATTTTTAAAATATTGCCCGCCTCAATATATGTATTAGTTGAAAATCCTATTTGTGCCGGAGGCCTAACTGCGATTTTATTAAATATTATCCTCCCTGGTGGCTACCGACAGGAAAACGTTCTGCCGGGTATTACCTCTGCGGAAGAGATGGATTAACAGTAAAGGAGTCAATGATGTCAGGGGAACACACGTTAAAAGCAGTACGAGGCAGTTTTATTGATGTCATCCGTACGGTCGATAATCCAGAAGAGATCGCTTCTGCGCTGCGATTTATTGAGGATGGTTTATTACTCATTAAACAGGGGAAAGTGGAATGGTTTGGTGAATGGGAACAGGGCAAGCATCAAATCCCGGACACCATTCGCGTCCGTGATTATCGCGGCAAACTGATAGTACCGGGCTTTGTCGATACGCATATTCATTATCCGCAAAGTGAAATGGTCGGTGCCTATGGCGAGCAGTTACTGGAATGGCTGAATAAACACACCTTCCCTACTGAGCGCCGTTATGAGGATTTAGAGTACGCCCGCGAAATGTCGGCGTTCTTCATCAAGCAGCTTTTACGTAACGGAACCACCACGGCGCTGGTGTTTGGTACCGTCCATCCGCAATCCGTTGATGCGCTGTTTGAAGCCGCCAGTCATATCAATATGCGCATGATTGCCGGTAAGGTGATGATGGACCGCAACGCACCGGATTATCTGCTCGATACTGCCGAAAGCAGCTATCACCAAAGCAAAGAACTGATCGAACGCTGGCACAAAAATGGTCGTCTGTTATATGCCATTACACCACGCTTCGCCCCAACATCTTCACCTGAACAGATGGCGATGGCGCAACGCCTGAAAGAAGAGTATCCAGATACGTGGGTACATACCCATCTCTGTGAAAACAAAGATGAAATTGCCTGGGTGAAATCACTCTATCCTGAACATGATGGTTATCTGGATGTTTACCACCAGTACGGCCTGACAGGAAAAAACTGCGTCTTTGCTCACTGCGTCCATCTGGAAGAAAAAGAGTGGGATCGTCTTAGCGAAACCAAATCCAGCATCGCTTTCTGCCCAACCTCCAACCTTTACCTCGGCAGCGGCTTATTCAACTTGAAAAAAGCATGGCAGAAGAAAGTCAAAGTGGGCATGGGAACGGATATCGGTGCCGGAACCACCTTCAACATGCTGCAAACGCTGAACGAAGCCTACAAAGTGTTGCAATTACAAGGCTATCGCCTCTCGGCATATGAAGCGTTTTACCTGGCCACGCTCGGCGGAGCGAAATCTCTGGGCCTTGACGATTTGATTGGCAACTTTTTACCTGGCAAAGAGGCTGATTTTGTGGTGATGGAACCCACGGCCACACCACTACAGCAACTGCGCTATGACAACTCTGTTTCTTTAGTCGACAAATTGTTCGTGATGATGACGTTGGGCGATGACCGTTCGATCTACCGCACCTACGTTGATGGTCGTCTGGTGTACGAACGCAACTAATAATAAAACCTTAACATCCTCGTGAGGACATCATTATGTCTGGAGACATCCTACAAACACCGGTCGCACCAAAGCCACAGGGCGCGCTGGATAGTTATTTTAAAATAACCGCTCGTGGCAGTACCGTTCGCCAGGAAGTACTGGCAGGCTTAACCACCTTTCTGGCCATGGTTTATTCTGTAATCGTGGTTCCCGGCATGTTGGGCAAAGCTGGTTTTCCCCCTGCTGCAGTCTTTGTTGCTACTTGTCTGGTCGCGGGCTTCGGTTCGCTGCTAATGGGACTGTGGGCCAATTTGCCAATGGCGATCGGCTGCGCCATCTCCTTGACGGCATTTACCGCATTCAGTCTGGTACTCGGGCAACAAATTAGCGTTCCCGTCGCGCTGGGCGCGGTCTTCCTGATGGGCCTCATCTTCACCGCCATCTCGGTAACCGGTATACGAACCTGGATCTTACGCAATTTACCGATGGGTATCGCCCACGGAACAGGCATTGGTATCGGCCTGTTCCTGCTGCTGATTGCAGCTAACGGCGTTGGTATGGTTATCAAAAACCCGATTGAAGGTTTACCGGTAGCGCTCGGGGCATTTACCTCTTTCCCTGTGATGATGAGCTTGCTGGGATTAGCGGTAATTTTTGGTCTGGAGAAGTGCCGCGTACCAGGAGGGATCTTACTGGTAATTATCGCCATCTCGATAATCGGCTTAATCTTTGACCCCGCGGTGGAATACCACGGTCTGGTGGCGATGCCGAGCCTGACAGGAGAAGATGGTAAGTCGCTAATTTTCAGCCTCGACATTATGGGTGCACTCCAGCCAACCGTTCTCCCGAGTGTACTGGCACTGGTGATGACCGCCGTATTTGATGCCACCGGCACCATCCGCGCAGTAGCCGGTCAGGCGAATCTCCTGGATAAAGACAACCAGATAATCAACGGTGGTAAAGCCCTGACCAGCGATTCCGTCAGCTCGATATTTTCTGGGCTGGTGGGCGCTGCGCCTGCGGCGGTCTATATCGAATCTGCTGCAGGAACAGCTGCGGGTGGCAAAACAGGTCTGACAGCGACGATTGTTGGCTTACTGTTCCTGTTGATTCTGTTTTTATCACCGTTATCGTTTCTGATCCCCGGTTATGCCACAGCGCCCGCACTGATGTACGTGGGTCTGCTGATGCTAAGTAACGTCTCAAAACTGGACTTCAATGACTTTATTGATGCGATGGCGGGCTTGGTTTGCGCTGTCTTTATCGTCCTGACCTGTAATATCGTCACCGGCATTATGCTGGGCTTTGTAACTCTCGTAGTGGGTCGTGTTTTTGCTCGCGAATGGAACAAACTCAATATTGGTACTGTCATCATAACTGTCGCCCTGGTCGCATTTTACGCGGGTGGCTGGGCTATCTAGAAGAACCTCCGCGCCATACAGCGCGGAGTTTTGTCAGAGTGGATTCTTGCCGCTGGCAGCAATACGCTGCTGGCGGACTCGCCTGAGTTCTCCTTCGGTTAACAACTGCAACGCCTGCGTCGGGCAAGATGCAACGCAAGCCGGTCCCTCTTCCCGCTGTTCGCAAAGGTCACATTTCACGATTTCTGGCCGAACATTTCCCGGCAACATTTGAATTGTGATCATCCCAAACGGACACGCGCTGACGCAACTCTGGCAGCCGATACAACGGGCAGAATTTGCCTGCACCACCTGCTCACCCATCGTCAGCGCCTGCACGGGGCAGGCCCCAACGCAAGGCGCATTTTCGCACTGGTGACACATCACCGGAGCACTAATTCGATCCAAACGCTGCACCTTTAAGCGAGGCAAAAAGAAGCTGGCATTTAAAGTCTGCTCTGACGGATGGGCGACAACACAGGCTACTTCACAAGTGCGACAGCCAATACAGTCAGCCGGATTAACGATAATTAACGATTTCATCACGATGCCTTCGTATCAAACATAGTTAACATATCGCGCGCCGCCTGCCGTCCTGCCGCCATTGCAGTGACAACGAGATCCGCACCATGAACCGCGTCCCCCCCGGCAAAGACCTTTTTCAGATGCGTCTGAGTAGCGAAATATCCCGCGTCACCGGTTTTAATCAGTCCCCATTTATCGAGTTTTATTCCACTCCCCTGTAACCACGGCATTGCATGTGCCTGAAAACCAAACGCCATAATCAGAACATCGGCGGGCAGTTCAAACTCAGAGCCCGCCACCGGACGTGGACGACGGCGCCCATCTGGTCCCGGCTCGCCCATTGCGGTACGAATCAGGCCCACCGCAGTTAAACGCCCATCATCGTCACAAGCAATATATTGCGGCTGAACATTGAACTGAAACTCAACGCCTTCCTCGCGCGCGTTGACTACCTCTTTACGCGAACCGGGCATACTGACTTCATCACGGCGATACGCGCAGGTCACACTGGCAGCATTGAGGCGGATGGAAGTACGCAAACAATCCATTGTCGTATCGCCGCCACCCAAAACCACGACGCGTTTACCTTCAACATCCGTCAGCGGATACTCTTCAGACTCCGGCAGTCCCATAAGCTGGCGGGTATGGGCAGTCAGGAACGGTAGCGCCTGAATGACGCCCGGCGCATCTTCATGCGGCAGATCTGCACGCATCATGCCGTAAGTCCCCACGCCGAGGAAAACAGCATCATATTCCGCCGTTAATTCGTTGAAAGAGATATCGCGACCAATTTCACAATTGAGATGAAAGTCGATTCCCATTGCGGTGAATATCTCCCGCCGCTGGCTTAATACCATTTTATCGAGCTTGAACGGAGGAATGCCAAAAGTCAGCATACCGCCAATTTCTGGATGGCGATCAAAGACATCAACATGAACACCCGCCCTCGCCAGAATGTCGGCACATCCCAGCCCCGCGGGTCCTGCGCCAATCACCGCCACTTTTTCTATGCGGGGAACAACCTGGCTGACATCAGGACGCCAGCCCATCGCCAGCGCAGTATCAGTAATATAGCGTTCCAGATTACCGATAGAGACTGCGCCAGAGTGATCTTTTAAAGTACATGCGCCTTCACAAAGCCGGTCCTGCGGACACACCCTACCGCAAATTTCCGGTAATGAACTGATCTGGTGGCAGAGTTCTGCCGCTTCAATAATCTTCCCTTCCTGCACCAGGCGGACGTAATCAGGGATAGCGTTATGCAGCGGGCAATGCCAGTTACAGTTGGCTTTTTCGGCGCAATAGACACAACGGTCGCTTTCATACGCCGCTTGTTTTTGATCAAGGCCGCAATAAATTTCGCCAAAGTGGGTCTTCCGCTCGCTTGCTGTAACTTTATCCGCCCCTTTGCGTGGAGTGACAGGGAGCAATGCCTCGCGACGCGATGATTGTGGTTTTTCCGATGCTTTTCCCTCCGCCGTCCTGCGCTGTCGCAGCGTTTTCATCTGCTGCAAACCGCTCTCATCCATCAGCCGCAACGCCTGGGTTGGGCAGACTTCAATACAGGCTTGCGCGCCGGAATTGCGCTGGTTACAAAGGTCACATTTCTGCGCAATAGCATCGACCATCTCAATTACCCCAAAGGGGCAAGCGATTGCGCATCTTTTACAACCAATGCATTTTTGTTCGTCCAGTTGTACGCTATCGGGCTGGAAAGTCAGAGCATTTACAGGGCAAGCCGTAACGCAGGGGGCATTGTTGCAATGATGGCAAGCCACTGGATTTGCAGCCAGACCTTTCCCAACAACGTGGATACGGGGTCGAAAATCACCATGACTCTGCGGCCAGTTTTCTTGATTATGAGCCACCGCACAGGCAATTTCACAGGCATGACAGCCTATACATTCCGCAGCATCAGCAGCGATAAACTTGTTCATTTGCATCCCTTTCATTTGATGAGTTATGTCTTCTCAAATGTCGCAATGCAATAAACGGGCATATATGAGGAAACGAGTCAGTTTTAATTATAATTTTGTGAGAGATATCAAATTATCGCCCCTCAATCTGTGCCGTTTTCAAGATTTAAACATCGCCGTTCAAAAAAATGCCATCCGGATAAAAAGTATTAAATACGAGAGTGCGACATGCCAGAATGATTAATGAAATATCAATATGAGAAAATTAAAGATAATTTCATTGTCTATTTTTATTCTCATTTTCTCGGTTTAATCCCGATTATGTGATTGCCCCCGCATTTCCATCTTGTAACGTCCCCTCCTTGTGAAAACTGGCATCCCACGAGCATGTCATTAAAGAGTTTTAGTGAACGTAAACGGTTGCTTTTTACTCTGGCGAGCGAAAGGAGAAAGACTGATGAGCGCCATAGATTCTCAAATTCCCTCATCTTCAGGGCAAGACCGCCCAACGGATGAGGTGGACCGCATATTATCACCAGGAAAGCTGATCATACTCGGTCTGCAACACGTCCTTGTTATGTACGCAGGCGCAGTCGCCGTCCCACTTATGATTGGTGACAGACTCGGACTCTCGAAAGAAGCTATCGCAATGCTGATTAGCTCCGATCTCTTTTGCTGCGGTATCGTCACATTATTGCAATGTATCGGCATTGGTCGCTTTATGGGAATTCGCCTGCCGGTGATTATGTCGGTGACCTTTGCGGCTGTAACGCCAATGATTGCCATTGGGATGAACCCGGATATCGGTCTGCTGGGGATTTTTGGCGCGACCATTGCGGCCGGTTTTATCACCACGCTATTAGCACCACTTATTGGTCGCTTAATGCCTTTATTCCCACCGTTAGTTACCGGTGTGGTTATTACCTCTATCGGCCTGAGTATTATTCAGGTAGGCATTGACTGGGCTGCTGGCGGTAAAGGAAATCCACAATATGGCAATCCGGTTTATTTAACCATTTCCTTCGCCGTCTTAATTTTCATCTTGCTTATCACCCGTTACGCCAAAGGATTTATGTCCAATGTCGCCGTATTACTGGGGATTGTATTTGGCTTCTTGTTGTCGTGGATGATGAATGAAGTGAATCTGTCTGGGCTGAATGATGCTTCGTGGTTCGCCATTGTCACGCCAATGTCGTTTGGTACGCCAGTTTTCGATCCGGTTTCCATTCTGACCATGACCGCAGTGTTAATCATCGTATTTATTGAATCGATGGGGATGTTCCTGGCCTTGGGGGAAATTGTCGGTAGAAAACTTTCTTCACAAGACATTATTCGCGGGCTACGCGTAGATGGCATAGGGACAATGATTGGCGGCACGTTTAACAGCTTCCCGCATACTTCCTTTTCGCAAAACGTTGGCCTGGTCAGCGTGACGCGCGTTCACAGTCGCTGGGTGTGTATCTCTTCCGGGATTATATTAATCATGTTCGGGATGGTACCCAAAATGGCGGTGCTGGTGGCTTCCATTCCGCAATTTGTACTAGGCGGTGCAGGATTAGTCATGTTCGGTATGGTGCTGGCGACGGGGATCCGCATTCTGTCGCGCTGTAACTACACCACCAACCGGTACAACCTGTATATCGTGGCTATTAGCCTTGGCGTGGGTATGACCCCGACGCTTTCTCATGATTTCTTTTCTAAGTTACCGGCTGTACTGCAACCGTTGTTACATAGCGGCATTATGTTGGCGACTATCAGTGCGGTGGTGCTGAACGTCTTTTTCAATGGTTATCAGCATCATGCCGATCTGGTGAAGGAATCTGTTTCTGATAAAGATTTAAAAGTCAGAACAGTGCGTATGTGGCTTTTGATGCGCAAGCTAAAGAAAAATGAGCATGGTGAATGATATGAACCTATTAATACGCACTATATTCAGTCTGTTATTACTCTTAATGATCTCCATCCCTGTCATTTCTGACTGCGTGGCAATGGCTATTGAAAGTCGCTTCAACTATATGATGCTGCTTTTTTAAATGACCTTTCTCTGTCAGCATCCGCTCAAAACGGGCGGATGCCGATAAACACTCACTTGGTTAATCATTTGACTCTTCAGTTATCTATAATGACGAGTGATTAGAATTACATGTGAGAAATTATGCAAACGGAACACGTCATTTTACTGAATGCACAGGGAGTCCCCTCGGGTACGCTGGAAAAATATGCCGCACACACGGCAGACACCCCCTTACATCTCGCGTTCTCCTGCTGGCTGTTTAATGCTAAGGGACAACTGCTGGTTACCCGCCGCGCACTTAGCAAAAAAGCGTGGCCAGGCGTGTGGACTAACTCGGTGTGCGGTCATCCACAACTGGGCGAAAGCAATGAAGAGGCGGTAATCCGCCGTTGCCGCTATGAACTGGGCGTGGAAATAACGTCACCCGAATCGGTTTATCCAGACTTCCACTATCGCGCCACTGACCCGAATGGCATTGTCGAAAATGAAATGTGTCCAGTCTTTGCCGCACGAATTACCAGCGCGTTACAGCCCAACGGTGATGAAGTGATGGATTATCAATGGTGTGATTTATCAGATGTTTTGCGCGCTATTGATGCTACGTCGTGGGCGTTTAGTCCGTGGATGGTGATGCAGGCAGCCAATAGCAAAGCCAGAAATGTATTATCTGTTTTCGCAAAGAGAGAATAAAAAACCCCGACAAATGCCGGGGTTAAGTGCATACGCGTAACGCTTATTTTACCGGACGCATTGCCGGGAACAGAATAACGTCGCGGATGGTATGGCTGTTGGTGAACAGCATTACCATACGGTCGATACCAATTCCCAGACCAGCTGTCGGCGGCAAACCATGTTCCAGTGCGGTGACGTAATCTTCGTCGTAGAACATTGCTTCGTCGTCGCCTGCATCTTTCGCTGCAACCTGATCCAGGAAGCGCTGCGCCTGATCTTCGGCATCGTTCAGCTCGCTAAAGCCGTTACCGATTTCACGACCGCCAATGAAGAACTCAAAGCGGTCAGTGATTTCCGGGTTAACGTCGTTACGACGCGCCAGCGGAGAAACTTCTGCCGGATATTCAGTAATGAAGGTCGGCTGAATCAGATGTGCTTCTGCCACTTCTTCGAAGATCTCGGTAACGATACGGCCCAGACCCCAGCTCTTCTCAACGTGGATACCGATAGATTCAGCAATCGCTTTCGCAGAGTCGAAGTTGTCCAGATCTGCCATGTCGGTTTCCGGGCGATATTTCTTGATCGCTTCACGCATGGTCAGTTTTTCGAACGGTTTACCGAAGTCCAGCGTTACGTCGCCGTAGGTCACTTCCGTCTTACCGAGAATATTCTGTGCCAGAGTACGGAACAGCGATTCAGTCAGTTCGATCAGATCTTTGTAATCTGCGTAAGCCATGTAGAGTTCCATCATGGTGAACTCTGGGTTATGACGTACGGAGATACCTTCGTTACGGAAGTTACGGTTGATTTCGAATACACGCTCGAAGCCACCGACCACCAGACGCTTGAGGTACAGTTCCGGCGCGATACGCAGGTACATGTCGAGATCCAGCGCATTGTGATGGGTGATAAACGGACGCGCAGCGGCACCACCCGGGATCACCTGCATCATCGGGGTTTCAACTTCCATAAAGCCGCGATTCACCATGAACTGGCGAATACCGGACAGAATTTGCGAACGCACTTTAAAGGTGTTGCGGGATTCATCGTTAGAGATGAGATCCAGATAACGCTGACGATAGCGCGCTTCCTGATCCTGCAAGCCGTGGAATTTATCCGGCAGCGGACGCAGTGCTTTGGTCAGCAGACGCAGCTCGGTACAGTGGATAGACAGTTCGCCGGTTTTGGTTTTGAACAGTTTACCTTTCGCGCCGAGGATATCGCCGAGGTCCCATTTTTTGAACTGCTCGTTGTAAACGCCTTCCGGCAGATCGTCACGGGCAACGTACAGCTGAATGCGGCCACCCACATCCTGCAGGGTAACGAAAGACGCTTTACCCATAATACGGCGGGTCATCATGCGGCCAGCAACGGCAACTTCGATGTTCAGCGCTTCCAGTTCTTCGTTCTCTTTACCGTCGAATTCTGCGTGCAATTGGTCAGAGGTATGATCGCGACGGAAATCGTTCGGGAAGGCAATCCCCTGCTCGCGCAGGTTCGCCAGCTTCTCACGACGCGTTTTCAGTTCATTGTTAAGATCGACTACCGCGTCAGCGCCCTGTGCGTGTTGTTCAGACATGTTGGTTCCTCATAACCCTGCTTTCAAACTTGCTTCGATAAATTGATCCAGGCTGCCGTCCAGCACGGCCTGCGTGTTGCGGGTTTCTACCCCGGTACGCAGATCTTTAATGCGGGAGTCATCAAGGACATAAGAACGAATCTGGCTGCCCCAGCCGATGTCGGACTTGGTGTCTTCCATCGCCTGTTTCTCGGCATTCTTCTTCTGCATCTCCAGTTCATAAAGCTTCGCTTTCATCTGCTTCATGGCCTGGTCTTTGTTCTTGTGCTGGGAACGGTCGTTCTGGCACTGGGTCACGATCCCGGTTGGGATGTGAGTAATACGCACCGCAGATTCGGTACGGTTAACGTGCTGACCGCCCGCGCCGGACGCGCGATAAACGTCAATGCGCAGATCCGCCGGATTGATTTCGATATCAATATCATCATCAACTTCCGGGTAAACAAACGCGGAGCTGAACGACGTGTGGCGGCGACCGCCGGAGTCAAACGGACTCTTACGCACCAGGCGGTGAACACCTGTTTCTGTACGCAGCCAGCCGTAAGCGTAATCGCCGGAGATTTTGATCGTCACGGATTTAATACCCGCCACTTCACCTTCCGACTCTTCGATGATTTCAGTTTTGAAACCACGTGATTCTGCCCAGCGCAGATACATACGCTCAAGCATGCTCGCCCAGTCCTGTGCTTCCGTACCGCCAGACCCCGCCTGAATATCGAGGTAGCAGTCGGCGCTGTCATATTCGCCAGAGAACATGCGGCGGAACTCAAGCTGCGCCAGTTTTTCTTCCAGAGCGTCGAGTTCAGCAACGGCTTCGTTAAAGGTTTCTTCGTCGTCAGCTTCTACAGCCAGTTCCAGCAGACCAGAAACATCTTCCAGCCCCTGTTTCATTTGGTCGAGGGTGTCGACAACGGCTTCGAGGGAGGAACGCTCTTTACCCAGCGCCTGTGCGCGTTCGGGTTCGTTCCAGACATCCGGCTGTTCCAGCTCGGCGTTTACTTCTTCCAGACGCTCTTTCTTGGCGTCGTAGTCAAAGATACCCCCTAAGAACGTCGGAGCGTTCCGTGAGGTCCTGAATGCGATTATTTACCGGATTAATTTCAAACATGGTCTGATTTCTTTTATTGAGCTAGTCAAAATGCGGTGATAAGAGCGGGATTGTACCGGATCCCGGCTCAATTTTATACATACTAAATTCGTCAGACAGGCCAGATATTGTCGATGATAATTTGCAGGCTGCGGTTGCCGCGAAACTCGTTGATATCCAGTTTGTAGGCTAGTTGCACTTCACGCACACCGTTATCCGGCCAGAGGGCTGTATCAACGTTAAACGCAATACCATCCAGCAACGGGCCACCACCGACCGGTTCGACCATCACTTTCAGATGACGCTCGCCTACCAACCGCTGTTGCAACAGGCGGAAATGGCCATCAAACAGTGGTTCCGGGAACATCTGCCCCCACGGGCCAGCATCACGTAGCAGCTGCGCCACTTCCATGGTCATCTCTTCAGCGCTTAACGGGCCGTCGGAGACGACTTCACCCTGTAATAATGCGGGGTCCAGCCACTCGGTAACCAGTTCGCCAAAGCGTTGCTGAAAAAGTTCGAATTTATCCTCTTCCAGCGACAGGCCTGCCGCCATCGCATGGCCGCCAAACTTGAGCATCATGCCCGGATAGAGCGTGTCTAAGCGCTCCAGCGCATCGCGCATATGCAGCCCCTGAATGGAGCGTCCAGAACCTTTTAACGTACCGTCTCCCGCTGGCGCAAACGCAATAACCGGACGGTGAAAACGCTCTTTAATACGCGAAGCCAGAATACCGACAACCCCCTGATGCCATTCAGGATGATACATTGCCAGCCCGCCGGGCAGCGTGTCGCGACTTCGCTCCAGTTTCTCGCACAGAGTTAGCGCCTCAACCTGCATTCCCTGTTCAATCTCTTTGCGTGTCTGGTTTAGGGCGTCGAGTTCATTTGCCAGCACACGCGCTTCGCCGATGTTGTCGCACAGTAACAGCGCCACTCCGACGGACATATCATCCAGTCGCCCGGCAGCATTGAGACGTGGCCCCAGCGCAAAACCTAAATCGCTGGCGGCGAGTTTTTGCGGATCGCGGTTTGCCACTTCCAGCAGCGCTTTAATCCCTGGGCGGCACTTCCCGGCGCGGATTCGGCTCATGCCCTGCCAGGTCAGGATACGGTTATTCGCATCCAGCGGCACCACGTCCGCCACCGTCCCGAGCGCCACCAGATCCAGCAATTCCGCCAGATTAGGGATTGCAATGCCACGGTCATCAAACCAGCCCTGATCGCGCAAAAAGGTGCGTAGCGCCAGCATCAGATAAAATGCGACGCCTACGCCTGCCAGTGACTTCGATGGAAAGTCGCAGTCACGCAAGTTAGGGTTAATAATGGCTTCCGCCGCGGGTAACGTATCGCCCGGCAAATGGTGATCGGTAACAATAACCGGAATGCCCAGCGTGCGAGCGTGTTCAACGCCCGCGTGAGAGGAAATGCCGTTATCCACCGTCACAATCAACTGCGCGCCACGGGCATGCGCCTGCTCAACCACTTCCGGGCTTAAGCCGTAACCGTCTTCAAAACGGTTCGGCACCAGGAAGTCGATGTTGGCGCAGCCAAGCGAACGCATCGCCAGCACGCTAAGGGCGGTACTGGTGGCGCCGTCGGCGTCGAAATCTCCGACCACAATTATCCGCGTTCCTTCGCGAAAAGCGTTGTAAAGGATCTCAACGGCCTTTTCGACGCCGCTCAGTTGCTGCCAGGGCAGCATCCCTTTAACACCGCGTTCCAGTTCCTGCGCGCTACGCACGCCCCGGCTGGCGTATAAACGACGCAGCAAGGGCGGCAGATCAGCAGGCAGGTCTGCCGTTTCATCGATTTCACGGCGACGAAGTTTTATCTGTTGTTTCACGCGAATTATTTACCGCTGGTCATTTTTTGGTGTTCGTCGAGGAATTCTTTCATGTCTTTCGGCGGCTGGTAGCCTGGCACCAGAGTACCGTTGCTCAGCACAATCGCCGGAGTACCGCTGACGCCAAGCTGGACGCCAAGCGCGTAATGGTTGGCAATATCCACGTCGCAACTGGCTGGCGCGACGCTTTTACCCGCCATCACATCATCAAACGCTTTGTTTTTATCTTTCGCACACCAGATGGCTTTCATTTGTTGCTCAGCCTGGCTCTCCAACCCCTGGCGCGGGAAAGCGAGATAACGCACGGTGATCCCCAGCGCGTTGTAGTCTGCCATCTGCTCATGCAGCTTGTGGCAGTAGCCACAAGTAATATCGGTGAACACGGTGATGACGTGTTTTTCCTGCGGCGCTTTATAAACAATCATATCTTTTTCAAGCGCGTTCAGTTGCTTTAACAGCATCTTATTGGTGACATTGACCGGAGCCGTGCCGCTAACGTCATACATTGGCCCCTGAATGATATGTTTACCATCATCGGTGATGTACAACACACCGCTGTTAGTCAGAACTGTCTTCATGCCAGCCACGGGCGCGGGCTGGATATCGCTGCTTTTGATGCCCATTTTGGCTAACGTTTGTTGAATTGCCGCGTCATCCGCCTGAACAAAGCCTGAAAACGCCGCCAACAAAGTAAACAACATAAAACCTTTCTTCATAAACCTTCCCGTTCTTTTCAGACATCACGCCCGTGGGTGATGCTGTTGATGAAGTTGCCGCAGACGCTCGGTAGCGACATGCGTATAAATTTGCGTGGTGGAGAGATCGCTATGGCCCAACAACATCTGCACCACGCGTAAGTCCGCACCATGATTTAACAAATGAGTGGCAAAGGCATGACGCAACACATGCGGTGACAGCTTTTCGCTATCGATACCCGCCAGCACGGCATAATGTTTAATGCGGTGCCAAAAGGTCTGGCGCGTCATCTGCTGCGCGCGCTGGCTGGGAAACAGCACATCAATCGACACACCGTTCAATAGCCATGGCCGCCCGTGTTCCAGATAGTTTTCCAGCCAGTAGACCGCCTCTTCACCTAACGGCACCAGGCGTTCTTTGTTGCCTTTACCAATGACCCGTACCACGCCCTGGCGCAGGCTGATATCACTCATTGTCAGCCCGACCAGTTCCGAGACACGCAGCCCGGTAGCATACAACACTTCAAGCATGGCTTTGTCGCGAAGCTCCAGAGGCTGATCGACTAAAGGTGCCTGTAATAATCTTTCAACCTGCGCTTCGCTTAAATCTTTCGGCAAACGCTGGGGCAATTTCGGCGAAGCCAGATGCGCACTGGGATCGTCTTCACGAAACTTTTCGCGATAAAGATACTGGAACAATCGGCGCACCGCACTCAGCAAACGTGCTGAACTGGTGGCTTTATACCCGCCCTCCAGCCGTTCTGCCAGTAATGCCTGCAAATCGTCACTTTGTGCCGTTGCCAGCGTCAGCCCACGATGATGCAACCACTCCACCATCATTGACAGATCGCGACGGTATGCGTTCAACGTATTTTCGGCGAGATTTTTTTCCAGCCACAGGGCATCCAGAAACTGCTCGATGCGTGCCAGATCTTGTTTCACTTGCGCCCCTTATCGTTACTCGTTTGATCCATTATGCCTTATTGTGCCGTGACTAAAGCGATTCTGATACACTAGCCGCAAAAGCCACAGCAGAATCGAGAAGCTTACGTTATGAATATGGGTCTTTTTTACGGTTCCAGCACCTGTTACACCGAAATGGCGGCGGAAAAAATCCGCGATATTATCGGCCCAGAACTGGTGACCTTACATAACCTCAAGGACGACTCCCCGAAATTAATGGAGCAGTACGATGTGCTCATTCTGGGTATCCCGACCTGGGATTTTGGCGAAATCCAGGAAGACTGGGAAGCCGTCTGGGATCAGCTCGACGACCTGAACCTCGAAGGTAAAATTGTTGCGTTATATGGGCTTGGCGATCAGCTGGGATACGGCGAGTGGTTCCTTGATGCGCTCGGCATGCTGCATGACAAACTCTCGACCAAAGGCGTGAAGTTCGTCGGCTACTGGCCAACGGAAGGATATGAGTTTACCAGCCCGAAACCGGTGATTGCTGACGGACAGCTGTTCGTGGGTCTGGCGCTGGATGAAACTAACCAGTATGACCTTAGCGACGAGCGTATTCAGAGCTGGTGTGAGCAAATCCTTAACGAAATGGCAGAGTATTACGCCTGATGTGACTGACGGCTTTGCGCATTAGCGTTGCCGTCATGTTTACCTTTGCGTCTCTTGTTGCAACAAAATTCGCCGTAAATCCCGCCATTCGGCTTCGTCCATGCTGTCTGCTGCCAGCCATAAATGTTGACGTTTGCCACTATCAGCGCGTAAACGCAACATCATACCGCTTTTAATCATCCATGGCGCTTTGACGATGCTCCACTCCTGTCCTTGCCAACGCAAACGCCCGTCCATCAACAGGCGAATTTCCCCCTGACGAGCATTAATGCGCCGCTGGCTGCGAACGCAATCAAACACCACCAGCGAAAGCAACACCATCCATAACGGGGTGTAACTGAGCGGCCAGGGCATGAGTAAAATAACAGCGGCAACCAGCCCATGAATCAGCAAGGAAAGCCACTGTGCGCGCCAGGAGACGCGCAGATCAGATTGCCACAGGACCACGTTCCCGGTTCCGTGTCTGGATAAGTCGGACCATCATTTCCAGTTCTGCATCGGCCGGTTTACCGTGATTCATCAGCCAGTTGAACAGGTCCGGGTCGTCGCATTCCAGCAGACGAATAAAGATGCGTTTTTCGTCATCACTTAAGCTGTCGTACTCATGTTCGAAAAACGGCATGATTGAAATATCGAGTTCGCGCATACCACGGCGGCATGCCCAATGAATGCGGGCTTTGTTGTTAATGTCCATCTTCTTCCTGTCTCACGAAAATCCAGTACCAGGCTATTGTAACGTGTTTTTCGACTTCTTTTGCGGGAATATCGGTAAACACAATCGCGATCGCGAAATTAATCCGCAACAATTCAATGGCTTCATTTTTTTGGATGTCGCCTCGCAAAGCATATCAGAAGGCACAGATCGCGTAGTGAAAGCACTTGCATTGCCTCATAGCTCTTTTACCATTAGTCATTAATACGCCGTTTGTTACACAGGACTCCATTATGGCTTTTACACCTTTTCCTCCCCGTCAGCCTACGGCTTCTGCCCGTTTACCACTGACGCTGATGACGCTTGATGACTGGGCGCTTGCCACCATTACTGGCGCGGACAGCGAAAAATATATGCAGGGTCAGGTGACAGCAGACGTCAGCCAGATGTCAGAAGACCAGCATTTGCTCGCCGCGCATTGCGACGCCAAAGGTAAAATGTGGAGCAATTTACGTCTGTTCCGCGACGGCGATGGCTTTGCGTGGATTGAACGCCGCAGCGTGCGTGATTCGCAGCTGACTGAACTGAAAAAATATGCGGTGTTTTCTAAAGTGACCATCGTGCCGGACGATGAACGTGTGCTGCTCGGTGTTGCCGGTTTTCAGGCACGCGCCGCGCTGGAAAATCTCTTCAGCGAAATGCCTTCGAAGGAAAAACAGGTAGTTAGAGAAGGTGCGACCACACTGCTATGGTTTGAACATCCGGCAGAACGTTTTCTGATCGTAACCGATGAAGCTACCGCTAATACTTTGACCGATAAACTGCGCGGTGAAGCGGAACTGAACAATAGCCAACAGTGGCTGGCATTAAACATTGAAGCGGGTTTCCCTGTTATTGACGCTGCTAACAGTGGGCAGTTTATCCCGCAGGCGACTAACCTTCAGGCGCTGGGCGGTATCAGCTTTAAGAAAGGCTGCTATACCGGGCAAGAGATGGTGGCACGAGCTAAGTTCCGCGGAGCCAACAAACGCGCGCTCTGGTTGCTGGCGGGTAGCGCCAGCCGTTTGCCGGCAGCTGGTGAAGACTTAGAGCTGAAAATGGGCGAAAACTGGCGTCGTACCGGTACGGTGCTGGCTGCGGTAAAACTGGAAGATGGTCAGGTAGTGGTTCAGGTCGTCATGAATAACGATATGGAACCGGACAGCATCTTCCGCGTTCGTGATGATGCGAATACATTGCGTATCGAGCCGCTGCCGTATTCGCTGGAAGAGTAAATCGCTGTATCGCTTCGGGCATCTATTGCCTGATGCGACGCTGGCGCGTCTTATCAGGCATGGGATTTGGTGCCTTTTTCACAAATGGGAAGCGGCCCGTAGGCCGGATAAGGCGTTCACACCACATCCGGCAGTTGCGCTCCGATGCCTGATGCGACGCTGGCGCGTCTTTTCAGGCCTGGGATTTGGTGCCTTTTTCACAAGTGGGAAGCGGCCCGTAGGCCGGATAAGGCGTTCACGCCGCATCCGGCAGTTGCGCTCCGATGCCTGATGCGACGCTGGTGCGTCTTTTCATGCCGACAAAGACACAGCCATTACGGCTGTCCAATATACAAATAGATCGCCAGGAAATGGCACACACTGCCGCCGAGCACAAAGCCGTGCCAGATGGCGTGGTTGTAGGGGATGCGTTTGCAGACGTAGAAAATCACCCCAAGCGAGTAAACCACACCGCCTACTGCCAGTAAGGTAACGCTGCCCGCCGCGAGTTTAACTGCCATTTCATAAATCACCACCAGTGACAGCCAACCCATCGCCAGATAAGTCACCAGAGATAAAATTTTGAATCGGTGCGCGATGGTCAGTTTGAACAGAATCCCCAGCAATGCCAGGCTCCAGATAACAATCATCAACCCGCGCGCTAACGGAGAATCCAGCCCCACCAGCAAAAACGGCGTGTAGGTTCCGGCAATCAACAGGTAAATGGCGCAATGGTCAAATTTCTTCAGCCACATTTTTGCCCGTTGATGGGGAATGGCGTGATAGAGCGTCGAAGCGAGAAACAGCAGGATCATACTGCCGCCATAAAGGCTGTAACTGGTTATCGCCGTGGCGCTGGCATTAAGATCCACCGCCTGAACCAGTAGCAATACCAACCCGACGATACCAAACACCAGCCCGATGCCGTGACTGATGCTGTTGGCAATTTCCTCTGCCAGCGAATATCCCTGCTTAATGAGAGGCTTCTGAACCATAACTTACTCCGGAGAAACGTACACGCACGTGAACACTTCTCCAGCGTAACTGAGAATAGTTCCAGTGAACACCTGTTAGCTAAAATAAATTCTGATTTGAGAGTAATCTCCGAAAAATCATGAAATTAAATGTTAAATTTCAACTAACAGGCGTGAGTTCAACTTAAAGGCATTTAAATTCAATTACATAAAACTGTGTCTGACCAGGATAGATGTCGGCAATGACTTTTTTCAGTTCAGGCAGGGTCATATTTTCCTGTTGTGCATGTTTTTCTGTGAGAGTATCCAGCGTTACGGTTGAAGTTGCGGTAACTTCAATGGTGCAAAAATAGCCGTCATCTTCAAAGCGCCCGACGCGGAGCACATCGCCCGGTTTATAGTGCGATTCAGACTCGTCGCGAATAGTGATGGTTTTACGCCCAGCCAGAATGTCATCCTGGAAACGTTGAAAAAAAGTGATGTCGTTTGGCTGCATGGTACTATTTCCTGTAAGAATTGACTCATTTGGAGCTTATGATAGTGAAAAAACTCACCTTACCGAAAGATTTCTTATGGGGTGGCGCAGTTGCCGCTCATCAGGTCGAAGGCGGTTGGAACAAAGGCGGCAAAGGGCCGAGTATTTGTGACGTACTGACCAGTGGCGCACACGGCGTGCCGCGCGAAATCACCAAAGAAGTTTTGCCCGGCAAATACTATCCGAACCATGAAGCCGTTGATTTTTATGGCCACTACAAAGAAGACATTAAGCTGTTTGCTGAAATGGGCTTCAAATGTTTTCGTACTTCCATCGCCTGGACGCGCATTTTTCCAAAAGGCGATGAAACACAGCCAAACGAAGAAGGGCTGAAGTTCTACGATGATATGTTCGATGAGCTGCTAAAATACAACATCGAACCGGTGATCACCCTCTCCCACTTTGAAATGCCACTGCATCTGGTGCAGCAATACGGTAGCTGGACCAACCGTAAAGTGGTTGATTTCTTTGTGCGTTTCGCGGAAGTGGTATTTGAACGCTATAAGCATAAAGTCAAATACTGGATGACCTTCAACGAAATTAACAACCAGCGTAACTGGCGTGCGCCGCTGTTCGGTTACTGCTGCTCCGGCGTGGTGTATACCGAGCATGAAAACCCGGAAGAGACGATGTATCAGGTGCTGCATCATCAGTTTGTCGCCAGCGCCCTGGCGGTGAAAGCCGCGCATCGCATCAACCCGGAGATGAAAGTCGGTTGTATGCTGGCGATGGTGCCGCTCTATCCTTACTCCTGTAACCCGGACGATGTGATGTTCGCTCAGGAGTCGATGCGCGAGCGCTACGTCTTTACCGATGTGCAGCTGCGTGGCTATTACCCGTCCTATGTATTGAACGAGTGGGAGCGTCGCGGATTTAACATCAAAATGGAAGATGGCGATTTTGAAGTGCTACGCGAAGGCACCTGCGATTATCTTGGCTTCAGTTATTACATGACCAACGCGGTGAAGGCCGAAGGCGGCACCGGCGATGCGATCTCTGGTTTTGAAGGCAGTGTACCGAACCCATTTGTTAAAGCGTCGGACTGGGGATGGCAGATTGATCCGGTGGGTCTGCGCTATGCACTATGCGAATTGTATGAGCGTTATCAGAAGCCGCTGTTTATTGTCGAAAACGGTTTTGGCGCTTACGACAAAGTGGAAGAAGACGGCAGCATCAACGACGACTACCGTATTGATTACCTGCGCGCCCATATCGAAGAGATGAAAAAAGCGGTGACTTACGATGGCGTGGATCTGATGGGCTACACACCGTGGGGCTGCATCGACTGCGTGTCATTCACTACCGGGCAGTACAGCAAACGCTACGGCTTTATCTATGTGAATAAACATGACGACGGTACTGGCGATATGTCGCGTTCACGTAAGAAGAGCTTTGACTGGTACAAAGAAGTGATTGCCAGCAACGGCGAGAAACTGTAATTCCCGCATGTTACCCGCCAGCAGGCGGGTAACATTCTGCACCTGATTTACCAGGTCTTACCGATTTTAAATTCCCAGCGAACATCTTCCATCTTAGCTGGCGACTTCGCTTCCTGCATTACCGGAAAGAAAGCCCCGGCACCAAACCATAACTTCAGTGAATCAACGGCAACGTTAAATGACGGGCCAACAACCCATTCGGTAGTACCTGAGTGGTTATTAATGGTGCTGCCATTAGGCAATTTTTTTGTACCTGAAGCGTTATTGCTGTAGGCACTTTCCAGACCAATATCCAGCGGTAAATCACTGAACATATAACGCACCTGGGTATTCCATTGAAATTCACTGCCGCGCTTCACATCCTGGTTTCCACGCTCAAATGGCCCTTGATAAACAAAATCCATATCTCCTTTAATATTGGGCGTGAATGATTTTGTTAAAGAGAGTGATACCCGCCCTCCCCAGGCGCTGTTCCCAGGCAAATGATTATCTCCATCTTGCCCGGTGGGTAGTAATAACGCCCCACCTACCGTAACCCAAAACGGATCCCCTCTTCGCTGGCTCATTAAAGCATAAGTTGCCCCCACCGATTGGTCGCCCATTCCCTCTATATGTTCAGGAGACAGATTGTCTCGTTTGTTATTGATATAAGAGCCCACAGTTGATAATTCCAGTCTGTCGGTCAGACCATAACGAATCTTCAATAACCATATTTGGGAGTAAACATCCGGACTCCCGTGTCCCTCGATTTGATGGTCTTTATCACGGAATGAGCTATTCACGGCGGTTAATAGCATTCCTTCTGGCAATACTGAACCTCCAGAAATAGCGGTATTAACTGGCGCACCTAACAGATTGCTGGGCCTGTTTTCTCCTTCAACTGCCACTGCATTCATTGATAAAAAGCATGATATTAATGGTAGAAATATAAATCGTTTCATCATTCCCTCCAGGTATGAAAAACAAAGCGTTAAATTAAGAATCATTCTTGTTATTTATATTTGTTTTGCTTTTATTATTTAGGCAAATAACTTAATGGAGTTAATATACGGAAAGTTTTTCAATTATATTGAGAGCTAAATAACGATTCCGGAGAGAAACTATTTGTAATTACATGTAAACATAGTGTGTTGTTTTTATTAAATAACGACACGATAAAAATAATTCTCGATAAATAATTAGCAAGAAGCGCAATAAAAACAGGAAAATTAAATTTAGGCTAACAGACTAATGAGAAACGAAAAGTTGCCTAATGAGTTGCGATTACCAGGCTTGTTTTTACTGCAATATATTTAATTTTAAAATGCTGTGGGGCGGGTAAGACACTCACGTCGCATCCGGCATAAACAAAGCACGAAAAGGCGCCGAAGCGCCTTTAGAAGATAGTCGAATCAGTGAATTACTGGTATTCGCTAATCGGTACGCAGGAGCAGAACAGGTTACGGTCGCCGTAAACATCATCCAGACGTTTCACCGTCGGCCAGTATTTGTCTGCCACGCCTGCCGGGAATACTGCAACTTCACGGCTGTACGGATGCGCCCACTCGGCGACCAGTTCGCTCTGAATGTGCGGAGCGTTCACCAGCGGGTTATCTTCCAGCGGCCAGACACCGGCTTTCACCTGGTCAATCTCCGCACGAATTGCCAGCATCGCGTCGATAAAGCGATCCAGTTCCACTTTGCTTTCAGATTCAGTCGGTTCAACCATCAGCGTACCCGCCACCGGGAACGACATCGTCGGCGCGTGGAAACCGTAGTCGATCAGGCGCTTGGCAATATCCAGCTCGCTGATGCCGGTTTCTTCTTTCAGCGGGCGAATATCGAGAATACATTCGTGCGCCACGCGACCGTCGCGACCGGTATACAGCACCGGGAAGGCATCCTGCAGGCGGCTGGCAATATAGTTGGCGTTAAGAATTGCCACCTGGCTTGCTTTTTTCAGCCCTTCTGCGCCCATCATGCGGATGTACATCCAGCTGATTGGCAGAATGGATGCGCTACCGAACGGTGCCGCAGAAACCGCGCCCTGACGGGTTAACATGCCTTCGATTTGTACCACGCTATGGCCCGGCACAAACGGCGCCAGATGCGCTTTCACGCCGATCGGTCCCATACCCGGACCACCACCGCCGTGCGGAATGCAGAAAGTTTTATGCAGGTTGAGGTGCGAAACATCCGCGCCAATAAAGCCCGGCGAGGTGATGCCAACCTGGGCGTTCATGTTCGCGCCATCAAGGTAAACCTGACCGCCGAACTGATGCACGACTTCACACACCTCACGGATCGTTTCTTCGTACACGCCGTGGGTGGAAGGATAGGTCACCATGATACAGGAGAGGTTATCGCCCGCCTGTTCCGCTTTCGCGCGCAGATCAGTCAGATCGATGTTGCCGTTTTTATCACACGCCACAACTACCACCTGCATTCCTGCCATATGTGCAGAAGCAGGGTTAGTTCCGTGCGCAGAAGCCGGGATCAGGCAGATATCGCGATGCCCTTCGTTGCGGCTTTCATGATAATGACGAATCGCCAGCAGGCCCGCGTATTCGCCCTGTGCACCAGAGTTCGGCTGCATACAAACGGTGTCGTAACCGGTCAATTTCACCAGCCAGTCAGCCAGCTGCGCGATCATCTGCTGATAACCTTCGGCCTGTTCCGGCGGGCAGAACGGGTGCAGTTCGGCAAATTCCGGCCAGGTGATCGGGATCATCTCGGCGGCGGCGTTCAGTTTCATGGTACAGGAACCCAGCGGAATCATCGCCTGATTCAGCGCCAGATCTTTACGCTCCAGCGAGTGCATATAGCGCATCATTTCGGTTTCGCTGTGGTAGCGATTAAACACCGGATGGGTGAGGATTTCGTCATCACGCAGCATCGCAGGTTGAATAGAGCGACTGTCGTGAGCCACGTCTTTGTCCAGCGTGTCGATCTCAAGCCCGTGGTTATCGCCCAACAGCACGCTGAAAAGCTGCATCACGTTTTCGCGCGTGGTGGTTTCATCAAGGGTGATCCCAACCGCGTTCAGAATATCGCTACGCAGGTTGATTTCAGCCGCTTCGGCACGCGCCAGTACGCCCGCTTTGTCGGTCACTTCCACACACAAAGTGTCGAAATAGTGCGCATGGCGCAGCTTCAGACCTTTTTGTTGCAGGCCCGCCGCCAGGATATCGGTCAGGCGGTGGATGCGGTTAGCGATACGTTTCAGGCCAACCGGACCATGATAAACAGCATACAGGCTGGCGATGTTTGCCAGCAGTACCTGGGAAGTACAAATGTTGGAGTTCGCTTTCTCACGGCGAATATGTTGCTCGCGAGTCTGCATCGCCATGCGCAGAGCGGTATTGCCAGCTGCATCTTTCGATACACCGATAATGCGACCCGGCATTGAGCGTTTGTATTCATCTTTCGCCGCAAAGAATGCTGCGTGCGGGCCACCGTAGCCCATCGGTACGCCAAAGCGTTGCGCCGAACCAAAAACAATATCCGCGCCCTGTTTACCCGGCGCGGTTAACAGCACCAGCGCCATAATATCGGCGGCGACGCTGACCACAATTTTGCGTGATTTCAGTTCGCTGATAAGCGCTGTGTAGTCGTGAATTTCACCAGTAGTGCCGACCTGCTGTAACAGCACGCCGAACACATCCTGATGCTCGAGCACTTTTTGCGCGTCATCGACAATCACTTCAAAACCAAAGGTTTCGGCACGAGTACGTACCACATCCAGCGTTTGCGGATGAACGTCAGAAGCAACAAAGAAGCGGTTGGCATTTTTCAGTTTGCTGACGCGTTTCGCCATCGCCATTGCTTCGGCGGCAGCGGTGGCCTCGTCCAGAAGAGAAGCCGAAGCCATATCCAGCCCGGTTAAATCCAGCGTTACCTGCTGGAAGTTGAGCAGTGCTTCGAGGCGGCCCTGGGAGACTTCAGGTTGATACGGAGTATACGCGGTATACCAGCCCGGATTTTCCAGCATGTTACGCAGAATAACCGGCGGCAACTGCACGGCGGTGTAACCCATGCCAATGTAAGACGTGAAGCGTTTATTGCGACTGGCAATAGCCTTGAGTTCAGCCAGCGCGGCGTATTCGGTCGCCGGTGCGCCAACCTGCGGCGGGGTCGCAAGCTGAATATCTTTCGGCACAATCTGGCCGGTCAGCGCGTTTAACGATTGTGCGCCAACGGCATTCAGCATTTCTTGCTGTTGCGCGGCGTCCGGTCCGATATGGCGTTCAATAAAAGCGCCGCTGTTTTCAAGCTGGCTTAACGTCTGTGTCATGAGTGATGGTTCCTGAAACGTGCAGTGAATTGTGAACCTCTCTCCTTGCGAAGAGAGTGAGGGTGAGGCGTAAATTTTCCTCACCCTGATCCTCTCCCGCAGAAGAGGATTAAAGCCGTTACTCGTCTTCTAACAATGCTTCGTATGCGGTCGCATCCAGCAGTGATTCCAGTTCGCTTTCATCACTGGCTTTGATTTTAAAGATCCAGCCGCCTGCATACGGTTCGCTGTTCACCAGTTCCGGGGAATCGCTCAGTGCGTCGTTTACCGCCACAATTTCACCGCTTACTGGCGCATAAATGTCTGACGCTGCTTTTACTGATTCGGCAACCGCGCAGTCATCACCCGCGCTAACCGTTGCGCCGACTTCCGGCAGGTCAACAAACACCATATCGCCTAACAGCTCCTGAGCGTGTTCGGTGATGCCAACGGTGTAAGTGCCGTCGGCTTCTTTACGCAGCCATTCGTGTTCTTTGCTGTATTTCAGTTCTGCTGGTACGTTGCTCATCAATCAATCTCCAAAAAAGTAAATCACGCGACGGCTTTGCCGTTACGCACAAAAACAGGTTTCGTCACTTTTACCGGCATTTCACGGTTGCGAATTTGCACAATCGCTGTTTCGCCAATGCCCTCCGGCACACGCGCCAGCGCAATGCTGTAGCCCAGCGTCGGGGAAAAAGTACCGCTGGTGATAATGCCTTCTTGCTGGTTGCCCTGTGCGTCGGTAAAACGTACCGGCAGTTCATTACGCAGCACGCCTTTTTCGGTCATCACCAGGCCAACTAATTTTTCTGTGCCATGTTCACGCTGCACTTCCAGGGCTTCACGACCGATAAAGTCACGATCTGACGGTTCCCAGGCGATAGTCCAGCCCATGTTGGCGGCTAAAGGAGAGATGGTTTCGTCCATCTCCTGACCATAAAGATTCATACCCGCTTCCAGACGCAGCGTGTCACGCGCGCCCAGGCCACATGGCTTAACGCCCGCTTCCACCAGCGCGCGCCAGAAATCGGCCGCTTTTTCATTGGGCAGCGCAATTTCGTAGCCCGCTTCACCGGTGTAACCGGTGGTGGCAATAAACAGATCGCCCGCCTGCACGCCAAAGAACGGTTTCATCCCTTCCACCGCCTGACGCTGGGCGTCATTAAACAGTGTGGCAGCTTTTGCCTGAGCATTCGGCCCTTGTACGGCAATCATGGAAAGGTCATCACGAACGGTAATTTCGATGCCGAAAGGTTCAGCGTGTTGGGTAATCCAGGAGAGGTCTTTTTCGCGGGTGGCGGAGTTAACAACGAGGCGGAAGAAATCTTCAGTAAAGTAGTAGACGATGAGGTCATCTATCACACCGCCAGAGGCATTCAACATCCCCGAGTAAAGGGCTTTGCCGCTTTTGGTGAGCTTCGCCACATCGTTCGCCAGCAGATAACGCAGAAACTCCCGGGTGCGGCTGCCGCGGAGATCGACGATGGTCATATGCGACACATCAAACATTCCGGCATCGGTACGTACCGCATGATGTTCGTCGATTTGCGAACCGTAATGCAGCGGCATCATCCAGCCGTGGAAATCCACCATGCGAGCGCCGCAAAGCGTGTGTTGTTCGTACAAAGGAGTCTGTTGTGCCATCTTGTCCTCATTGAATAAGCGGGGCTGACAACTTTTCGTGGTGAAATTGTCACCACGAAACCCAGCACTGGAGCCACTCCCGGTCCCCAACGCAATCGTTCTCTTTTCCCTGAACTTACCACCGAAACAGACGGTTAACCATAAGGAAAAATTGATCATCACATTAGCTTATGGTTAAAAATCTCAAAAATGACAACAGGACAAAAAACCAAATAACGCGATACACGCAAACAAACATAACGAGTTAATAAAACAGTTTTGAATAAAGCGATATTAAGAACTAAAAAATTGTCAAAAATCGCTAAATCAAAAATTCACGGCATTAGAAAATATAATGCGAAATTACGGGTGAAATTAGTTTATTTCAAATGAGGAAAATCTCCCGGCGAAAAACCGGGAGATGAAAGTGTGATGGGTATCAAATAAACAAAAGAGGAGAAATTTTTAACGCAGCCATTCAGGCAAATCGTTTAATCCCATTGCCTGACGAATAAGTTGCGGTTTAACGCCAGGAAGCGTATCGGCCAGTTTCAGACCAATATCACGCAGCAGTTTTTTCGCTGGATTAGCTCCAGAAAACAGATCGCGGAATCCTTGCATACCTGCCAGCATCAGTGCCGCGCTGTGCTTGCGGCTACGCTCATAGCGACGCAGGTAAATGTACTGCCCGATGTCTTTACCCTGACGATGCAGTCGTTTCAGTTCAGCAATCAGCTCTGCAGCATCCATAAAGCCGAGATTTACCCCCTGCCCCGCCAGCGGGTGGATGGTATGCGCGGCGTCGCCCACCAGCGCCAGACGGTGCGCGGCAAACTGGCGCGCATAACGCCCCGTCAGCGGGAACACCTGACGCTCGCTCTCAACCTTGCATAAGCCCAGTCGATTATCAAAAGCGATATTTAACGCGCGATTAAATTCGTCTTCCCCTGCCTGCTGCATCCGCTGCGCTTCCTCTGGCGACAGTGACCAGACAATCGAGCAAAGATGCGGATCGCTAAGCGGTAAAAAGGCCAGAATGCCTTCGCCATGGAAAACCTGGCGCGCCACCGCATCATGCGGTTCTTCCGTGCGAATGGTCGCCACCAGCGCGTGATGCTGATAATCCCAGAAAGTCAGCGGGATATCGGCTTTGTTGCGCAACCAGGAATTAGCGCCGTCCGCACCAATTACCAGACGCGCCGTTAACATGCTGCCATCTTTCAGCGTCAGGAAGGTTTCGTTTTCCCCCCAGGCGACCTGTTGTAATTCTGCGGGGGCCAGCAGGGTGATATCTGACGACTGCAGCGCTTTGTTCCACAGCGCGTAGTGAATCACTGAGTTTTCAACGATATGCCCAAGATGGCTATAACCCATGCTTTGATCGTCAAACGAGATGTGACCAAAACTGTCTTTATCCCACACTTCCATACCGTGATAACAGCTGGCTCTGCGAGAGAGGATGTCCTGCCAGACGCCAAGACGGGTGAGTAATTTTTCGCTGGCGGCATTGATAGCCGAAACGCGCAGTTGTGGTGGTGCATCCGCCGCCAGAGGTTCCGGTATGCGCTGCTCCAGTACGGCAACGCGTAAGCCGCTCCCCTGTAAGCCGCAGGCAACCGCCAGCCCCACCATGCCGCCGCCAACAATGGCTACATCAACACTTTGCATTGTTTATTCCTTAAAACCGCCTTCAACGCGCCACCCAACCGAGGGTGCGCTGCGCCAGCACATCGCGTGCCGGGGTGAATAATTCCATCGTCATCAGCCCGATGTTGCGCCCGACAACCAACGGCGCCCAACGGTTGGCAAAAAGATGTACCAGACTGTCCGTGACGCCGATGGTTGCTTCGCGATCGCTCTGTCGACGCTGCTGATAACGGCACAATACGCCGTAATCACCAATGTCTTCTGCGCGCTCCTGCGCCTGGGTCAGGGTTTCCGCAAGGCTCATCACATCACGCATACCGAGGTTAAATCCTTGCCCGGCAATCGGGTGCAGGGTTTGCGCCGCATTGCCCACCAGCACGGTGCGATGGGTAATCGGTCTGGCGGCGCGGGTTAACGCCAGCGGATAAGCACTGCGTTTACCGGCGTGGGTAATTTGCCCCAGTCGCCAGCCAAAGGCTGACTGGAGTTCACGGCAAAACTTCTCGTCGCTCCACGCCAACACTTCTTCGCGCCGTTCCAGTGGATGACACCAGACCAGCGAACAGCGTCCTTCAGACATCGGCAACATCGCCAGTGGACCATGTTGCGTAAAGCGTTCAAAAGCGCGGCCTTCGTGCGCAACGGAAGTCGCAACGTTCGCAATCACAGCCAGTTGTTCGTAGGGCTCCTGCTGCCAGTCAACGCCACAGGTAGTAGCTAACGAGGAATGCGTACCGTCAGCCGCCACCAGCACGCGGCCCGTCAGCGTCTCGCCACTCTCCAGCGTCACTTCAACGTTAGCTGGGGTACGAACAACATTAGCAATGCGATCCGGGCAATGCAGCGTTACGCCAGGCGCTTTGCGCAACAGCGCAAACAGCCGTTGCCCGACATTGTGCAATTCGACAACCTGCCCCAGCGCCGCCAGTTGGTAATCTTCTGCGGCGAGGGTGACGAATCCGGCATGACCACGATCGCTGACATGCACGGTGGTGATGGCGGTTGCGCAATCAGCCAGAGATTGCCAGACACCGATGCGCGCCAGCTGCTGACAGGTGCCCGCCGCCAGCGCAATAGCCCGTCCATCAAAGCCCGGATGAGCATGAGACTCTGGCGCGGTCGCTTCAATCAAATGTACCGGCAGCGTCCCGTGACTTAACCGGGAAATAGCCAGCGCCAGCGTCGCGCCAGCCATGCCGCCACCGACGATGATTACGCTCATTGCTTTCTCGCAGCTGCCATCAATGCTTCGATTTCTTCCGGCTTTTTCACCACGCTGGCGGTGAGGTTTTCGTTGCCGTTTTCGGTAATCACAATGTCGTCTTCAATACGAATGCCGATACCGCGATATTGTTCTGGCACTTCTGCATCCGGCGCAATATACAGCCCTGGCTCTACGGTCAGTACCATGCCCGGTTCCAGAATGCGCGAGCGCTCCTGGCCATAAACGCCAACGTCATGGACATCCAGTCCTAACCAGTGGCTAAGGCCATGCATAAAGAAAGGACGATGTGCGTTCTGAGCGATCAGTTCATCAACATCACCTTTCAAGATGCCGAGTTTTACCAGGCCGCTAATCATGATGCGCACCACTTCACCGGTGACTTCCTGAATGGATGTTCCCGGACGATACAGGCGCAAGCTGGTTTCGAGAGATTCCAGCACAATGTCGTAGATTTCGCGCTGGGCCTGGGTGAATTTGCCATTGACCGGGAAGGTACGGGTGATATCGCCCGCGTAACCTTTATATTCACAACCTGCGTCAATCAACACCAGGTCGCCGTCGCGCAATTCACACTCGTTTTCGGTGTAATGAAGAATGCAGCCGTTTTCACCGCTGCCGACAATAGTGTTATAGGAAGGATAGCGCGCACCGTGGCGGTTGAATTCGTGGTGAATTTCGCCTTCTAGATGGTACTCGAACATCCCCGGACGACATTTTTCCATCGCCCGGGTATGCGCCAGTGCGCTGATTTCACCCGCGCGGCGAAGTACGGCAATCTCTTCCGGCGATTTGAACAGGCGCATTTCATGAACAATGGGACGCCAGTCGATCATCGTTGCTGGCGCGGTGAGATTTTGCCGCGAGCCTTTACGCAGTTTTTCCAGCGCACTATTCACGATTTCATCAGCATATGCATATTCGCCCTGGGCGTGGTAAACCACATCCAGACCATTAAGCAGTTGATAAAGTTGCTGATTAATTTCACTGAACGCCAGAGCGCGATCAACGCCCAGTTTCTCTGGCGCGGCATCCTGACCTAAACGACGGCCAAACCAGATCTCCGCCGTCAGGTCGCGCACGCGGTTAAACAAAACGCTGTGGTTATGAGTGTCATCGCTTTTAATCAGCACCAGCACCGCTTCCGGTTCATTAAAGCCGGTGAAGTACCAGAAGTCGCTGTTCTGACGATAGGGGTATTCGCTGTCGGCGCTTCGGGTCACTTCTGGTGCCGCAAAAATCAGCGCGGCGCTGCCGGGTTGCATTTGCTCCACCAGGGCCTGACGGCGGCGCTGAAATTCCTGCTGAGATATCTCACTCATAACACTCTCCTTACGTTTTTTGTTTTTAGTGTAGAGTCGGTTTTTGTACTTCTGGTGCGGTCGGTTGCGGATGAGTAAAGGTGTCATGGCATAACAGCGCAGCAACACGGACGTACTCGATGATCTCTTCAAGCGACATTTCCAGCTCTTCTTGATCTTCGTCTTCGTCGTAGCCCAGTTGCGCGATGTTACGCAGATCGTCAATGGCTTCACCAGTTTCGCCAGTCACTTTATCCAGCTTCGGCTGAGTGACGCCAAGACCGAGCAGGAAGTGATTTACCCAGCCTGCCAACGCATCAGCGCGATCGAAAACGCTGACGCCATCGCCATCAGGCAGATAAAGCTGAAAAAGGAAGCCGTCATCCTGCAAGGCATCACTGGTGGCAGAGTGCATTTTGCGCAATGCTTGGGCAAGTTCATGCCCGAAAGCCATACCTTCGTTCGTCAGGTCGTGAAGCAGCGGCAGCCAGGAGCTGTCATCATTACCGCCACATATCATCCCACTGATTAAACCATGCATCTCAGCAGGGGTCAGACCTGTCCCTTGTTGGTTCAGATACTGGTTCATTTCATTGTAACCAGGCATTTCGTTCTGTATTGACATAAGCATTCGGCATCAAAGGGAGGAAGATTCATGATATGCTATCACTTTGGACCCTGGTGGACCAGAAAAGGGCTTGTCTCATTGCACCAGGGTAGCTATAGTTTCGCCCCTTCGCAGACCAAAGGTCTGAAGGCGAAGGCAGCGCAGTCAATCAGCAGGAAGGTGGCATGTCTGCACAACCCGTCGATATCCAAATTTTTGGCCGTTCACTACGTGTGAACTGCCCGCCTGACCAAAGGGATGCGTTGAATCAGGCTGCGGACGATCTGAACCAACGGTTGCAAGATCTGAAAGAACGCACTAGAGTCACAAATACTGAACAGTTGGTTTTCATTGCCGCATTGAATATCAGCTACGAGTTAGCGCAAGAAAAAGCGAAGACTCGTGACTACGCGGCAAGTATGGAACAGCGTATTCGGATGCTGCAACAGACCATAGAACAAGCGTTACTTGAACAAGGTCGCATCACCGAAAAAACGAACCAAAACTTTGAATGACACTTTCCGGTTTACTGTGGTAGAGTAACCGTGAAGACAAAATTTCTCTGAGATGTTCGCAAGCGGGCCAGTCCCCTGAGCCGATATTTCATACCACAAGAATGTGGCGCTCCGTGGTTGGTGAGCATGCTCGGTCCGTCCGAGAAGCCTTAAAACTGCGACGACACATTCACCTTGAACCAAGGGTTCAAGGGTTACAGCCTGCGGCGGCATCTCGGAGATTCCCTTCTTATCTGGCACCAGCCATGACGCAACTACCAGAACTCCCACTGACATTATCCCGACAAGAAATCCGTAAAATGATTCGGCAGCGTCGTCGTGCGTTAACGCCGGAGCAACAACGTGAAATGGGCCAGCAGGCTGCCATGCGGATGATGAGTTATCCCCCTGTTGTGATGGCGCATACGGTCGCTGTATTCCTCTCTTTTGATGGCGAACTCGACACCCAGCCGCTCATAGAGCAACTCTGGCGCGCAGGTAAGCGCGTGTATCTTCCCGTTTTGCATCCCTTTAGTGCCGGTAATTTACTGTTCCTGAATTACCACCCTAAGAGTGAACTGGTGATGAACAGGTTGAAGATCCACGAGCCAAAACTGGACGTGCGTGACGTGCTACCCCTTTCCCGATTAGACGTCCTGATAACGCCGCTGGTCGCCTTTGATGAGTTCGGTCAACGGCTGGGAATGGGCGGTGGATTTTATGATCGGACATTGCAAAACTGGCAGCACTACAACATGCAGCCAGTAGGTTATGCCCATGATTGCCAGTTGGTGGAAAAACTCCCCGTAGAAGAATGGGACGTCCCGCTGCCTGCGGTGGTTACGCCATCGAAAATCTGGGAGTGGTGAGAGCGACGCGCCTGCATCGCCCTGATTGACATAGTTGATTCTTTAACCTAATTTAGTGAGTAAGGGTAAGGGAGGATTGCTCCTCCCCTGAGACTGACTGTTAATAAGCTGGGAAACTTATGAGTAACAGTACAATCAGTATGATGACAAGTCGCATCATAACCCTTCTCCTTTAAGCCCTCGCTTCGGTGAGGGCTTTACCGTTACAGCCCTGTGCTGCCCCGCCATCGTAAATCCTCTTTGAATAAACACAACGCATTGATCTGGCTTTAATTTATTTCTTCGAGCAGGCTCGCAAAGGCGATTACACAGCGATGCAAATGCCGTAATTAGCGCGGTAAAAGAGATAAAAAAACGGGCAAGTCAGTGACCTGCCCGTTGATTATCAGAGAAGGGGGATTAGTACAGCAGACGGGCGCGAACAGTACCCGGAATAGCTTTCATGGCCTGTAACGCTTTTTCAGCAACGTCTTCGTCAGCTTCAATATCAATAACGACGTAACCCATCTGGGCAGAAGTTTGCAGATATTGCGCGGCAATGTTGACGCCCTGCTCGGCAAATATTTTGTTCAGCGCAGTCAGCACGCCCGGACGGTTTTCGTGGATGTGCATCAGACGACGCCCACCGTGCAGTGGCAGAGAGACTTCCGGGAAGTTCACCGCAGAGAGCGTTGAGCCATTGTCAGAGTACTTGATTAATTTGCCCGCAACTTCCAGGCCGATATTCTCCTGTGCTTCCTGAGTCGAACCGCCAATGTGTGGCGTCAGCAGAACATTGTCGAATTCGCACAACGGAGAGGTAAATGGATCGCTGTTAGTCGCCGGTTCCGTCGGGAACACGTCGATTGCGGCCCCTGCCAGATGTTTGCTCGCCAGAGCGTCACACAGCGCCGGAATATCAACCACCGTTCCGCGCGAAGCGTTAATCAGTAGCGAGCCGGGCTTCATCAGCGAGATCTCTTTCGCGCCCATCATATTTTTGGTAGACGCATTCTCTGGCACATGCAGACTCACTACATCGCTCATATTCAGCAGGTCGGAAAGATGTTGCACCTGAGTGGCGTTGCCCAACGGCAGTTTGTTTTCAATATCATAGAAGTAAACATACATCCCCAGCGATTCCGCCAGAATGCCCAGTTGTGTACCAATATGACCATAACCAATAATGCCCAGCTTTTTGCCGCGCGCTTCAAAAGAACCTGCGGCCAGCTTGTTCCATACGCCACGGTGCGCTTTGGCGTTGGCTTCCGGCACTCCGCGTAATAGCAGCAGAAGTTCGCCAATCACCAGCTCAGCAACGGAACGCGTATTTGAAAACGGGGCATTAAATACCGGGATCCCGCGTTTTGCCGCAGCATTCAAATCAACCTGGTTGGTCCCAATGCAGAAACAGCCAATAGCGACCAGTTTTTCAGCAGCGTTGATCACGTCTTCGGTCAGATGGGTACGGGATCGCAAGCCGATGAAGTGGGCATCGCGGATGGATTCTTTTAATTGTTCATCATCCAGCGCGCCTTTGTGAAATTCGATGTTGGTATAACCTGCCGCACGAAGGCTTTCGAGCGCCTTTTGATGCACGCCTTCTACCAGCAGAAACTTAATCTTGTCTTTCTCCAGCGATACCTTTGCCATTTACCCAATCCTGTCTTTGAAATGTTGTGTGCGGATTTGCGTCCGCCTTTCAACATATCAAAAAATAATATTGCGGCAATATGAACGTTTGCGTCGCGATGTTGAGGAAATATCACGCAAAGGTATTTCTTGGATGAATATGCTGGTTTAGAGGATTTATTCAGAGCAATCGACAATAGCCTGGTAAAAACGTGACACATGTCACTAAATTTAATGAAGAGAATTTTTTTAACGGGGGAGGTTCCCCCGTCAGATCATTTCACAATGGTTTTGACACCGTCAGGTGTGCCAATCAGCGCAACGTCCGCGCCACGGTTAGCAAACAAGCCAACGGTCACCACGCCAGGAATCGCATTTATAGCGTTTTCCATCGCGATCGGGTCAAGGATTTCCATGCCATGGACGTCGAGGATCACGTTGCCATTATCGGTCACCACACCCTGACGGTATTCCGGACGACCGCCCAGTTTCACCAGCTGGCGCGCCACTGCACTACGTGCCATCGGAATAACTTCTACTGGCAGCGGGAATTTGCCCAGAATATCAACCTGCTTGGAAGCGTCTGCAATACAGATAAATTTTTCCGCAACCGAAGCAATGATTTTTTCACGGGTCAGAGCCGCGCCGCCGCCTTTGATCATTTGCATGTGGCCGTTGATTTCATCTGCGCCATCAACGTAGATGCCGAGGCTGTCTACTTCATTGAGATCAAAAACGTGAATGCCGAGGCTCTTCAGTTTTTCAGTGGATGCATCCGAGCTGGAAACTGCCCCTTCAATCTGATCTTTCATCGTGCCGAGCGCATCAATAAAGTGTGCGGCGGTGGAACCTGTACCTACGCCAACAATGGTACCGGGCTGAACATACTGAAGTGCCGCCCATCCTACTGCTTTTTTCAATTCATCCTGCGTCATGATCGTTTCGCCTGTGGTATGAAATTTCACACGCATTATATACAAAAAAAGCGACCCGGACCCCGTCAGCAAGTCGGCGACGCATTTATCCATGAAATAACAGGTAACACCGGACATCCTCTTTTGCCCTAGTAAGCCAGAGGCTTGATAATATGACGAATATGAATAATATCCATTGCGGGTTTCGCGCCTCACAAAGACTAAAAAAGCACGATAAAGCCAACCAAAATTTCCATTATGACTGCTTTTGCATACGTTAAATGCTCTGTACCCAAAGCAAAATTATGTCATAGTTCGGCATAAGAAAATTTGAGGAGCAGGTTAAAGCAATGAAACGCCCGGACTACAGGACATTACAGGCACTGGATGCGGTGATACGTGAACGAGGATTTGAGCGCGCGGCACAGAAATTGTGCATTACGCAATCAGCCGTCTCACAGCGCATTAAGCAGCTGGAAAATATGTTCGGGCAGCCGCTGTTGGTGCGAACGGTTCCCCCGCGCCCGACGGAACAAGGGCAAAAATTACTGGCACTGCTTCGCCAGGTCGAGCTGCTGGAAGAAGAGTGGCTGGGCGATGAACAAACCGGTTCCACCCCACTACTGCTCTCGCTGGCAGTCAACGCCGACAGTCTGGCAACCTGGTTGCTTCCGGCACTGGCTCCTGTACTGGCTGATTCACCTATTCGCCTGAACTTACAGGTGGAAGATGAAACTCGCACCCAGGAGCGTCTGCGTCGAGGTGAAGTGGTCGGCGCGGTGAGTATTCAACATCAGGCGCTGCCCAGTTGCCTGGTCGATAAACTTGGCGCGCTCGACTATCTGTTCGTCAGCTCCAAACCGTTTGCCGAGAAATACTTCCCCAACGGAGTAAGTCGTTCTGCGCTGCTCAAAGCACCAGTAGTCGCGTTTGACCATCTTGACGATATGCACCAGGCATTTTTGCAGCAAAACTTCGATCTGCCGCCTGGTAGCGTACCGTGCCATATCGTTAACTCGTCCGAAGCCTTCGTGCAGCTCGCTCGCCAGGGTACAACCTGCTGTATGATCCCACACCTGCAAATTGAAAAAGAATTGGCCAGCGGAGAGTTGATTGATCTGACGCCCGGGCTATTCCAACGGCGAATGCTCTACTGGCATCGCTTTGCCCCTGAAAGCCGCATGATGCGTAAAGTCACTGATGCTTTGCTCGACTATGGTCACAAAGTGCTTCGTCAGGATTAATCAATCAGTTAACGCCTGATAGCACATATCAGGCGTTTTTCTTTTTTTCTTTTTTATTCTTTGAATAACGTCACAAAACAGACAAATCTCACACGGCAAAAAACGACGCCCCATTCCATTTTTTTTGCTGGCGACAAACCCGTATAAAAAGCTCACCGTAAGCGCAAACACCCTCATTTTTATTGCGTTTTATGGAGCAAATAATGTCAAACGTGCAAGAGTGGCAACAGCTTGCCAACAAGGAGTTGAGCCGTCGGGAGAAAACCGTCGACTCACTGGTTCAGCAAACGGCGGAAGGGATCGCCATCAAGCCACTGTATACCGAAGCCGATCTCGACAATCTGGAAGTGACCGGTACCCTTCCTGGCTTGCCGCCTTACGTTCGTGGTCCCCGCGCCACCATGTATACCGCCCAACCGTGGACCATCCGTCAGTATGCCGGTTTCTCGACAGCCAAAGAGTCCAACGCTTTTTATCGCCGTAACCTGGCTGCCGGGCAAAAAGGTCTTTCCGTGGCGTTTGACCTTGCCACCCACCGTGGCTACGACTCCGATAACCCGCGCGTGGCGGGCGATGTTGGCAAAGCGGGCGTCGCTATCGACACCGTAGAAGATATGAAAGTGCTCTTCGACCAAATCCCGCTGGATAAAATGTCGGTTTCGATGACCATGAACGGCGCAGTCCTGCCAGTGCTGGCCTTTTATATCGTGGCGGCAGAAGAGCAAGGCGTTCCCCCCGATAAACTGACGGGTACAATTCAGAACGATATCCTCAAAGAGTACCTCTGCCGCAATACCTATATTTACCCACCGAAACCTTCTATGCGCATTATCGCTGACATTATCGCCTGGTGTTCCGGCAATATGCCGCGCTTCAATACCATTAGCATCAGCGGCTACCACATGGGCGAAGCCGGTGCGAACTGTGTGCAACAGGTGGCGTTTACTCTCGCCGATGGGATTGAGTACATCAAAGCAGCTCTCTCTGCTGGCTTAAAAATTGATGACTTCGCCCCGCGCCTGTCGTTCTTCTTTGGTATCGGCATGGACCTGTTTATGAACGTCGCCATGCTGCGCGCCGCACGCTATCTCTGGAGCGAAGCAGTAAGCGGGTTTGGTGCTAAAGATCCGAAATCGCTGGCGCTACGCACCCACTGTCAAACCTCCGGCTGGAGTCTCACCGAACAGGATCCGTATAACAACGTTATCCGCACCACCATTGAAGCGTTGGCAGCTACCCTTGGCGGAACCCAGTCGCTGCATACAAATGCCTTTGATGAAGCGCTTGGTTTGCCGACCGATTTTTCGGCACGTATTGCCCGTAACACCCAGATCATTATTCAGGAAGAGTCAGAACTCTGTCGCACCGTCGATCCGCTGGCCGGTTCTTATTACGTTGAGTCACTAACCGATCAGATCGTGAAACAGGCCAGAGCCATCATTGATCAGATCGACGAAGCCGGAGGCATGGCGAAGGCGATCGAAGCAGGTCTGCCAAAAAGGATGATCGAAGAAGCGTCTGCTCGTGAACAGTCGTTGATCGACCAGGGCAAACGCGTGATCGTCGGCGTCAACAAGTACAAACTGGATCACGAAGATGAAACTGATGTCCTTGAAATCGACAACGTGATGGTGCGTAACGAGCAAATTGCTTCGCTGGAACGCATTCGCGCCACCCGTGATGATGCCGCCGTAACCGCCGCGTTGAACGCTCTGACTCACGCTGCACAGCATAACGAAAACCTGCTGGCTGCCGCTGTTAATGCGGCTCGCGTTCGCGCGACGCTGGGTGAAATATCCGATGCGCTGGAAGCCGCTTTTGACCGTTATCTGGTACCGAGCCAGTGTGTTACCGGTGTCATTGCGCAAAGCTATCATCAGTCGGAAAAATCAGCCTTCGAGTTTGATGCCATTGTTGCGCAAACGGAGCTGTTCCTTGCCGACAATGGTCGTCGCCCGCGCATTCTGATCGCCAAAATGGGACAAGATGGACACGATCGCGGAGCGAAAGTCATTGCCAGCGCCTATTCCGATCTTGGTTTCGACGTTGATTTGAGTCCCATGTTCTCCACGCCGGAAGAGATCGCCCGCCTGGCAGTGGAAAACGACGTTCATGTGGTGGGCGCATCCTCGCTTGCAGCAGGACATAAAACGCTGATCCCGGAACTGGTTGAAGCCCTGAAAAAATGGGGGCGCGAAGATATTTGCGTGGTCGCCGGTGGCGTTATTCCGCCGCAAGATTATGCCTTCCTGCAAGAGCGTGGCGTGGCGGCGATTTATGGTCCTGGTACTCCCATGCTCGACAGCGTGCGTGATGTGCTGAACCGGATTAGCCAACATCATGATTAACGAAGCCACGCTGGCAGACAGCATTCGACGCCTACGTCTGGGTGAGCGAGCCACGCTCGCCCAGGCCATGACGCTGGTTGAGAGCCGTCACCCTCGCCATCAGGCACTCAGCACTCAACTGCTTGATGCCATCATGCCGTTTTGTGGTAACGCCCTGCGACTGGGCGTTACCGGCACGCCAGGAGCAGGAAAAAGTACCTTTCTTGAAGCCTTTGGCATGTTACTGATTCGCCAGGGGCTGAAAGTCGCGGTGATTGCCGTCGATCCCAGCAGTCCAGTAACCGGTGGCAGCATCCTTGGGGATAAGACTCGCATGACCGAACTGGCGCGTGCCGATGCAGCGTTTATTCGCCCGGTTCCGTCATCTGGTCACCTTGGCGGCGCCAGCCAGCGAGCGCGGGAGTTAATGCTGTTATGTGAAGCGGCGGGTTATGACGTGGTGATCGTTGAAACCGTCGGTGTCGGACAGTCAGAAACGGAAGTCGCCCGCATGGTGGACTGCTTTATCTCGCTGCAAATTGCCGGTGGTGGCGATGATCTCCAGGGCATTAAAAAGGGTTTGATGGAGATGGCGGATCTGATTGTCATCAACAAAGATGATGGTGATAACCACACCAATGTCGCCATTACCCGCCATATGTACGAAAGCGCTCTGCATATTTTGCGCCGCAAATATGACGAATGGCAGCCACAGGTCCTCACCTGTAGTGCACTGGAAAAATGCGGCATCGATGAAATTTGGCGCGCAATTATCGATTTCAAAACCGCACTGACTACCAGCGGTCGTTTACAACAGGTGCGGCAACAACAGTCGGTGGAATGGCTGCGTAAACAGACCGAAGAAGAGGTACTGCACCACCTGTTCACTAATAAAGATTTCGATCGCTATTACAGCCAAACGCTATTAGCGGTCAAAAATAATATGCTCTCGCCGCGCACAGGTTTGCGGCAGCTCAGTGATTTTATCCAGACTCAATATTTTAATTAAGGGAATTTTTATGTCTTATCAGTATGTTAATGTAGCCATCATCAACAAAGTGGCGGTCATTGAGTTTAACTATGCCCGCAAACTCAATGCGTTAAGTAAAGTCTTTATTGATGACCTTATTCAGGCATTAAACGATCTCAATCGTCCAGAAATCCGCTGCATCATTCTGCGCGCCCCAAGTGGTTCCAAAGTCTTTTCCGCAGGTCACGACATTCATGAGTTACCGTCAGGAGGTCGCGATCCGCTCTCTTACGATGATCCGCTACGTCAAATTACCCGCGTGATCCAAAAATGCCCTAAACCAGTAATTTCGATGGTCGAAGGTAGCGTCTGGGGTGGCGCATTTGAAATGATCATGAGCTCTGATCTGATCATCGCCGCCAGTACCTCTACCTTCTCAATGACGCCAGTCAACCTGGGCGTACCGTATAACCTGGTGGGGATCCACAACCTGACTCGCGACGCGGGCTTCCACATTGTCAAAGAGCTGATTTTTACCGCTTCGCCAATCACCGCCCAACGCGCGCTGGCTGTTGGCATTCTTAACCACGTTGTTGAGGCCGATGAACTTGAAGATTTCACCTTACAAACGGCTCACCACATTTCCGAAAAAGCACCGTTAGCCATTGCAGTAATCAAGGAAGAGCTGCGCGTGTTGGGTGAAGCGCACACTATGAATTCAGATGAATTTGAGCGTATTCAAGGGATGCGCCGGGCGGTTTATGACAGCGAAGATTATCAGGAAGGTATGAACGCCTTCCTGGAAAAACGTAAACCTAATTTCGTCGGTCATTAATGATCCACGAACTAAGGAGCAAAGGATGAATATTACCCGGACAAGGATGACCGCCGATGAAGCGGCGGAAATTATCCAGCACAACGATATGGTGGCATTCAGTGGTTTTACCCCTGCGGGTTCGCCCAAGGCTCTTCCTGTTGCCATTGCCCGTCGCGCCAATGAACAACATGAGGCGAAAAAACCGTATCAAATTCGCCTGCTGACCGGAGCGTCGATTAGCGCCGCCGCCGATGACATACTCTCTGAAGCTGACGCCGTTTCATGGCGCGCGCCATACCAGACATCATTGGGATTGCGTAAAAAGATCAATCAGGGATCGGTTAGTTTTGTTGATCTGCATTTGAGCGAAGTTGCGCAAATGGTCAACTACGGCTTTTTCGGCGACATCGATGTTGCGGTAATTGAAGCCTCAGCCCTCGCTCCGGATGGTCGCGTCTGGTTAACCAGTGGGATCGGTAATGCCCCGACCTGGTTGCTGCACGCAAAGAAAGTGATCATTGAACTCAATCATTATCACGATCCGCGCGTTGCAGAACTGGCAGATATTGTGACTCCTGGCGCACCACCGCGGCGCAATAGCGTGTCGATCTTCCATGCGATGGATCGCGTCGGTACCCGCTATGTACAAATCGATCCGAAAAAAATTGTCGCCGTCGTGGAAACTAACTTACCTGATGCAGGTAACTCGCTGGATAAACAAAATCCTGTGTGCCAGCAAATCGCCGACAATGTGGTCACCTTCTTGTTGCGTGAAATGGCGCAGGGGCGTATTCCACGGGAATTTCTGCCACTGCAAAGCGGGGTAGGCAACATCAATAATGCGGTAATGGCGCGTCTGGGGGAAAACCCGGAAATTCCTCCGTTTATGATGTATTCGGAAGTGCTACAGGAGTCTGTGGTTCATCTTCTGGAAACCGGCAAAATTACCGGGGCCAGCGCCTCCAGTCTGACAATTTCTGCCGATTCACTGCGCAAGATTTACGCCAATATGGATTACTTCGCCAGTCGCATTGTGTTACGTCCGCAAGAAATTTCCAATAACCCAGAAATTATCCGCCGCCTTGGTGTTATCGCTCTGAATGTCGGCCTCGAGTTTGATATTTACGGACACGCCAACTCCACGCACGTCGTCGGCGTTAATTTAATGAATGGTATCGGCGGTAGCGGTGATTTTGAACGCAACGCGTATCTGTCGATCTTTATGGCACCGTCGATTGCTAAAGAAGGCAAGATCTCAACCATCGTGCCTATGTGCAGCCATGTTGATCACAGCGAACACAGCGTGAAAGTGATCATCACAGAACAAGGGATCGCCGACTTACGTGGCCTCTCCCCACTTCAGCGCGCGCGCACTATCATCGATAACTGCGCACATCCGATGTACCGTGACTATCTGCATCGCTATCTGGAGAATGCACCCGGCGGGCATATTCACCACGATCTTAGCCACGTTTTCGATCTGCATCGCAATTTGATCGAAACGGGCTCAATGCTAGGTTAATCGCTCGTACCGTCACGATCTTCAGCAATTTGCTGTAGCAGCGTGGCGGTATAGCGATGATTTTTCAGTGAATAAAGGTATTCCTGCATATACATTGGCGTATGCGGTGCATCAAAATATTTCAACGTAGCTGGGTTCACCAGCCGCCATGCAAAATGTGGGATCACCGTAAGAAAATGTCCGTGCTCAACGGCGCTGATTTTGGCCATAAAACTGTATGGGCGATAAATAATTGTTGGATTGATCCCACAAGGGCGCATGTTCGCATCAATCATCGCTTCATAATTAGCACGGTTTTGAAAGCGCATCTGTAACCAGGGCAACTCCTGTAACAACTCCTGCTCCTGACGCTCTTCATAACGGCGAGAAACGAGAAACCCCAGTCGCAGCGGCGGCAGTTCACTCATTGTTAGATTATCCAACCCGTGTACACGAGCGGAAACATGCTGCGGAGAGATAATAAAATCAAGCTGACGATAGAAGAGATTGTCGATAACCTCATTTTCGCTGAATTCAACCGGCTGGGCCGTCACGCCTTCATACTTATCACCCAGGCTAATTAACTGATCAAAAATAATCGTCGGATAGGTATTATCGATACCTATCACAATTTCACGAGAACGACGTCCAGAATTATGAATTTCATTATCGATCGCAGAAAGCCGTTGGTAAACCGGGAAAAGCTTTTGATAAAGCTCCTGCCCGGCTTTATTAAGGCTGATGTTATTATCTTTACGGGTAAATAATGTATAACCAATTTGCTCCTCTAGCGCGGCAATACTTTTGCCGAACGGTGAAGCAGTCATATGTAACTTTTCTGCCGCTCGGGCAATATTATTGGTTTGCGCTAATAAAATAAAATTGCGCATCTTTTTCGAAATAAAAATATCCATCGCCGCTTCCTCCAAACATCCCTGTCCGCTTAACCGTTTCAGTAAGTTAATCCTTAATGAAATCGCAAGCAAAGATAGGTGTTTACGTCATGGTTTTACAGAAAATTACAGAAAAAAGAGGCGATATCAGATAAAGACATTAGCCCGACAAATGAGTCGGGCTACAGGTATTATTGTGCGGCAGGTGTTTTAGCGGGTTGTTGATCCACTGGTTCTAACTGGAAGACCACATCGACCTGATCATCAAACTGAATAGCGGCCTGCTCGTAAGTTTCCTGGGCGGAAACCGGCGCGGCATCGGCTTTCATCATGCGTACCATTGGGCTGGGCTGATAATTGGAAACATGGTAGCGCACGCTATATACCGGCCCCAGTTTGCGATTAAAGCCGTTCGCCAGCTCCTGAGCCTGATGAATCGCGTTATCAATTGCAGCCTTACGCGCTTTGTCTTTATAGGCATCTGGCTGTGCCACGCCCAACGACACAGAACGAATTTCGTTGAGCCCGGCCTTCAGCGCGCCATCCAGCAAGGAATTCAGTTTGTCTAACTGACGAAGCGTGACTTCCACCGTTCTCACGGCACGATAGCCTTTCAGGATACTTTTACCATCCTGGTAATCGTAGTCTGGCTGGGTACGCAAATTCGCGGAACTGATATCTTTTTTCGCGATCTGATTGAGTTCAAGGAAAGAGATATATTGCGCGACACGCTCATCCGCCTGCTTCTTGGCAGAAGCGGCATCCTTCGCCGTCACGTTAACTTCAATAGCAAGAATAGCGATATCTGGCACCGCATCAACGCTTGCCGTTCCTGAAGTGACAATGTGCGGACCATCCGGTAGTTCATTGGCCTGCACAGCCATCCCGCTGAAACCCATCAATGCCGCCAGGGCGATAACTTTGAACTTCACGTTAGTCTCTCCGTGTTAATTGACTTGCCCAAAACTCAGGACCTCTGGAGGCAAGCTTAGCGTCTCTGTTTTATTTTTCCATCAGATAGCGCCTAACTGAACAAGGCTTGTGCATGAGCAACACCCTCTTTCGCCAGTTGTAGGGCGATAATCCACATAACGCAGCCCACCACGAGATTGATAATGCGCTGCGCTTTGGCGGTACGCAAACGCGGCGCCAGCCAGGCGGCTAATAACGCCAGGCCAAAAAACCACAGGAAAGAGGCACTGATCGTCCCGAGCGCAAACCAGCGTTTTGGTTCGACATCAAGCTGTCCGCCCAGGCTGCCTAATACCACAAAGGTATCCAGGTAAACATGTGGATTCAGCCAGGTTACTGCCAGCATAGTGGCAATAATTTTCCAACGTCCCTGCTTCATCACTTCAGCACTAACCAGCTCAATATTGCTGCTCATCGCCGTTTTAAAAGCACCAGAGCCATACCACAGCAAGAAGGCCACACCGCCCCAGGTCACCAGCGCCAGCAACCACGGTGACTGCATCAATAACGCGCTACCACCAAAAATCCCGGCGCAAATCAGGACCAAATCGCTTATCGCGCAGAGCAAAGCAATCATAATGTGGTACTGACGACGAATGCCCTGATTCATCACAAAAGCATTTTGCGGACCAAGCGGCAGAATCATAGCAGCACCAAGTGCAAGGCCTTGAAAATAATAAGAAAACACGTTTAACATTCCGAACTAATTATCTGATAAAGAGACTATAGCGCGGGATTGTTATTAGATAAAATTTATAATGCTAATAGCATATAAATAATTTTAATAAAAAAATAAATAATTCTATTCGGTAACTGATTTTAGGATAAAGATCTCATCATTCCCCATAACATAAACGGCGTTATGGCTCACTTTCCTGCTAGCGTTGTAAAGGACTAACACTATGCAAGCCTATGATCTCACTCTTCTCCCCTACCCTATCCACGAAAATATGCCGCGCCAACAAGGTTGGTGCTTTGGTCTACCGCCAGGCATAACGCCCGAACAGTGGCCGCTGGATCCAAATAATGGTTTCCCATTGAATCATGGATTTACCCTGCTGTTGCCGGAAGATTATCGGATTTATGGGCCAGAGATTGTCGCGTTATCTTTCTTTGCTGTTGCGCCCGAGCACAACGATGGCGGAACACCATGTACAGAAGAAATATTGGATGTGTTTGAGAATTTTGAATCCTGCCCCCCACCTGAAGATCCAGACCTTTATGTTTTCTGGCAGGCAGAAAAGCAACGACATCCACGGCTATTTCGGATGGAAGATATATTAGGCTGTTCTTATGCGGTGATTTTACTCACCCAGCACGAGTTCAACGGCCCATTTTGTGAGCCGCCTGAACTTATACCTAACCACTATCGCGACCAGCAAGATACGCCAGAATGGCTGACTATTGGCAGTGCGTTTAGTTATTTTCAGGCTAACGTCAGGCCAAAAGATACGCCTGAAAGCAATTTTGTATACCGTAAAATGGGCACCATTCCTGAGCAGTCGCTGGCTTTCAATCTGGCGATTTCATGCGAGCCGCGCGCTTTTGATCCTAATGTGGGAATTAGCCCCACAGAAAGAAATAATACGGAATATCAGTCCATTCGTTATTTTTCTAAAGATGCAGAGGGAAAAAGTAAATGTGAAACTCACCAGTGGCATAGTGCACATCTACCCAATCATCTCGGTGGTTCAATGGCGCCCGTGCAGTCTATACCAAACGGAATGTCGCCTTATTATATTGAGTTTGAAGAGTATTTCGGTGGGTATAATTTCGGTGCAGGTAATGCCTGGCTGGACTTTAAAAATATGAAGTTTGATTTTAGTTGTTAAAAATGAGGGCTTATCACCTTGATAAGCCCTCATTACATAATTAACTATTGCTCTCTTTCACCCGCTTGAAGTTCACATCCATTTGCGGATACGGGAAGCTGATACCAGCAGCATCAAATTCACGTTTAATACGTTCCAGCACATCCCAGTACACGTTTTGCAGATCGCCACTGTTGCTCCAGGCACGCACGACGAAATTAATCGACGATGCGCCAAGTTCGTTCAGGCGTACTGTAATTTCACGATCTTTTAAAATACGATCTTCGGACTGAATAATATCGGTAAGGATCTGCTTAACCTGATCGATATCAGAATCATACGCTACGCCAATAATAAATTCGTTACGGCGCGCCGGCTCACGAGAGAAGTTAATAATATTACCGGCAATAATTTTACCGTTCGGAATAACAATTATTTTACCGTCTGCGGTACGCATGGTGGTGGAGAAAATCTGCACACTCTGCACAGTACCGGCAACGCCGCCGAGGTCAACATATTCTCCTGCACGGAACGGGCGGAACATAACCAGCAAAACGCCAGCAGCCAGGTTAGATAGTGACCCCTGCAAGGCCAGACCTACAGCTAAACCTGCGGCACCGAGTACGGCAATGACCGATGCGGTTTGTACGCCCACGCGGCCCAGTGCTGCAATTAACGTAAAGGCGATAATTGCGTAACGGATTAATGCAGAAAGAAAATCAGCAACGGTGGCATCTATGTTACGGGAGATCATCAGGCGATTCACCGCGTTGGAAATCATCCGCGCGATAATCAAACCAACGATGATGATCGCGAGTGCCGCCACGATGTTTACAGCATAACTCAGCAACAGCGCCTGGTTATTTACCAACCAGGATCCTGCGCCATTTATGCTATCGACAACTTTCAAATCTTCCATTCAATATTCCTTTTCAACTGACTTAAATTGGAGAAACATACTCCGCCGCCTCACGACGGGCAGTCTGACAAGGGTAAACAATAAAGCATAATTTTGCCAAATAGATCACAGTTTTCTTAAGTACATCACCTTGCTTTTGGCGAAAAAAAGGTCCGCAGAGCGAGCCTCAGACAGATGACAATGAGCGCTTTGTCATGCCGGATGCGGCGTGAACGCCTTATCCGACCTACAAAAACCTGGAAATTCAATATATTGCAGGATACGTGTAGGCCTGATAAGCGTAGCGCATCAGGCAATTTTGCTTTTGGCGAAAAAAAGACCCGCAGAGCGGGCCTCAGACAGATGACAAAGAGCGCTTTGTCATGCCGGATGCGGCGTGAACGCCTTATCCGACCTACAAAAACCTGCAAATTCAATATATTGCAGGATACGTGTAGGCCTGATAAGCGTAGCGCATCAGGCAATTTTGCTTTTGGCGAAAAAAAGACCCGCAGAGCGGGCCTTGAGATAAGCAGAAAGGAATATCTTACAGAACGTCGATCGCGTTCAGTTCCTGGAATGCTTTTTCCAGACGAGCGATCATCGAAGTCTGACCGGCACGCAGCCATACGCGCGGATCGTAGTATTTCTTGTTCGGCTGATCTTCGCCTTTCGGGTTGCCCAGCTGGCCCTGCAGGTAAGCTTCGTTCGCTTTGTAGTAGTTCAGTACACCTTCCCAGGTCGCCCATTGGGTGTCGGTATCGATGTTCATTTTAACTACACCGTAGCTTACGGAGTCTTTGATTTCCTGAGCAGTAGAACCGGAACCGCCGTGGAATACGAAGTTCAGGCTGTTGTGCGGCAGGTTGTGTTTCTTAGAAACATATTCCTGAGAGTCGCGCAGGATGGTCGGGGTCAGAACAACGTTACCCGGCTTGTAAACACCGTGTACGTTACCAAAGGACGCTGCGATGGTGAAACGCGGGCTGATTTTGCTCAGCTCGGTGTATGCGTAATCAACGTCTTCCGGCTGGGTGTACAGTGCAGAAGCGTCCATGTGGCTGTTGTCCACGCCGTCTTCTTCACCACCGGTGCAACCCAGTTCGATTTCCAGAGTCATGCCGATTTTGGACATGCGCTCCAGGTATTTAGAGCAGATTTCGATGTTCTCTTGCAGAGATTCTTCAGACAGGTCGATCATGTGAGAAGAGAACAGCGGCTTACCGGTAGCAGCGAAGTGTTTTTCACCCGCGTCCAGCAGACCGTCGATCCACGGCAGCAGTTTCTTCGCGCAGTGGTCGGTATGCAGGATAACCGGAACACCATAGTGTTCAGCCATCTGGTGAACGTGATGCGCACCAGAGATCGCACCCAGGATAGCAGCGCCCTGCGGAACGTCAGATTTCACGCCTTTACCAGCGATAAAGGAAGCACCACCGTTGGAGAACTGAACGATAACCGGCGCTTTAACTTTAGCAGCGGTTTCCAGTACGGCGTTGATGGAGTCAGTACCGACGCAGTTTACTGCTGGCAGTGCGAAGTTGTTTTCTTTTGCTACCTGGAAAACTTTCTGTACGTCATCACCAGTAATTACGCCAGGTTTTACGAAATCAAAAATCTTAGACATGTCTCTTGTCCTGTATCGTCGGGCCTTATACTCGCCATACCTCAAGTTGCTGTGCTGCAACTCGAATTATTTAGAGTATGAAAAAGTGCGTGCTTTAAAAGCGCGCTGCAACAAGGGCAGGTTTCCCTGCCCTGTGATTTTTTACTTCTTAGCGCGCTCTTCGAGCATCGCTACTGCAGGCAGTACTTTACCTTCCACGAATTCGAGGAATGCGCCGCCGCCAGTGGAGATGTAGGAGATTTTGTCAGCAATGCCGAACAGGTCGATTGCTGCCAGAGTGTCGCCGCCGCCAGCGATGGAGAACGCTTCGCTGTCTGCGATAGCGTTAGCCACGATTTCAGTACCTTTGCGGAAGTTCGGGAATTCGAACACGCCAACCGGACCGTTCCACAGAATGGTTTTCGCATTCTTCAGGATTTCAGCCAGTTCCTGAGCGGAAGCATCACCGATATCCAGGATCTGCTCGTCAGCTTTCACATCGTTAACAGATTTCAGGGTAGCCGGAGCGGTTTCAGAGAACTCAGTCGCTACGCGAACATCTGACGGAACCGGGATGTTGCAGGTGGTCAGCAGACGTTTTGCTTCGTCAACCAGGTCAGCTTCGTACAGGGATTTACCCACATCGTGGCCTTGTGCCGCGATAAAGGTGTTAGCGATACCACCACCTACGATCAACTGGTCAGCGATTTTAGACAGGGAGTCCAGAACGGTCAGTTTGGTAGATACTTTAGAACCACCAACGATAGCCACCATCGGGCGAGCAGGTTCTTTCAGTGCTTTACCCAGCGCGTCCAGTTCAGCTGCCAGCAGCGGGCCTGCGCACGCAACATCAGCGAATTTACCGATACCGTGAGTAGAAGCTTGCGCGCGGTGAGCAGTACCGAATGCGTCCATTACGAACACGTCACACAGTGCAGCGTATTTTTTGGACAGGGCTTCGTCGTCTTTCTTCTCGCCTTTGTTGAAGCGAACGTTTTCCAGAACAACCAGTTCACCTTCAGCAACGTCAACGCCGTCGAGGTAATCTTTAACCAGACGAACCGGGTTAGACAGTTTGTCTTTCAGGTAGTTAACAACCGGCAGCAGAGAGAATTCTTCGTTGTACTCGCCTTCGGTAGGACGACCCAGGTGGGAAGTTACCATCACTTTCGCGCCTTGTTTCAGGGCCAGTTCGATGGTCGGCAGAGAAGCACGGATACGCGCGTCGCTGGTTACTTTCCCGTCTTTTACTGGTACGTTCAGATCCGCACGGATAAATACACGTTTCCCAGCAAGATCCAGATCGGTCATCTTAATTACAGACATGGTGAATCCTCTCGTTGATTCTAAAAGTTTTGCAGACGCTGCTTGCGTCTTACCTGAAAGCAACAGTAGCCATAGCTAACGTCGTGTCGAGCATTCGGTTAGCAAAGCCCCATTCGTTATCGCACCAGACCAACGTTTTGATCAGGTGTGCGCCACTGACCCGGGTTTGGGTGCCATCGACAATGGCACTGTGCGGATCGTGGTTAAAATCTACAGAGACCAACGGTAATTCCGTATAGTCAACTATACCATGAAATGCATCTTGTGCTGCTTTTTGCAGCAACAGGTTGACTTCATTGGCTTTTACAGGTTTCTTCACCGTCACGCTTAAATCGATTGCCGTCACATTTATGGTTGGCACACGCACCGCAATCGCTTCAAAGCGATCGTTAAATTGCGGAAAAAATCGTGTGATACCGGCGGCCAGTTTGGTATCGACCGGAATGATCGACTGGCTGGCTGCCCGGGTGCGGCGCAGGTCAGGATGGTATGCATCAATAACCTGTTGATCGTGCATGGCGGAGTGAATTGTAGTCACAGTGCCGGACTCAATACCGTACGCATCATCCAACAATTTGATGACAGGAATTATGCAATTCGTGGTACAGGAAGCGTTAGAAACGATGCGGTGTTCCGCACGAAGTTGATCCTGATTGACGCCGTAAACAACGGTCGCGTCGAGATCGTTACTGCCAGGATGTGAAAAGAGCACTTTTTTGGCCCCGGCGGCAATGTGCGCTTCGCCATGCTCGCGGGTGCCATATACGCCGGTGCAGTCGAGAACCACATCAACGCCTAGTTCACGCCAGGGAAGCGATTGCAGTGAACGTTCATGCAATACGCGGATGGCATCATCCCCAACAAAAAGTTGATCACGTTCCTCACGGACTTCCCATGCAAAACGGCCATGACTGGTGTCATATTTCAACAAATGCGCCATGCCCGCAGCATCCGCCAGTTCGTTGATTGCCACCACGGTAATTTCCGCCCGGCGTCCTGATTCATACAAAGCACGAACCACATTACGCCCGATGCGACCGAAGCCATTTATCGCTACGCGTACGGTCATAGATCTCCTGCAAGGCTTTCCCTGAGCAAATTTGCCAGACAGAGTAATCCAGCAAATCGTTCGGGGAAACCTTACCTGTCGCAAACTGCGACTGATTGGTTAATTGTCGAACATTTAATCGACTGAAACGCTTCAGCTAGGATAAGCGAAACATGGAATAAAAGGAATGATTGTCCAGTCAAAGAAGACAATTATCTGACTTGCGTCACGTTTTCCGGCCTGATGCGTTGGAATTTATTCCACTTTGCAGAATCACGAATAAGCGTAGCAAAATCTTTTCGTTGTGCCGTCATAAACCCTGACTTATATCAGAATATGACTGATGCAGCGTCGATATTCACCCGTAGCTGTCATCATTAAGGTCAAATTTGCAGGCAGACTCTCTTCAAGCACCCGGCGAACATTCGGACCGTCGGTACGTTCATAAAAGGCTTCTGCGTCTGCCAGCGATAACCCCCCCGCCAGCTTGCGCCCCACCAGCCGTTCACGCAATGCAGCTGCGGGCGCGTTGATAAAGATCGAAAAATCACAAAATTGCGCAAGCTGGCGCCACTTCTCATCATCCAGCAACAACCAGTTTCCTTCGACGATGATTATTGGTGCGGTAACGTGCAACGCATCTTCTACCGGATCATGTTTTTGTCGATCGTACTGCGGCCACGTACAATCCCCTTCCACGACCTGGCACAGATTTTCCGCCAGTTTCGCAACGTCGAATGTCTCTGGTGCACCTTTGAAGGGGCGTAATTGATGCGCATCCAGCCAGCTATTGTAATGGTGAAAACCATCCATCGGCAGCGTCTGGATAGTGGGTAATTCAGGGTCTTGTTGCGCGAGATATTCCCAGAAGGTAGTTAATGTAGATTTACCCGTCCCCGGCGGAGCGCAAAGAAAAACCACCGTACGTCGCTGCGGATTTACCGCCTGTAAGGCCGCCAGCATACGCAGTAGCGGTTTATGTACATTCTCAATTTCATCATCAGAGTACTGCGCCTGTACCTTTAGTCCATTTACCGTCAGTTCGATTTTCACGGCGTTAATTCCTTTAAAGTTGTCGTTACTGCCAGCGTCAGCGCCGTTTTGACCATCCCGCTAAAACGCGCCTCTGACCAGACGGCGAAATCGGCGAACTTCATCGCTTTTAACGCATCATAGAGCGTCGCATTGCGGGTTATGCTATTGACGTTGCTGATAAAATCCCAGGTTATATCATCGGTAAATCCGGGCGTTTCATCCTGTTCGTTCAGGTAATGCCAGAACTGGGAAAAGTGCGTGATATCGGCATACAGCCATTTATCCATTTTCCCCAACGCATAAATCAAACGCAGCGCAACATCAATATCGTCAAGCGGGCCGCTTTGGGCGAGTAACGGCTTCACTGCATATTCGACGATCTCTTCATCGTTATCGACAAACAGCGACGGCAGAAACTGGCGTATCCCCAGGAGCAAAATAGAATGCGCAGTTTTCATAAATGACAATAAATTGTCCTGTGCGTCCAGTTGCTCAAGCACATCATCTTCTGTCAGCGTCGCCATTCGTCTTCCGATAGATCACCATCAATGCAGGGAGTCTATTATATTACACGTTTGGTCCGCGCCGCCGATCAGTAATGTCTGCGTCCGCACCCCATTCGCCGTCTGTTGGATACCGTTCACCAGCTCGCCGCTCGTCACGCCCGTAGCGCTAAAGAGGATATCGTTCCCCCTCACCAGTTCGTCGAGTGAGTACACACGGTTGACTTCAACACCCATATCCTTACAACGCTTACGCTCCTGTTCTGCGATTTGCCGATTTTCGGTGTAGTCACCTTTGGCCTGGCAAAAATCGATTAATTCCGCCTGCATATCCCCACCCAACGCTTTAACAGCACAGGCAGAAATAACGCCTTCCGGTGCGCCACCGATGGTGTACATCACATCGTAAGGATTATCCTGCCAGCAGGTCAGCACGCTGGCGGCGACATCGCCATCCGGCAGGGCAAAAACCTTCACGCCCAGCTGTGTTGCTTCCTCAATTGCGGCTCTCAGGCGCGGTTTATCCAGCGTAACCATGCGCAGCTTGTCCAGCGGTTTGCCTAACGCTTTCGCCACGTTGCGCAGGTTGTCCGCCAGGGGCAAAGACAGATCAATCACCCCGGCAGCCAGTCGATTAACAACCAGCTTTTTCATATACATATCGGGCGCATGTAACAGGCTATCTCGAGGGGCGAAAGCCATGACCGCCAGCGCATTGCTCTGCCCCATCGCCACCATCCGCGTGCCTTCAATGGGATCAACCGCGATATCGACTTCTGGCCCATCGCCTTTGCCCACCTCTTCGCCAATCCACAGCATCGGCGCATGGTCAATTTCTCCCTCGCCGATAACCACTCGCCCACGAAAAGCGACGTCGTTCAACGCCTGGCGCATCGCGGTGACCGCCAGGCCATCAATTTTATTTTTGTCGCCACAGCCGGTTTGCGGCCAGGCAGCCAGCGCTGCCTGTTCCGTAACGCGAAATAATGGCCACGCCAGGAACATCATTGCGCGGCCTCCCCAATATCAACGCCAAATTGCGCCAGCAGATATTTCTCGGCCTGTTCATTCCAGATGCCGTGCGTTTCCTCAACCAGCCGCGCCAGCTCTTTAAACAGCGGATCGGTTTTGCCTTTTTCGGCAAAATCGGCAATGGCAGTGAGCGGCATGGTGACGCCGTTATAAATGAGTTTTTTACCGCCTGGGATATCCGGCAGATTGAGCACGGTTTCTGGCACCGCATCCAGGCCACCGATATGGGTTACCATAAACGACGGCTGCAACTGCCCCGTGGCGCTAAGGGCAATAGCCTCTTTCATGTCATCCGTTGAACCACCGGATGTACCGACGACGTGCGTGCTGTTGTAATGGACGTTGTAGAAATTAAACGGCACTTTGAAGTTTTTATCCGTCGGACCGGCAAAGAAGTTCAGGCAGCCATCTTCCGCCAGTAATTCATCCGCCATTTCAACAACAGCAGGCACCGCCGCATAAACAAAAATGTCATCGAACCCGACATCATCCGTCAGCGCCCGTAGCATCTGGACAGGATCGCTCATCCCTTTGGTATTCACATACACCAGCTCAATGCCTTTACTGGCCGCCAGCTCCACTGGCAGCAACTTCTGCACCTGCGCCAGACGTTTGTCGTCGATATCGACCACCACCACCCGCGACGGTTGTATGCCGCCGTTAATGGCATAATCGATAGCGCCAATTCCCATCGGACCTGCACACGCCAGCAGTGCAATATTGCCGCCAGGTTTGACGCCCATGCGATGCTCATAAACATATTGCGTGGTGTGATAATTGGCATGATAAGCGCCAATAATGCAGCACATAGGCTCTGCCAGCGACGCCGCAGCAAAATAAGAGCCGTGATACGGTAATACGCAGCCCAAATTAATGGCTACCTCTGGAATAATCATATAGGTGGCGTTACCGCCAAAATATTCGTAGCTGTAGCCCGCTGAATATCCGCTTGGTAACCCCATCGCCGGTTGCAATACAAAACGCTGACCTTTTTTATATTTGTCGGTGAGATTTTTACCCACTTCGACAATAACCCCGGCACATTCATGCCCGGTAATGACCGGATGATTTTCTAAATCGTCGGGTACGCGTTTATGTTCACTACCGAGTAACGCCGCTTTCCAGGTCGATAAACAGACGCTGTCAGAAATTACACTCACCAAAAGTTCATTATCGGTAATTTCTGGCAATTCAAATTCGCGCAGACGGACATCCCGCTTGCCATAAATAGCAGCAACTTTGGTTTTCATTTTTACCTCTGCAATCAGTTTTTATGTTCGGCGGTTAATTGATTAAATAAAGTGTCGAGTTTCGGGTCACCGATATAGTTATTAATTAATATCAGCGGCTTATCCGTCACGCGCTTCACTCGCCCTTCAAGGCTGGCGTGAGTGACGACGATATCCGCATCCGCAGGCACGTTTTCTATGGCGTAATGTTTTACTTCTATTGCCAGCCCTGCTTTTTCCAGACGTTTACGGAAGGTGGTTGCGCCCATCGCGCTGGAGCCCATCCCTGCATCGCAAACAAAGGCAATACGCTTAACACGGCTTAACGAGAATGCGCCTTCCTGCTTCATTGCTTTAACCGCATTGGCTGACTCGGTAAATTCATCTTCGTCCACTGTTTTTTCCATCTTCAGTATCAGGGAAGTGATGACAAAGGACACCAGCGTGCCTACCGTAACTCCGGCAATTGTCGCCAGGAACGAGCCTTTCGGCGTCAGCGCCAGGTAAGCAAAGATAGAACCTGGGCTTGGGCCTGCCACCAGACCACCGTCCAGCAAATTAAACATCCAGGTGCCAGACATACCGCCCGCAATCATGGCGATAATGGTCAACGGCTTCATCAGCACATACGGGAAATACAGTTCGTGGATCCCACCGAGGAAGTGAATAATCATCGCACCAGGTGCAGAGCGCTTACTCATCCCTTTACCAAACAGAGTGAATGCCAGCAGCAGTCCTAAGCCAGGCCCAGGGTTGGACGCCACCATAAAGAAGATGGATTTGCCATTAACTGATGCCTGTTGCATCCCCAACGGGTAATAGACACCCTGATCTATCGCGTTATTGAGGAAAAGCACTTTCGCCGGTTCATTGATGACTGACAGCAAAGGCAGATAGCCTGCATGTACCAGTGCTTCAATACACTCTTTGACGAAAGTATTGGCAATTAACACCGCCGGGCCGATGACTTCAAAACCCAGCAGACAAAGGAGCATCCCCGCAATACCTAATGAGAAGTTATTGATAACCATCTCAAAACCAGCAGGTATGCGTTTTTCCAGTGCTTTATCGATATATTTTATGACCAGCCCACCTAACGGTCCCATGATCATTGAGCCAAGGAACATCGGAATTTCAGCACCGACAATAACGCCAATCGTCCCTATTCCGCCCATGACCGCACCGCGTTTACCACCGACCAGATGACCACCTGTAGAACCAATCATCACGGGCAATAAATAGGTAATCATCGGGCCGACAATTTTGGCGAAATGTTCGTTAGGCAGCCAACCAGTAGGAATAAATAATGCAGTAATAAAACCCCAGGCAATAAAAGCACCAATATTGGGGATGACCATTGCAGTCAAAAAGCCCCCAAAAGCCTGGACCTTTGCACGAGCAGACTTGTTTTCCATAATATAATCCTGTAGAGGAGAGAGTAATTATCCGCGGTTGATTATGTCCGCTAATTGTTTTTCTGATGATGCTGTTAAGAGTTGTTCGCGTATTTCTTCTTCGCACAGTAATTCACTTAACGCCTGAATAGCGCCAATGTGCGAATCAGCATCGGCAGCCGAAAGCCCGATGAGTAATTTAATCGGTTCGTCATTCCCCGGGAAATACACTGGTCGTTCGAGTAATGTCAGTGACATCCCGGTTTTAAGCGCCCCACATTCCGGTCGCGCATGAGGCATCGCCACGCCTGGTGCGAGAATATAATAAGGACCATTGCTAATGGTGGAATCTTTAATAGCCTGAATGTAATTCTCGCTGATATAGTTTTTATCCAGCAATGATGCCATCGAAAAATCGATAGCTTCCTGCCAGCCTTTTGCTGAATGTATAACTGAGATTGATGATTCTGGAAAATAATCAATAAGCCGCATAAATTATCCTTATTTTATTTTTAGGGTACCGTCCGGCGGTAAAAATAAAATACTCGTGCGGTTTAATGAAAGCAATTGAGCGTCTGAGAGGACAAGCCTCATAAGGCAAAATAATAAAACATTAAATAACAACAAGATGAGATTGATATTATTAAAGTCAACTTTGTATTTGGTATGTTTATCACAAAATCAACATTTTGTTTGTTATTGTATTTGTGATGCATCTCTCTTTTTATTTATTGAATGTTCGAAAACATACTTTTCTAATGCAATGTTTTTTCGCTATACCCCTTTATAGATTCTGAATTCTCACCTGTCGGCTGTTTTCTCCTCCCCTCATGTGACATATTCCCACACTTTACTCAAGGAAGATTGTCATGAAAGCACCTGTTTCAATAACCTCATTCCGCCCACAAAAATCTATTGCTATCGCCATTGGCGTGCTTGCCGTGGTTGTGCTGCCATTTCTCTCGTATTACACCGTTAATGAAGGTGAACGCGGCATTTTGCTGCGCTACGGAAAAATCGTAAAAGTTGCCGAGCCGGGTCTGGGTTTTAAGATCCCTTTTATGGAAAGCGTGGAGAAAATTTCCACGCGTAATCAGGCTGTGGTCTATCAGGGATTACAGGCCTACAGCCGCGACCAGCAACCGGCACAAATGACAGTATCAGTCAGCTTCCACATAAAACCTTCAGAAGCAGGCGCGGTTTATACCACCTACAACACCATTGAAGCATTAAAAGATCGTCTGATTGTCCGTCAGTTGCCAACTCAACTGGAGAACGTTTTCGGTCAATATACCGCCATCAGCGCCGTACAGGATCGTACAAAACTGGTTCAGGATCTGCAAAATGCCATGCGCAAAGCCGTTGTTGGGCCAGTGGTAATTGACGGGGTCCAGATTGAAAACATCGATTTTTCTGACGCTTATGAAAAGTCGATTGAAGATCGAATGAAAGCGGAAGTCGCCATTGCCACACGTAAGCAAAATCTGGAAACAGAGAAAATCCAGGCGCAAATTGCGGTAACTCAGGCCCAGGCAGAAGCAGACAGTAAACTGGCGGCAGCCAAAGCAGAAGCGGAGACTATTCGCGTAAGAGGCGCGGCCGAAGCTGAAACTATTCGTTTAAAAAGTGCGGCTGAAGCAGAAGCTATCCGCCTGCGCGGGGAAGCCCTGCGAGATAATCCCGGACTTGTTGCCCTCACCACTGCTGAGCGTTGGGACGGTAAGCTGCCCGATACCATGATCCCCGGCAGCACAGTTCCGTTTATCTCTACTAAGTAAAAAAAGGGCCGCTTTCGCGGCCCTTGAGAATGATGGCAAAGGCAAAACTGCCTGATGCGCTACGCTTATCAGGCCTACATACTTCCTGCAATATATTGAATTTGCACGATCTTGTAGGTCGGATAAGGCGTTCACGCCGCATCCGACATGAACAACGCGCACTTTGCCAATAATCTGAAGGGCCGCTTTCGCGGCCCTTCTCACAAAGCATCTTACCGATTACAGCAACGCTTTTGCTTTCGCAACAACGTTGTCAACGGTGAAGCCGAACTCTTCAAACAGCAGTTCAGCCGGAGCAGATTCACCGAAGGTGGTCATACCGACGATAGCGCCATTCAGGCCAACATACTTGTACCAGTAGTCAGCAATGCCTGCTTCTACTGCAACACGAGCAGTAACCGCTTTCGGCAGTACAGATTCACGGTAAGCCGCATCCTGTTTGTCGAATGCATCAGTAGACGGCATGGAAACCACGCGCGCTTTCACGCCTTCGGCAGTCAGTTTTTCGTAGGCAGCAACCGCCAGTTCAACTTCAGAACCGGTGGCGATGAAGATCAGTTCCGGCTGACCGGCACAGTCTTTCAGCACATAACCACCGCGCGCGATGTTTGCCAGCTGCTCTTCAGTACGTTCCTGCTGCGCCAGGTTCTGACGGGAGAGGATCAGCGCGGTCGGGCCGTCCTGACGCTCAACGCCGTATTTCCACGCGACCGCGGATTCAACCTGGTCACACGGACGCCATGTAGACATGTTCGGGGTCACGCGCAGAGAAGCGACCTGCTCTACCGGCTGGTGAGTCGGGCCATCTTCGCCCAGACCGATGGAGTCGTGGGTGTAAACCATCACCTGGCGCTGTTTCATCAGCGCAGCCATACGTACGGCATTACGTGCGTATTCCACGAACATCAGGAAGGTGGAGGTGTACGGCAGGAAACCACCGTGCAGGGAGATACCGTTAGCAATCGCGGTCATACCGAACTCGCGAACACCGTAGTGGATGTAGTTACCCGCAGCATCTTCGTTGATTGCTTTAGAACCAGACCACAGGGTCAGGTTAGACGGTGCCAGGTCAGCGGAGCCGCCGAGGAATTCCGGCAACAGCGGACCGAACGCTTCGATAGCATTCTGAGACGCTTTACGGCTGGCGATTTTCGCCGGATTAGCCTGCAGTTTAGCGATGAATTCTTTCGCTTTCGCGTCGAAGTCAGACGGCATCTCGCCTTTCATACGACGGGTAAATTCAGCGGCTTCCTGCGGATAAGCTTTGGCGTAAGCAGCGAATTTCTCGTTCCATGCGGATTCTTTCGCCTGGCCTGCTTCTTTCGCATCCCACTGAGCATAGATTTCAGACGGGATTTCGAACGGCGCATATTTCCAGCCCAGCTGTTCGCGGGTCAGGGCAATTTCAGCGTCGCCCAGCGGCGCACCGTGGGAGTCGTGCGTACCGGCTTTGTTCGGGGAACCGAAACCGATGATGGTTTTGCACATCAGCAGGGACGGTTTGTCGGTCACTGCGCGCGCTTCTTCTACTGCGCGTTTGATGGATGCTGCGTCATGACCGTCGATGTCGCGAATAACGTGCCAGCCGTAGGCTTCGAAACGCATTGCGGTGTCGTCGGTAAACCAGCCTTCAACGTGACCATCGATAGAAATACCGTTGTCATCGTAGAACGCAATCAGTTTACCCAGCTTCAGCGTACCCGCCAGAGAGCAAACTTCGTGGGAGATGCCTTCCATCATGCAGCCGTCACCCATGAAGGCGTAGGTGTAGTGGTCGACAATGTCGTGACCCGGACGGTTAAACTGCGCCGCCAGCGTTTTTTCTGCAATCGCCATACCGACTGCGTTGGCAATACCCTGACCCAGCGGACCAGTGGTGGTTTCCACACCAGCGGTGTAACCCACTTCCGGGTGGCCCGGAGTTTTGGAATGCAGTTGACGGAAGTTTTTCAGTTCTTCCATCGGCAGATCGTAACCGGTGAGGTGCAGCAAGCTGTAGATCAGCATGGAGCCGTGGCCGTTGGACAGCACGAAGCGGTCACGGTCAGCCCAGGACGGATTCTGCGGGTTGTGTTTCAGGAAATCACGCCACAGGACTTCGGCAATGTCAGCCATACCCATCGGGGCGCCCGGGTGACCGGATTTGGCTTTCTGTACTGCGTCCATGCTCAGCGCACGAATAGCATTGGCAAGCTCTTTACGTGAGGACATTTTGACTCCAGATCGGATGATGAAGGGCACGCCCTTAACGACTTGACGACAGCGCGTTTTGGGCTACGCCGGAAAATTTGCCAACAATTTACCGCAAGCCGCGCGTCATGTACATGGAACATCCTTTTGCCGTTTCAGAAATCTCTGGATCATGCTCGCATGTTGCGCAATCTGCTCGCCCGTCCGCTGCGCTTTTTCTTATACTTAGGACGAGCGTCGATTCACCTGCAAACGGCGCATTTTTAGAATAATCCTGACCTTGTGCGGAAGAGAAAACATGAAAATTCGCGCCTTATTGGTAGCAATGAGCATGGCAACGGTACTGACCGGTTGCCAGAATATGGACTCCAGTGGACTGCTCTCATCAGGAGCGGAAGCTTTTCAGGCTTACAGTTTGAGCGATGCGCAGGTAAAAGCCCTGGGCGATCAGGCGTGCCAGGAGATGGACAGCAAGGCGACGATTGCGCCAGACGGTAGCGAATACGCTAAACGTCTGACCACTATTGCTAATGCGCTGGGAAATAACATCAACGGCCAGCCGGTAAATTACAAAGTGTATATGGCGAAGGATGTGAATGCCTTTGCGATGGCAAACGGCTGTATCCGCGTCTATAGCGGCCTGATGGATATGATGACCGATAACGAAGTTGAAGCGGTGATCGGCCATGAAATGGGCCATGTGGCGTTAGGCCATGTGAAGAAAGGGATGCAGGTAGCGCTTGGTACAAATGCCGTACGAGTAGCTGCGGCCTCTGCGGGCGGGATTGTCGGCAGTTTATCGCAATCACAACTCGGTGACTTGGGCGAAAAATTAGTCAACTCGCAATTCTCCCAGCGCCAGGAAGCAGAGGCGGATGATTATTCCTACGATTTGCTGCGTCAACGCGGCATCAGCCCGGCAGGCCTTGCCACCAGCTTTGAAAAACTGGCGAAACTGGAAGAAGGCCGCCAAAGCTCAATGTTTGACGACCATCCGGCATCCGCCGAACGCGCCCAGCATATTCGCGATCGTATGAGCGCGGATGGGATAAAGTGATTTCATATTTCTCCGACAGGAATGTCGGAGAAATTTTCATTCAGGGCCGGCCACAGTCATTAAACAAGCTCAATCATTTGGGGCATCAATTCGCTTCGTAGATTGCTTTCTCTGGTGTATCCAATCGCACCTCTACTACATCGGCAGTGCTTACGCCACAAGCCCAGGCAAAAGCCGTCTCTGTTCCTTCAGGTAATGGAGTATCCCAGGGTAAAGTACGCCACGGACTCCCCTGCTCTTTTAATAAAGATGTAATGGCTTTCTTAAAAAGAATATGGGTAATCAGGTGCCGTTTATCCGTTGCTTTCCAGTACCAACGGGCCAGCAAAAAATGTCCGGCCAATTCGCGCCAGCTTCTATAATGTTGCTGCACGCGTCTGGCTGCCAGCATCGAAAAATCGACCATTTCACGCTGGGTAATGTATCCCACTTGCGCCCCGCTATTACATAGCATGACAAAACGCACCATATCCCAGGCACAAAAATCTATGTCGCATATTTTACGTCGATTTTTTCTGACCATCTGTAGCTGCCACAAACGCTCTTTCGCTTCGCTACTTGATTTCGCGTTCTGAGCTAATTGCTGAGCGAACGCGCGATACTCAGCATCCGGCATTTCGCTATCGTTTTTGATCTGTTCTTCATAAACTGAACGATGCCCTGCTACAAACAAAGCTAAGAGTTGCTCAAGTAACGAATCCCGATCAAAGACGCCCCACATGTCAGCAAGTGACTCAACTTCACTTTTGCAATCATTCTCTGCTTCCACGGAATCATCATTAACGACTCGTCGCGCCCAGTGATTGTTACCCGCAATGGCATAAGGCGCGCCGACTGCCATCGCCCAACGTTCAGCCGCAGGAATTTTTTGAATTGAGGGATCTTTACAGGATGCTTTGAAAAGGCGATGTCCGGCGAACACCAGGCCATAACCAATCCACAAAACAGCCACAAATGCGAGAATAAGTATTATCGCTACCAGATAAAGGGCATATTTTCCTATTGTCAGTAAGACATCCAGCCAGGAAGAGTCTTGCTCCGTAACTGTTTGCTCCACCGATGTCAAAGGGGACTCACTGACCCGGTCTGGCGCGGTCCTCGTCAACACAGGGGAATCCATATGTTGCTTGAATGAGCGTTTTTTAAGCAAATCTATTTTTTTCTGCACCTCATCAGTAACCCGACCGTTTTTTTCAAACTCGTGTAACGATGCAATATCAATCGCAGCAATCTTCCATTTACCATCCCCTTCCCGGATTAATTCCATTGGAATATCAATATCAGATTGGTGACCAAAAAAAGCACCAATCTGCGCCTTGTCGCCTTCGACGAAGGTCGCTAAAGGATCGCTATAACTGGGGAAACGTCGTTTACACGTTTTGGGTGACTCTTGCCAGTATTTCAGTACAGGCTCCATTAAAGCAGGCGTAAATACTTGCTGCATTTCCGCAAGGCGATCGTGCGAATCTGTGCTGGTGACAAACTCAGGGCCACATAATGCGTGATAACTCTTTTTGACGACAGAGGAAATGGCCTCTTTGTCTTGTTGCAGCTGTGCGGCAATTTTCTGTTTTTCTGCTCTATCGCAGCCAGTTGATAAAAGAAATAACAAACAAAGAAGAGGCTTCCAGGGAAGAGTGCGTTTCATCTATTTATTCCATTAAAAACGCGATAATAACAATCCATTAAAAAACAGCAGTCAGGGTAAAGATGACTTAATTAACAGGATAGGTTTTAAATGATAAGTCCCTTGTGCCAGACAAGGGACTGTGCAAAAAATTCAACCTGGCAGATTACTTACTCGCCCTTTTTCGCCGCCTGAATATACAGCATCTCCAGCGCCAGCGTCGCCGCTGCCAGAGCGGTGATTTCCGACTGATCGTATGCCGGAGCCACTTCCACTACGTCCATCCCAACGATGTTGAGATCTTTCAGGCCGCGTACCAGTTTAATGGCGCGATCGGAGGTCAGGCCGCCAATTACCGGCGTACCGGTTCCCGGCGCGAAAGCAGGATCCAGGCAGTCGATATCAAAGGTCAGGTAAACCGGCATATCACCCACAATCTGTTTCACCTGGGCGATAACGTCATCCACGCTGCGATCGTTCACCTGGCAGGCGTCCAGCACGGTAAAGCCGTTGTCTTTATCAAACTCGGTACGAATACCAATCTGCACGGAATGATTCGGGTCGATCAGACCTTCTTTCGGCGCGGTATAGAACATGGTGCCGTGGTCAAATTCACAACCGTTCGCGTAGGTATCGGTGTGGGCATCAAAGTGTACCAGCGCCATTTTGCCGAAATGCTTCGCATGTGCACGCAGCAGCGGCAGCGTAACAAAATGGTCACCACCGAAGGAGAGCATACGCTTACCAGCAGCCAGCAGCTTCTCGGCGTGCGCCTGCAGCTTCTCGCTCATCTCACGGGCATCGCCGAAGGCATATACCAGATCACCGCAGTCCACCACGTTCAGACGCTCACGCATGTCGAAATTCCACGGGAAGCGGTTGTGTTCCCAGGCCAGATTCGTCGAAACCTGACGGATAGCTGCCGGACCGTGACGACCACCCGCACGACCAGAAGTGGCCATATCGAACGGCACGCCAGTAATTACCCAGTCAGCATCGCTGTCATACGGCTGGAAGTTCATCGGCAGGCGTAAAAAACCAAAGGCGTTGGAAACCAGTGAGTTATCGTATTGATGACCTAAGGTGCTCATGGATGGACTCCTATTACAAAGTCGATATAAAAAAACCCTTCCGCGTCGTTAGGCCCGACGAGGAAGGGTTGGATTTGCGAAACACAAGTTTGTGCTAATTATCGCCCTAAATGGGCGAGGCATCAAGCAAGGTTACTATTTACGGCACGGCGGCGGCGCATAGCCATTGTTGTCCGCCGGAAACGCTTGCCCAGAGCACGGCGGCAGCGCGTTTTGCGCCGGGCCTTGTAATTCAAAGGCGGCAAAGCCGATTACACCGATATTACGCACATCGCCTTGCGCCGAATTGGCTGCGTAGGAATCAGCAACGTTGGCGAACTGAAAAGCCGCTTCGGTATGTTTATCTTTGCGGAATCCTTTAATCGCTAACGAATCTCCGGCATTCACAATATAACCGTTGTTATTCAGCGAACCTTGCTTACCGTTCAGAACATCCAGGCCATCAACCGTAGCAACGATCTCGTAGTTGGTGTTACGACTGTAATTGCGGACATATAATTGATAATTCATTCCTACTCTGGCATGGACAATATAGCGTGGTTCATTATTTGATGAATCATAAACCCGCGTAATAGGTAGAGAATTAAAATTACCATCGCGAATAGCATATTCCAGTTCGTTAATACGAATGCTATAAACGCGGTCGTAGCCGGAAGGAACATTAGTCGAATAACTAATAACGATCATCTCCGCCGGATCGCGCCAGGCTCGCTCAGCAGATACGCCCTGAACCGTTGAGTGCACATCTCCACCCCAGGCGGTGCCGACATTGCCCGATGCACTGCTATTATACTGCGCATTACTTGCGCAACCTGCCAGCAGCACGATTAATGCCACCAACGCGCTACGTACTTTCCATTTTTTCATAACCGTTCCCTCTGCATTTAATTAATGCAGCGATTGTAGGGAGATTATTTAATAAGAAAAGCAGCTAAATTATTTTTAAGAATATATAAAAAGAAAGCGGGCCAATTTACGTAAATAAATCGACCCGCCAGCGGAATAATCTTAATTATTCATCTTCAAGATAGGTATAACCGTACAAACCTGCCTCGAACTCTTCCAGGAACTGTTGTTGCAGTTCAGCATCAAGATCGGTTTTCTTCACTTGATCACGGAACTGAGTTAACAGCGTTTTCGGATCGAGCTGTACATATTGCAGCATGTCCGCCACGGTATCGCCTTCGTCAGACAGTTCCACTTCTACGCTGCCGTCAGGGAAGACGAACACGTCAACCGCTTCGGTATCACCGAACAGGTTGTGCATGTTGCCGAGGATCTCCTGATATGCGCCGACCATAAAGAAACCGAGCATCGGCGGATTCTCCGGATCGTACTCCGGCATTGGCATTGTCGTGGCAATACCGTCACCATCGATATAGTGGTCGATAGCACCGTCAGAGTCACAGGTAATATCCAGCAGCACAGCGCGGCGTTCCGGCACTTGATCCAGCCCTTCCAGCGGCAGTACCGGGAACAACTGGTCGATCCCCCACGCATCCGGCATCGACTGGAACAGCGAGAAGTTGACGTACATTTTGTCCGCCATACGTTCCTGCAGCTCGTCGATAATCGGGCGATGAGCGCGGTTTTGCGGGTCCAGTTGCTTCTGCACTTCATGGCACATGCTCAAATAAAGCTGCTCAGCCCATGCGCGTTCTTGCAGGCTAAAGGTGCCAGAAGAGTAGCCGATATGAATATCGTGCAGATCCATCTGGCTGTCGTGCAACCATTCACGCAGAGAACGGCGAGTTCCCGGTTCGTGCATTTCCTGCCAGGTTTCCCACATGCTTTGCAGTGCGCGCGGCGCATCTTCTGCGGGCGCGGTCGGCACCGTGTATTCGTTACGTTCCACGCCGATGATATTAGACACCAGCACGGTGTGATGCGCAGTCACCGCACGACCCGATTCGGTGATTACCGTCGGATGCGGCAGACCATTTTCTTCACACGCATCACCAATCGCCCAGATGATATTGTTGGCATATTCATTGAGGCCATAGTTTACGGAGCAGTCGGACTGCGAACGGGTACCTTCATAGTCCACGCCCAGACCGCCGCCGACGTCGAAGCACTGAATATTGACGCCCAGCTTGTGCAGTTCCACATAGAAACGTGCGGATTCACGAACGCCCGTGGCGATATCGCGAATATTCGCCATCTGCGAACCAAGGTGGAAGTGCAGCAATTGCAGGCTGTCGAGACGCCCGGCTTCACGCAGCGTTTCAACCAATTGCAGTACCTGAGTCGCTGCCAGGCCGAACTTCGATTTTTCCCCGCCGGAAGATTGCCATTTACCCGAGCCTTGTGAGGCCAGACGTGCACGCACGCCCAGACGAGGAACGACATTCAGACGCTCTGCTTCATCCAGCACAATGGCGATTTCTGACATCTTCTCAATGACCAGATAAACCTTGTGGCCCATCTTCTCGCCAATTAATGCCAGGCGGATATATTCGCGGTCTTTATAACCATTACAGACAATCACGCTGCGGGTCATGCCAGCATGCGCCAGCACCGCCATCAACTCTGCTTTCGAGCCTGCTTCCAGCCCCAACGGTTCGCCAGAATGAATCAGGGACTCAATCACGCGGCGATGCTGGTTAACTTTGATCGGATAAACGAGGAAGTAGTCACCGTTATAACCGTAGGATTCACGCGCACGTTTAAACGCGGCGTTTATGGAACGCAAACGGTGCTGCAGGATCTGCGGGAAACAGAACAGTGCAGGCAGACGCTGGCCCTGTGCTTCGCGGGTTTTCACCAACTGCGCGAGATCGACGCGAGCTTCCGGTACGTCCGGGTCCGGGCACACGCTGATGTGGCCCAGCTCGTTAACGTCATAGTAGTTATTGCCCCACCAGGCAATATTGTAAGTACGCAGCATCTTGCTGGCTTCCTGGGAGCTCATTGCAACCTCCTGCATGGAGCGTAGTACACCGTGTTCGCCCGCTGACGAAGGCAAACTCATAGACATGTCGTCAGACATAGCGAACCTCAAATTATTTTATTAAGTGTAAAACAGTTAACCACTATCGCAGCCTGAAACTGCGATAACAACCCATAAGCACATGGATTTTCCAGCAGTGTATGCTGACGCTCCGACTGCGCAACCGGTTTCTTTTTCATAACATTATTAAGCACATAACCGAACGTAAGTGTGACAGTTCGGCGAAACCACGAGAAAACTCTTGTTTTTACAAGAGCGCCCTTGTTCAGTCCTCAGTAACTGTAACCAGCTCTTGAATCCTGAGAAGCGCCGAGATGGGTATAACATCGGCAGGTATGCAAAGCAGAGATGCAGAGTGCGGGGAACGAATCTTCACCAGAACGGTGAGACAGGTTAAGCAGCAGACAACGGTTCATTATTTCGTATCACCTCCACGGTCGCCCGTTAAGACGAACCCACAAGCCAAAACTCTGATTTCAACCCGGCTGGAAGTGGCAACACGAAAGAAACGTCGTGTGCTTTTTATTTAAGCCGCGCGTCGCGTTTTATACCCCACAATGGCAGAAAATTGCAAAAGATAAATACAAAGAATGCCAGCATTGTCAGGAAAAATTTCCAGCCACGTTTTTAACAGAATGAGACACGATTCAAAAAAAAGTGGAAATCGGGTGAAGGATTGACCTAAAATAGCCATCCAGATGTTAATCCATCCATACTGATTAACACTCAGACTGCCAGTGTTTTTAACCTGTCGAGTCGTGGTAGGATCCGCTACCACAGAAAATCCACACAACAGTTTGAGCTAACCAAATTCTCTTTAGGTGATATTAAATATGGCAAAACACCTTTTTACGTCCGAGTCCGTCTCTGAAGGGCATCCTGACAAAATTGCTGACCAAATCTCTGATGCCGTTTTAGACGCGATCCTCGAACAGGATCCGAAAGCACGCGTTGCTTGCGAAACCTACGTAAAAACCGGCATGGTTTTAGTTGGCGGTGAAATCACCACCAGCGCCTGGGTAGACATCGAAGAGATCACCCGTAACACCGTTCGCGAAATTGGCTATGTACATTCCGACATGGGCTTTGACGCTAACTCCTGTGCGGTCCTGAGCGCCATCGGCAAACAATCTCCTGACATCAACCAGGGCGTTGACCGTGCCGATCCGCTGGAACAGGGCGCGGGCGACCAGGGTCTGATGTTTGGCTACGCAACCAACGAAACCGACGTGCTGATGCCAGCACCTATCACCTATGCACACCGTCTGGTACAGCGTCAGGCTGAAGTGCGTAAAAACGGCACTCTGCCGTGGCTGCGCCCGGACGCGAAAAGCCAGGTGACTTTCCAGTATGACGACGGCAAAATCGTTGGCATCGATGCTGTTGTGCTTTCCACTCAGCACTCTGAAGATATCGACCAGAAATCGCTGCAAGAAGCGGTAATGGAAGAGATCATCAAGCCGATTCTGCCGGCTGAATGGCTGACTTCCGCAACCAAATTCTTCATCAACCCGACCGGACGTTTTGTTATCGGCGGCCCGATGGGTGACTGCGGTCTGACTGGTCGTAAAATTATCGTAGATACCTACGGCGGCATGGCACGTCACGGTGGCGGCGCGTTCTCCGGTAAAGATCCATCAAAAGTGGACCGTTCCGCAGCGTACGCAGCTCGTTATGTCGCGAAAAACATCGTTGCTGCTGGCCTGGCTGACCGTTGCGAAATTCAGGTTTCCTACGCAATTGGCGTGGCTGAACCGACCTCCATCATGGTGGAAACTTTCGGTACCGAGAAAGTGCCTTCTGAACAGCTGACCCTGCTGGTACGTGAGTTCTTCGACCTGCGTCCATACGGTCTGATTCAGATGCTGGATCTGCTGCACCCGATCTACAAAGAAACCGCAGCATACGGTCACTTTGGTCGCGAACATTTCCCGTGGGAAAAAACCGACAAAGCGCAACTGCTGCGTGAAGCTGCCGGTCTGAAGTAATCTTTCTTCACCTGCTTTCAAAGGCCAGCCTCGAGCTGGCCTTTTCTTTTACCTCACCGCGGTGGATAGGCGTTCACGCCGCATCCGGCAAAAAGCCGCCCGCGCAATGACATCATTCTTCCTGAACACGTTTTACCCGCAAATCATCATCACGATTGAAACCGATTACACCAGCAACACAGAGCAAATATTCACAATATTTTCATCGTATGATTCATTTTTTATAATCGTTACATTTCTTTTCAGTTAAGTCTTAAATGCAGATAACTGTGTTTAACCTATGATTATATAACTCAATTATTTTCATACACTTAAATTATAATCATAATGAATGTTAGTATAAGCGATTACACTGATGTGATTTGCTTCACATCTTTTTACGTCGTACTCACCTATCTTAATTCACAATAAAAAATAACCATATTGGAGGGCATCATGCCTGACGCTAAAAAACAGGGGCGGTCAAACAAGGCAATGACGTTTTTCGTCTGCTTCCTTGCCGCTCTGGCGGGATTACTCTTTGGCCTGGATATCGGTGTAATTGCTGGCGCACTGCCGTTTATTGCAGATGAATTCCAGATTACTTCGCACACGCAAGAATGGGTCGTAAGCTCCATGATGTTCGGTGCGGCAGTCGGTGCGGTGGGTAGCGGCTGGCTCTCCTTTAAACTCGGGCGCAAAAAAAGCCTGATGATCGGCGCAATCCTGTTTGTTGCCGGTTCGCTGTTCTCTGCTGCTGCACCGAACGTTGAAGTGCTGATTCTTTCCCGCGTGCTGCTGGGACTGGCGGTAGGTGTGGCCTCCTATACCGCGCCGCTGTACCTCTCCGAAATTGCGCCAGAGAAAATCCGCGGCAGTATGATCTCGATGTATCAGTTGATGATCACTATCGGGATCCTCGGTGCTTATCTTTCTGATACCGCCTTCAGCTACACCGGCGCATGGCGCTGGATGCTGGGTGTGATTATCATCCCGGCAATTCTGCTACTGATTGGCGTCTTCTTCCTGCCAGACAGCCCACGTTGGTTTGCCGCTAAACGCCGCTTTGTTGATGCCGAACGCGTGCTACTGCGCCTGCGCGACACCAGCGCGGAAGCGAAACGTGAACTGGATGAAATCCGTGAAAGTTTGCAGGTTAAACAGAGCGGTTGGGCGCTGTTTAAAGAGAACAGTAACTTCCGTCGCGCGGTGTTCCTGGGTGTACTGTTGCAGGTGATGCAGCAATTCACCGGGATGAACGTCATCATGTATTACGCGCCAAAAATCTTCGAACTGGCGGGATATACCAACACGACGGAACAAATGTGGGGGACCGTGATTGTCGGCCTGACCAACGTACTTGCCACCTTTATCGCAATCGGTCTTGTTGACCGTTGGGGACGTAAACCAACGTTGACGCTGGGCTTCATGGTGATGGCTGTGGGCATGGGCGTACTGGGTACAATGATGCACATCGGTATTCACTCACCGTCGGCGCAGTATTTCGCCATCGCCATGCTGCTGATGTTTATTGTCGGTTTTGCCATGAGCGCGGGTCCGTTGATTTGGGTACTGTGTTCTGAAATCCAGCCGCTGAAAGGCCGCGACTTCGGTATCACCTGCTCCACCGCCACCAACTGGATTGCCAACATGATTGTCGGCGCAACCTTCCTGACCATGCTCAACACGCTGGGCAACGCCAATACCTTCTGGGTTTACGCAGGTCTGAATGTGCTGTTTATCCTGCTGACACTGTGGCTGGTGCCGGAAACCAAACACGTTTCGCTGGAACACATTGAACGTAATCTGATGAAAGGTCGTAAACTGCGCGAAATCGGCGCTCACGATTAATCTCCTCAGGCTTCCTCCCGTCGCGGAGGAAGCCACCTCTTGCAGTCATCTTTTCTTCGCTCTATCCTCTGCCGCTATGAAAACATCCCGTCTCCCTATCGCCATTCAACAGGCTGTTATGCGTCGCCTGCGGGAAAAACTCGCCCAGGCCAACCTGAAGCTGGGGCGTAACTATCCGGAGCCAAAACTCTCTTATACCCAGCGTGGCACATCCGCCGGAACGGCCTGGCTGGAAAGCTATGAAATTCGCCTCAATCCCGTTTTGCTGTTGGAAAACAGTGAAGCCTTTATTGAAGAAGTGGTGCCACACGAACTGGCGCATCTGCTGGTGTGGAAGCACTTCGGTCGCGTAGCGCCACATGGCAAAGAGTGGAAGTGGATGATGGAAAGCGTGCTGGGCGTTCCCGCCCGCCGTACGCATCAGTTTGAACTGCAATCCGTGCGCCGTAACACTTTCCCCTACCGTTGCAAATGCCAGGAGCATCAGCTTACCGTACGTCGTCATAACCGCGTGGTACGAGGCGAAGCCGTCTATCGCTGCGTTCACTGCGGAGAACAACTGGTTGCTCAATAACCAGCAGAACTATCAGGAATTTTACTGATCTGGCTGATTGCATACCAAAACAACTTTCGCTACGTTGCTCGCTCGTTTTAACACGGAGTAAGTGATGTACCGTAATTTGTCTGTGGCTGCGGTGGTACTGAGCGCAGCATTATCCGGCACGGCGTTAGCCGAAGGCATCAATAGTTTTTCCCAGGCGAAAACAGCAGCGGTAAAAGTCTACGCTGATGTGCCGGGAACATTTTACTGCGGATGTAAAATCAACTGGCAGGGTAAAAAAGGCATCGTGGATCTGGAGTCGTGCGGGTATCAGGTGCGCAAAAATGAAAACCGCGCCAGCCGCGTAGAGTGGGAACATGTTGTTCCCGCCTGGCAGTTCGGCCACCAGCGTCAGTGCTGGCAGGAAGGCGGTCGTAAAAACTGCGCTAAAGATCCGGTTTATCGCCAAATGGAAAGCGATATGCATAACCTGCAGCCCGCGATAGGTGAAGTGAACGGCGATCGCGGCAACTTTATGTACAGCCAGTGGAATGGCGGCGAGGGCCAGTATGGGCAGTGCGCCATGAAGATTGATTTCAAAGAAAAAGTTGCTGAACCGCCAGCTCATGCCCGTGGTTCCATTGCGCGGATTTACTTCTACATGCGTGACCAGTACAACCTGACACTCTCACGCCAGCAAACGCAGCTGTTTAACGCCTGGAACAAAATGTATCCGGTCACCGACTGGGAGTGTGAGCGTGACGAACGCATCGCGAAGGTGCAAGGCAATCACAACCCGTATGTGCAACGCGCTTGCCAGGCGCGAAAGAGCTAACCTACACTAGCGAAATTCTTTTTGTTAACCCTGCCCCACGCGCGCAACCGCGTGGGGAGACGACGCGGATATTTAACCATGCGTATCCCCCGCATTTATCATCCTGAACCACTCACCAGCAATTCGCAGATCGCGCTTTGTGAAGATGCCGCTAACCATATCGGGCGCGTCCTGCGTATGGGGCCAGGTCAGGCATTACAGTTATTTGACGGCAGCAACCAGGTCTTTGACGCAGAAATCACCAGCGCCAGCAAAAAAAGCGTGGAAGTTAAAGTGCTGGAAGGCCAGGTAGACGATCGTGAATCTCCCTTGCATATTCACCTCGGTCAGGTGATGTCGCGCGGAGAAAAAATGGAATTCACTATCCAGAAATCGATAGAACTTGGCGTAAGCCTCATTACGCCACTTTTTTCTGAACGCTGCGGCGTTAAACTGGATAGTGAACGTTTGAACAAGAAGCTCCAGCAGTGGCAGAAAATTGCAATTGCCGCCTGCGAGCAGTGTGGTCGTAATCGGGTACCAGAAATCCGTCCGGCGATGGATCTGGAAGCCTGGTGTGCAGAGCAAGATGAAGGCTTGAAACTCAATCTTCACCCGCGCGCCAGTAACAGCATCAACACGCTGCCGTTACCAGTCGAACGCGTCCGCTTGCTGATTGGCCCGGAAGGCGGTTTGTCGGCAGATGAAATTGCCATGACTGCCCGCTATCAATTTACTGATATCCTGTTGGGACCTCGCGTTCTGCGTACTGAGACAACTGCGCTCACCGCCATTACCGCGCTACAAGTGCGTTTTGGCGATCTGGGCTAACGGAGAAGAATAATGATCAAGCTCGGCATCGTGATGGACCCCATCGCAAGCATCAACATCAAGAAAGATTCCAGTTTCGCTATGTTGCTGGAAGCACAGCGTCGTGGTTACGAACTTCACTATATGGAGATGGCCGATCTCTATTTGATCAATGGTGAGGCTCGCGCTCGTACCCGTACTTTGAGCGTCGAACAGAACTACGATAAATGGTACGAGTTCACGGGTGAGCAGGATCTGCAACTGGCCGATCTCGACGTGATTCTGATGCGTAAAGATCCGCCGTTTGATACCGAGTTTATCTACGCGACCTATATTCTGGAACGCGCCGAAGAGAAAGGAACGCTGATTGTTAACAAGCCGCAGAGCCTGCGCGACTGTAACGAGAAACTGTTTACCGCATGGTTCTCTGACTTAACGCCAGAAACGCTGGTCACGCGCAATAAAGCGCAGTTGAAAGCGTTCTGGGAAAAACACAGCGACATCATTCTTAAGCCGCTGGACGGTATGGGTGGCGCGTCGATTTTCCGCGTGAAAGAAGGCGATCCGAACCTTGGTGTGATTGCCGAAACCTTGACTGAGCACGGCACTCGCTACTGCATGGCACAAAATTATCTGCCAGCGATTAAAGATGGTGACAAGCGCGTGCTGGTGGTGGATGGCGAACCAGTACCGTACTGTCTGGCGCGTATTCCACAGGGCGGCGAAACCCGTGGCAATTTGGCTGCCGGTGGCCGTGGCGAACCTCGTCCGCTAACGGAAAGCGACTGGAAAATCGCCCGTCAGGTAGGACCGACGCTGAAAGAAAAAGGGCTGATTTTTGTTGGTCTGGATATTATCGGTGACCGCCTGACTGAAATTAATGTCACCAGTCCAACCTGTATTCGTGAGATTGAAGCAGAGTTTCCGGTGTCTATCACCGGAATGTTAATGGATGCTATTGAAGCACGATTACAGCAGCAGTAACCCTGTTTAGCGAGAGGGATCTCGTTGAGACTATGAGTGACAGCGCCATACTTTCCACGCATACTGGGCGCTGTTGCTTTTTTGAACCAGGAAACAGAACCTCTGACAATGAATTTACAGCATCACTTTCTTATTGCCATGCCTGCTCTCCAGGATCCGATTTTCCGTCGTTCCGTGGTCTACATTTGCGAACATAATACCAATGGAGCAATGGGGATCATCATTAACAAGCCACTGGAAAATCTCAAAATTGAAGGGATTCTGGAAAAGCTGAAGATCACGCCGGAGCCGCGTGATGAATCTGTCCGTCTGGACAAACCGGTTATGCTTGGCGGCCCGCTGGCTGAAGATCGCGGGTTTATTTTGCATACTCCTCCATCCAATTTTGCGTCCAGCATTCGCATTTCAGATAACACGGTGATGACCACTTCCCGCGATGTGCTGGAAACACTCGGCACCGATAAACAACCTGCTGACGTGATGGTAGCCCTTGGTTACTCCTCCTGGGATAAAGGCCAACTGGAACAAGAAATTCTCGATAACGCGTGGTTAACCGCCCCGGCAGATCTGAATATTCTGTTCAAAACACCGATAGCCGACCGCTGGCGCGATGCGGCAAGGCTGATTGGTGTTGATATTCTCACCATGCCTGGTGTGGCAGGGCATGCCTGATGAGCGGAACATTACTCGCCTTCGACTTCGGCACCAAAAGCATTGGCGTAGCGGTCGGCCAACGCATTACTGGCACCGCTCGCCCGCTGCCCGCAATTAAAGCACAGGACGGTACGCCGGACTGGAACCTTATCGAGCGTTTACTGAAAGAGTGGCAGCCAGACGAAATCATCGTCGGTTTGCCGCTGAATATGGACGGCACCGAGCAACCATTGACTGCCAGAGCGCGTAAATTTGCCAACCGTATTCATGGCCGTTTCGGTGTTGAAGTAAAGCTCCATGACGAGCGTCTTAGCACCGTGGAAGCGCGTTCCGGTCTGTTTGAACAGGGCGGCTATCGGGCGCTCAACAAAGGCAAAGTCGACTCTGCCTCTGCGGTTATTATTCTCGAAAGTTATTTCGAGCAAGGATATTAAGGCGATTTAAAAGCCTGGCGGATAGTCGTTACCGTCATCCCGCCATCTTGCCGGATGCGGCGTGAACGCCTTATCCAGCCCACATGTGGCAGCGGTCGTAGGTCTGATAAGACGCATCAGCGTCGCATCAGACGTTCATTGCCGGACGCGGCGTGAATGACTACGTTTGTAGGCCCGATAAGCTTGCGCATCGGGCATGTTTACAATTCGTATCAGGCACAGCAACGTCATAAACGCCCTTCCCCCACCCGCTGTTGATAACTCTGCTGAAACGTTATCATCCCCACCTGCTGCCCGGTTTGAATAACATGCGGTAACTGGTGGGTTTTCCCTTCGCGAATCAAATTCCCCACCGCAGGTGTGTTAATCAGTAATTCAAACAGCGCCACGCGTCCTTCCTGTTTATCCACTTCCAGCTTTTGTGACAACACCGCCCGTAAACTACCTGCCAGTTGATTACGCACGGGATCTTTTTCCTGCGCCGGAAACGAATCCACCAGTCGCTCAACTGCCTGCGCTGCGCCGCGCGTGTGTAATGTCGCCAGCACCAGGTGCCCGGTTTCTGCCGCCGTTAGCGCCAGACGGATTGTCTCGCTGTCACGCAGCTCTCCGAGCAAAATCACATCAGGATCCTCCCGCAATGCGGCCCGCAATCCCGATGCGAACGTCATACAGTGCAAACCAATTTCCCGCTGCTGGATCAAACATCGCTGGCTGGCATAGAGATATTCCACAGGATCTTCCAGCGTCAGAATATGCGCATCGGCATGTTGATTGAGATAGCCAACCATTGCCGCCAGCGTGGTGGATTTACCACTCCCCGTCGCCCCCGTCACCAGAATCAGTCCATTCTCGCTCTTGAGTAATTCCGGCAATACCGGTGGTGCGCCAAGCTGTTCGAGCTGCGGGCAGTGCGAAGGTAACAGCCGTAACGCCAGAGATATGCCTTGCCGCTGCGCGAACGCACTGCCGCGCAATCGCTGGTTTTCCGCCAGCGACACGGCAAAATCCAGCTGACCATTCTCCAGCAATATTGCCCGCTGATCGTCATCCAGCCACTCCCGCAGTAGCTCTTCGACGTCCGGCGCATCAAACGGCGCAGCTTCCATTCTGCCGCGAATGCGCCATCGTGCGGGCCAGGCGCTGCACAGGTGTAGATCAGAGACGTTATGCTTTACACTAAGGGCCACAATTTCTTCCATATTCATACTAAGATCCTCGGAAAATGAACGATATTGCGCATAACCTGGCACAGGTCCGGGACAAAATCTCAGCGGCTGCAACGCGTTGCGGCCGTTCTCCAGAAGAAATTACGCTGCTTGCAGTCAGTAAAACAAAACCTGCGAGCGCCATCGCAGAAGCCATTGATGCCGGGCAGCGTCAATTTGGTGAAAACTACGTTCAGGAAGGGGTAGATAAAATTCGCCACTTTCAGGAGCTGGGCGTAACAGGATTAGAATGGCATTTTATTGGCCCGTTGCAGTCTAATAAAAGCCGCCTGGTGGCAGAGCATTTCGACTGGTGTCATACCATCGACCGTTTGCGTATCGCCACACGCCTGAACGACCAGCGACCGGCAGAACTTCCCCCTCTTAACGTACTGATTCAAATTAATATTAGTGATGAAAACAGCAAGTCAGGGATTCAACTGGCGGAACTGGACGAGCTGGCAGCTGCGGTCGCTGAACTACCGCGTTTACGTCTACGCGGGCTGATGGCAATCCCGGCGCCTGAGTCAGAATATGTAAGGCAGTTTGAAGTTGCACGCCAAATGGCTGTAGCATTTGCCGGACTGAAAACGCGCTACCCGCATATCGACACGCTCTCTCTGGGAATGTCGGACGATATGGAAGCCGCCATTGCGGCAGGTAGCACGATGGTTCGTATCGGCACTGCCATCTTTGGTGCACGTGATTACTCTAAAAAATAAGGAATCTTAAGAACGCCATGAATACGTTGACTTTCCTGCTTTCAACGGTCATTGAGCTGTATACCATGGTGCTGTTATTACGCATCTGGATGCAGTGGGCTCATTGTGATTTTTATAACCCTTTCTCACAGTTTGTGGTGAAGGTGACACAACCGATTATCGGGCCACTGCGCCGCGTTATTCCGGCAATGGGGCCAATTGATAGCGCCTCGCTGCTGGTTGCCTATATTCTCAGTTTCATCAAAGCCATCGTGCTGTTTAAAGTGGTGACCTTCCTGCCGATCATCTGGATTGCCGGTTTATTGATTCTGCTGAAAACCATCGGCCTGCTGATTTTCTGGGTCCTGCTGGTGATGGCGATTATGAGCTGGGTAAGCCAGGGTCGTAGCCCAATTGAATACGTGCTGATTCAGCTTGCCGATCCGCTGCTGCGCCCGATTCGACGCCTGCTACCGGCAATGGGTGGGATTGATTTCTCGCCGATGATCCTCGTTCTGCTACTGTATGTCATTAATATGGGTGTCGCAGAAGTGCTGCAGGCGACCGGAAACATGCTGCTGCCGGGACTGTGGATGGCGTTATGAGTGCCGTAACAGTTAATGATGACGGTCTGGTTTTACGGCTCTATATTCAGCCGAAAGCCAGCCGTGATTCTATTGTCGGTTTACATGGCGACGAGGTAAAAGTCGCCATTACCGCGCCGCCAGTTGACGGTCAGGCCAACAGCCATCTGGTGAAGTTTCTCGGTAAGCAATTCCGGGTTGCCAAAAGTCAGGTGGTGATTGAGAAAGGCGAACTTGGCCGCCACAAACAAATTAAAATCATTAATCCGCAACAAATCCCGCCAGAAATCGCGGCGTTAATTAATTAGGTATCCTATGCAAAAAGTTGTCCTCGCAACCGGCAATGCCGGTAAAGTGCGTGAGCTGGCGTCGCTGCTTAGCGACTTCGGTCTTGATATCGTGGCCCAAACAGACCTCGGCGTAGATTCCGCTGAAGAAACCGGCCTGACCTTTATCGAAAACGCGATTCTGAAAGCGCGCCATGCGGCAAAAGTGACCGGTTTACCGGCAATTGCCGACGACTCCGGTCTGGCGGTAGATGCGCTGGGTGGCGCGCCGGGTATTTACTCCGCGCGTTATTCCGGTGAAGACGCGACCGATCAAAAGAATCTGCAAAAACTGCTGGAAACACTGAAAGACGTACCGGACGACCAACGTCAGGCGCGTTTCCACTGCGTGCTGGTATATCTGCGTCACGCGGAAGATCCCACTCCGCTGGTGTGCCACGGCAGCTGGCCGGGCGTGATTACTCGTGAACCAGCGGGTACTGGCGGCTTTGGTTATGATCCAATCTTCTTCGTACCTTCCGAAGGGAAAACCGCTGCCGAACTGACCCGCGAAGAAAAGAGCGCCATTTCTCACCGTGGTCGGGCGTTGAAACTGCTGCTGGACGCTTTACGTAATGGTTAAATTACCGCCGCTGAGTCTCTACATTCACATCCCGTGGTGCGTGCAGAAATGCCCGTACTGCGATTTCAACTCTCACGCGTTGAAAGGGGAAGTGCCGCACGACGATTACGTTCAGCATCTGCTTTGCGATCTGGACAACGATGTGGCTTACGCTCAGGGCCGTGAAGTGCAGACAATCTTTATTGGCGGCGGTACGCCGAGCCTGCTTTCCGGCCCGGCGATGCAAACGCTGCTGGACGGCGTACGTGCGCGTTTGCCGCTGGCAGCGGATGCAGAAATTACTATGGAAGCGAACCCTGGTACGGTTGAAACCGATCGCTTTGTTGATTATCAGCGTGCTGGTGTGAACCGCATCTCTATTGGTGTGCAGAGTTTTAGCGAAGAAAAGCTGAAACGACTTGGACGCATTCATGGCCCGCAAGAAGCGAAACGTGCAGCAAAACTGGCAAGCGGACTGGGGCTGCGTAGCTTTAACCTCGATTTGATGCACGGGCTGCCGGATCAATCACTGGAAGAGGCGCTAGGCGATCTGCGCCAGGCCATTGAACTGAATCCGCCGCATCTTTCCTGGTATCAACTGACCATCGAACCCAATACGCTGTTTGGCTCGCGCCCTCCCGTACTGCCGGACGAGGATGCGTTATGGGATATTTTCGAACAGGGGCATCAGTTGTTAACCGCTGCAGGTTATCAGCAATATGAAACTTCCGCTTACGCCAAGCCCGGTTATCAGTGCCAGCACAATCTCAACTACTGGCGATTTGGCGACTACATCGGTATTGGCTGCGGCGCGCACGGCAAAGTGACCTTCCCGGATGGGCGCATTCTGCGTACCACCAAAACGCGGCATCCGCGCGGTTTTATGCAGGGGCGGTATCTGGAAAGCCAGCGTGATGTCGAAGCCGCAGATAAGCCGTTTGAGTTCTTTATGAATCGCTTCCGTCTGCTGGAGGCCGCGCCGCGCGTGGAGTTTAGCCAGTATACTGGCCTTTCAGAAGAGGTTATTCGCCCTCAGTTAGACGAGGCTATCGCTCAGGGCTATCTCACAGAATGTGCGGATTACTGGCAGATAACGGAACATGGGAAGTTGTTTTTAAATTCGCTGCTGGAGCTTTTTCTGGCTGAGTAAATTTGTATTGCCGGATGCGGCGTGTACGCAACATCCGGCTACAACTCATGCGTCATCGCAACAATTACTTAATCACCCCATTGCGCCGCAGTTGTTCGGTATCTTTTTTCCAGCGTTCATTAGCCTGGTTGATATCGTCAATTTTCATCAAAATCGCGACTTTTTTACTGTTTATTTCTGAAATTTTCATCGTTAACGGATATTGCCCTTTTTCGAGCGTTATCCAGTCATCCTGCAATTTACGGCTAAGTTTTTGTGATTGCAGAAAAGTCTGTCGCCGTTGTTCGTTGATATCGAAATCTCGTTTCTGCTGAATCGGCACTTCATAACACTCTTCACTCTGTTTATGACATGCCGCAATCGCCGGTTGATAAACCTCTTTGTCATATTTAACCGCGAACGCCTCGCTATCATTCTGTTTATTAAACTCATCCCGCTGTTGGTGAATTTTTTTAAAAGCGTCTTCGCGGGTCATTTGCTTGCCATTTGCATCTTTTCCCCAATATGCATCTGCTGCTTTCTTCGCCGCCACCATTTGCTTATCAAGCGCTTTTACATCCTTTTCCAGCGCAGGAATCGAGTTCTTCTGGGTATTCAACGCTGATTCAAGCTGACTAAAGCGATAATTGAAATCTTCGCTATTCACAATCAGGTACTTATTATTCGTTTTAATATCGTCGACCGCCCGCCCACTATCGCTGGCTGCCGCCTGAAAAGAGTAAAAGTTCACCGTCCAGCCAGACGCGGGCGTTCCTTTACTGGTTAACATCGCCGAGAATTTTACCGGTTTATCTTTCGTCCAGGTCTGTTCGAGCAGTTCGTAATCTGCCAACTGACCGACCCAGGTATAGAGATCGTCACTGGAAGAGACATCGCCTTCCGCTGACCAGGTGGCCTGATTACCCTTAGCATCAAGATTTTTTAAAGTGATGGCATCAAGCTTGAGAATGCCGTGATACTGCTTTTTGAATTGATCTTTTAAGATATTTTCAGTTGGCGGTTCGCCATCGGCCCAGCTGTAACCTGACGTCAACACGAACAATGCCGTGCCTACAATCCATTGCTTTTTCACCGGAACACCCTCGCGCGGAATAATTTATTTCAGTGATTATCATCAGGGTAATAATGATTGGCAATGGACGTGAGTCTGAAGTGAATAAGCCCCGGCGCGATACCGGGGCGAAGTGATTAGTACTGATTGAAAATCTGCTGGATTTGCTGCGGATCTTTGGTTTGCGTCAGAGCCAGTTGTAGCAGAACGCGTGCTTTTTGCGGGTTCAGCGTGCCGGAGGCAACGAAACCATATTTCGCATCATCCACTTCGGCATCCTGAGTGGTAGCGCCCGTCGGTACGCGGGAAGAACGCACTACCGCAGTGCCGTTTTTCGCGGCGGTTGCCAGAGTGTCAAACACGGATTTATACAGGTTGCCGTTACCCACACCAGCGCTCACGATACCATCATAGCCCGCATCTACCAGGGCTTTAGCCGGAAGATCGGATGCGTTAGCGTAGTTATAAACAATGCCGACTTTCGGCAGTTCATTCAGCTTAGAGACATCGAACGGCGTGTCGCTGGTGTGCTTACGTGCCGGGGTACGCTGATAGTCAATCTTACCGTTATGAATGTATCCCAGCGGACCGTAGTTAACAGACTTGAAGGTCGCTACGTCGGTGGTGTTGGTTTTGGTGACATCGCGACCGTCCAGTACGGTGTCGTTCATCACCACCAGCACGCCACGATTGGCGGAGGCTTTATCAGCGGCGGTCACTACCGCGTTATACAGGTTGAATGGACCGTCTGCGCTCATGGAGGTGGATGGGCGCATTGCGCCGACCATCACCACCGGTTTGTCGCATTTCACCGTCAGATCGAGGAAGTAAGCAGTCTCTTCCATCGTGTCGGTACCGTGGGTAATAACGAAGCCGTCAGTCTTATCGCAGTCAGTGTTAATTTTTTTCGCCAGTGTCAGCCAGACATTATCGTTCATGTCCTGGGAGCCGATATTAACGACCTGCTCGCCTTTAACGTTCGCAATGTCCTTCAGTTGCGGCACCGCATTGACCAGATTTTCTACGCCAACTTTACCCGCTGTGTAGTTAGATTTGGTTGCGGAGTCACCACCACCGGCAATCGTCCCGCCAGTCGCTAAAATGGTGATATTGGGTAATGCCAATGCTGCACCACTAAAACCCATAACCAGTGCGGCAAGTGCCGTCTTTTTGAAAAACTCCATTTCATTCCTCCAGTTACGTGAACGCTACGTATTATCCCTTAGCTTTGTATAGGAAATTTGACGTTAAACAATTTACTTTGTGAATAGATTTTGGAGATCTATAAAGTTAGAGGCAGGTAACAAAATGAAGAATTAAACGGCATAAAAAAGCATTATGCCGTCTTAAACTAGAGGATTATTTCAAATTTCCGACCAGGGCTTTACGGCTGTCTTCCAGAGTCACAACACGGCTACAAACATCTTTGCCAAATTGCTGGAAATCTTTTTCCTGTTTTTTCCACTCGGTCTGGATTGAGGATTGCAGTCCCCCCAGGCTTCCCAGCACATTCTGTAACGGGTTGCCGCCGCTTTTCAGCACCGCTTTCGCGCCCATTTCGTTAATGCTGTCCTGCAAAATTCCGCCCATCGCCTGATTCACTAACTGCTGACCTTCGGCGCGAACCTGATCAATGGCTTTATAGTGAAACGTCAGGCCATCGCTGCGCGTTTCGATAATGCGATTCATCTGCTCTTTCAGCTGCGCATCAAGTTTGGTCAGACGGCTGCGCATTTTGCTGCTTTCGCCCATCTCCTGAACGATAATTTTATCCAGCGCAACGCGTGCTTTCTCTACGCGGCTTTTCGCACCTTCATCAATCCACGGCAGCGTGCTGCGCAGTTCGGCCTGATAATCCTTCGCCTGCTCGCGCTGGGCGGCGTTCAGTGAATATTGCTTGCCGTTGTACATCACATTGCCGTCTGGCGTGATCACCAGATTGCCGTTTTCGCCCTTCACCTGCACGGTTTGCGGGCTGACAATCACATCGTCACGCGGCGTGACGCTGCACTGGTAGTCGGCGTGAGCGGTCATTGCCGTCACTGAAAGTGCTGCCGCCAGCAGCATTTTGCGCATCATAGTCTTCCCTCAAGAACAAATCAGGCCAGCATTTGCTGGCCCCAGATTGATAACAAAGTACACGTTGTCCATGCCGGATGCGGCGTAAATGCTTTATCCGGCCTACTCGATCGTGCATCTTTGTAGGCCTGATAAGCGTAGCGCATCAGGCAGTTTTGCATTTGTCATCGCCCGTATGCTTTATTAGTCCCACCAAACGTCGAAAAGTTCGCTGGTGCGTACCTCATCCAGTTTGCGCTCTTCCAGCCACTTACGCACAATCGCCTGATGTTCTTCGGTGCATTTGCCGATTTCCTGCATGCAGATCAGACCTTCCCAGGCCAGATAACCGCTGCCGTCAAAGGCCAGTTTGTTCGGTTCGATAACCTCGTTAATAAAGTCATCAACGGTTTTATCAATCTGCTCTTCCGATGTACCTTCCGGGAATCGCCATGCCACCGAAAATCCTAATTCCTGGAATTCGTCGATGTGCATTTTTTTACGCAGACGACGGCTACGGTTCTTTGCCATTATTTCACCCTCTCGAACATTAAGTCCCATACTCCGTGACCAAGACGATGACCACGTTGTTCAAATTTCGTCACCGGACGTGATGCCGGACGCGGTACGTAATCATTGCTCTCTGACAGGTTTTTATAACCGTCAATAGAAGACATCACTTCGAGCATATGTTCCGCATAAGGTTCCCAGTCGGTCGCCATATGGAATACGCCACCCAGCTGCAGTTTGCTTTTTACCAGTTCGGCAAACGGCACCTGAACGATACGGCGTTTATTATGGCGCGCTTTGTGCCACGGGTCAGGGAAAAAGAGTTGCACCATGCGCAATGAATTGTCAGGAATCATTTTATGCAGCACTTCGACCGCGTCGTGACACATCACGCGCAGGTTGCTTAAGCCCTCTTCATGCGCGGAAGCCAGGCAAGCCCCAACGCCCGGTGAATGCACTTCAATGCCGAGGAAGTCCTGCTCAGGGCGATCTTTAGCCATTGCCACCAGCGACGCCCCCATGCCAAAACCAATCTCAAGCGTCACCGGCGCTTCACGGCCAAACAGCGTCGGGAAATCCAGCATATCTTCGCTGAACTCAACGCCCATCACCGGCCAGTAGTTTTCCAGCGCATGTTCCTGGCCTTTGGTCAGTCGCCCCTGGCGGCGCACAAAACTACGGATACGGCGCAGTGGGCGGCCGTTTTCATCAAATTCCGGTGAGATGACGTCGTTTTTCATAAAGATTTAGTCGCTTGTGAAAGTGTTCTGAAAACGGGCATTATCCAAAGTTAGTTGCCGGATGCAAGCATGATAAGGCCGTGGCTGCGGAAAGTTCCGGTTTACACCCCGTCGCGGCTGTGCTGCAATCTTGCCCCCAACAACAGTGAATTCGGTGACCATGCAAGCGTCGCAATTTTCAGCCCAGGTGCTGGACTGGTACGATAAATACGGGCGGAAAACGCTGCCCTGGCAAATTGACAAGACGCCCTACAAAGTATGGCTCTCAGAAGTGATGTTGCAACAAACTCAGGTTGCGACCGTAATCCCCTATTTTGAACGCTTTATGGCGCGCTTCCCGACGGTGACCGATCTCGCCAACGCGCCGCTCGACGAAGTTCTCCACTTGTGGACCGGGCTTGGCTATTACGCCCGCGCGCGCAATCTGCATAAAGCGGCACAACAAGTTGCCACCTTACACGGCGGTAAATTCCCGGAAACCTTTGAAGAAGTTGCGGCGTTACCGGGCGTCGGGCGTTCCACTGCGGGCGCGATTCTCTCACTTTCTCTGGGTAAGCACTTTCCGATTCTCGACGGTAACGTCAAACGCGTGCTGGCGCGCTGCTATGCTGTAAGCGGCTGGCCTGGGAAAAAAGAGGTCGAGAATAAATTATGGAGTTTGAGCGAGCAGGTGACGCCCGCGGTTGGCGTGGAGCGGTTTAATCAGGCGATGATGGATTTAGGTGCGATGATTTGTACGCGTTCGAAGCCGAAATGCTCGCTCTGCCCGCTGCAAAACGGTTGTATTGCCGCCGCCAATAATAGCTGGTCGCTTTATCCGGGCAAAAAGCCGAAACAGACGCTGCCGGAGCGCACCGGCTACTTTCTGCTGTTACAGCACGAAGATGAAGTATTGCTGGCGCAGCGTCCGCCGAGCGGATTGTGGGGCGGTTTATACTGTTTCCCACAGTTTGCCGACGAAGAAAGTTTGCGGCAATGGCTGGCACAACGGCAGATTGCTGCCGATAACCTGACGCAACTGACCGCGTTTCGGCATACCTTCAGCCATTTCCACTTAGATATTGTGCCTATGTGGCTTCCCGTGTCGTCATTCACCGACTGCATGGATGAAGGCAATGCGCTCTGGTATAACTTAGCGCAACCGCCGTCAGTTGGCCTGGCGGCTCCCGTGGAGCGTTTGTTACAGCAGTTACGCACTGGCGCGCCGGTTTAGCGCGTGAGTCGATAAAGAGGATGATTTATGAGCAGAACGATTTTTTGTACTTTCCTGCAGCGTGAAGCAGAAGGTCAGGATTTTCAGCTGTACCCCGGCGAACTGGGAAAACGCATCTATAACGAGATCTCCAAAGAAGCCTGGGCGCAGTGGCAGCATAAACAAACCATGCTGATTAATGAAAAGAAACTCAACATGATGAATGCCGAGCACCGCAAGCTGCTGGAGCAGGAGATGGTCAACTTCCTGTTCGAGGGTAAAGAGGTGCATATCGAGGGCTATACGCCGGAAGATAAAAAATAAAAACAGTGCCGGAGCACGCCTCCGGCAACTTGCATAAAAACAAACACAACACGCACCCGGAATGATGAAAAAATATCTCGCGCTGGCTTTGATTGCGCCGTTGCTCATCTCCTGTTCGACGACCAAAAAAGGCGATACCTATAATGAAGCCTGGGTCAAAGATACCAACGGTTTTGATATTCTGATGGGGCAATTTGCCCACAATATTGAGAACATTTGGGGATTCAAAGAGGTGGTGATCGCCGGTCCTAAGGACTACGTGAAATACACCGATCAATATCAGACCCGCAGCCACATCAACTTCGATGACGGCACGATTACTATCGAAACCATCGCCGGGACAGAACCTACTGCGCATTTGCGCCGGGCAATCATCAAAACATTATTGATGGGCGACGATCCGAGTTCGGTCGATCTCTATTCCGACGTTGATGATATTACGATTTCGAAAGAACCTTTCCTTTACGGTCAGGTGGTGGATAACACCGGGCAGCCGATTCGCTGGGAAGGTCGCGCGAGTAACTTCGCGGATTATCTGCTGAAAAACCGTCTGAAGAGCCGCAGCAATGGGCTGCGTATCATCTACAGCGTGACCATTAATATGGTGCCGAACCACCTTGATAAACGTGCGCACAAATATCTCGGCATGGTCCGCCAGGCATCACGGAAATATGGCGTTGATGAGTCGCTGATTCTGGCGATTATGCAGACCGAATCTTCCTTTAACCCGTATGCGGTCAGCCGTTCCGATGCGCTGGGATTAATGCAGGTGGTACAACATACTGCCGGGAAAGATGTGTTCCGCTCACAGGGGAAATCCGGCACGCCAAGCCGCAGTTTCTTGTTTGATCCTGCCAGCAATATTGATACCGGCACCGCGTATCTGGCGATGCTGAATAATGTTTATCTCGGCGGAATTGATAACCCAACGTCGCGGCGTTATGCCGTCATCACCGCCTATAACGGTGGTGCAGGCAGCGTATTACGCGTCTTCTCGAACGATAAAATTCAGGCTGCCGCTATTATAAATACTATGACGCCGGGCGATGTTTATCAGACGCTGACAACCCGCCATCCGTCTGCGGAATCTCGTCGCTATCTTTATAAAGTGAACATGGCGCAGAAATCTTACCGCCGCCGATAATTTCATCTTTGCCTCTGACAATACTCCGAGACAAAGTGTTATACGCATCACAATTTTGCCTTGCAAATTGAGTTTATTTGCAATTATTTGCCACGGATAACAAAAAAACAGTCAGTGAAGTTGATAGAATCGCATCATCTTGCACGGTCAAATGTGCTTTTTAAAACACTCATCCGCATCACGATGTGAGGAAATTAACATGAATCTTAAGCTGCAGCTGAAAATCCTCTCTTTTCTGCAGTTCTGTCTGTGGGGAAGTTGGCTGACGACCCTCGGCTCATATATGTTCGTTACCCTGAAGTTCGACGGTGCTTCCATTGGCGCTGTTTATAGCTCGCTGGGTATCGCTGCGGTCTTTATGCCTGCTTTGCTGGGGATTGTGGCCGACAAATGGTTAAGTGCGAAATGGGTGTATGCTATTTGTCACACCATCGGCGCAATCACCCTCTTCATGGCGGCACAAGTTACCACTCCGGAGGCGATGTTCCTCGTGATATTGATTAACTCGTTTGCTTATATGCCAACGCTTGGGTTAATCAACACCATCTCCTACTATCGCCTGCAAAATGCAGGAATGGATATCGTGACTGATTTCCCGCCAATCCGTATCTGGGGTACTATCGGCTTTATCATGGCGATGTGGGTTGTGAGCCTGTCTGGCTTTGAATTGAGCCACATGCAGCTATATATTGGCGCAGCACTCTCCGCCGTTCTGGTGCTGTTCACCTTTACGCTGCCGTATATTCCGGTTGCTAAACAGCAAGCTAATCAGAGCTGGACGACGCTGCTCGGCCTCGATGCATTCGCGCTGTTTAAAAACAAGCGTATGGCGATTTTCTTCATCTTCTCGATGCTGCTGGGCGCGGAACTGCAGATTACCAACATGTTCGGTAATACCTTCCTGCACAGCTTCGACAAAGATCCGATGTTTGCCAGCAGCTTCATCGTGCAGCATGCGTCAATCATCATGTCGATTTCGCAAATCTCTGAAACCCTGTTCATTCTGACCATCCCGTTCTTCTTAAGCCGCTACGGCATTAAGAACGTAATGATGATCAGTATCGTGGCGTGGATCCTGCGTTTTGCGCTGTTTGCTTACGGCGACCCGACTCCGTTCGGTACTGTACTGCTGGTTCTGTCGATGATTGTTTACGGCTGTGCGTTCGACTTCTTCAACATCTCTGGTTCGGTGTTTGTCGAAAAAGAAGTTAGCCCGGCGATTCGCGCCAGTGCGCAAGGGATGTTCCTGATGATGACCAACGGCTTCGGCTGTATCCTCGGTGGCATCGTGAGCGGTAAAGTGGTTGAGATGTACACCCAAAACGGCATTACCGACTGGCAGACCGTATGGCTGATTTTCGCAGGTTACTCCGTGATTCTGGCCTTCGCATTCATGGCGATGTTTAAATACAAACACGTTCGTGTCCCTGCCGGTACACAAACTGTTAACCACTAATTACGCAAAGAAAAACGGGGCGCCAGAAGGTGCCCCGTTTTTTATTCTTACTTCAACACATAACCGTATAACCGTTTCATTCCATCCGCATCGGTTTCGCTATAGACACCTTGTAGCTCCGGCGAAAATCCCGGCAGCAAATTCACGCCTTCTTCCAGTGCAAGGAAATAACGCTGGACCGCTCCGCCCCACATTTCTCCTGGCACCACGCAAAGCACGCCAGGTGGATACGGCAGCGCGCCTTCCGCCGCAATTCGCCCTTCGGCATCACGAATGCGCACCAACTCCACTTCACCACGAATATAAGCGCTATGCGCGTCCTGGGGATTCATCACCACTGGCGGGAAGCTCTGCTGGCGGAACATCGCTTTTTGCAGGTCTTTGACGTCGAAACTGACATACAGATCGTGCATCTCCTGACACAACTGGCGCAGGGTATAGTCGCGATAGCGCACCGGGTATTTGTTATAAACGCTCGGCAAGACTTCAGACAGCGGCGAGTCATCTTCAATATGCTGTTCAAACTGCACCAGCATCGCCACCAGCTGTGCCAGCTTCTCGTGGCTTTCCGCCGGAGTTAATAAGAACAGAATGGAGTTGAGATCGCACTTCTCCGGCACAATGCCGTTCTCACGCAGATAGTGCGCCAGAATCGTCGCTGGAACGCCAAAATCGCTATATTCGCCGGTTTCAGCATCGATACCCGGCGTAGTGAGTAACAGCTTGCAGGGATCAACAAAATACTGATCCGCGGCATATCCTTCAAAGCCGTGCCACTTCGCCCCCGGCTCAAAACTGAAAAAACGGCGGTCGCTGGCTAACACTGACGTCGGATAATCCTGCCACAATTTGCCATCAATAACAGGTGGAATAAACGGGCGGAACAGCTTACAGCGCGCAAGAATCGCTTTCCGGGCTTCAATCCCTATCTCAACACACTCAGCCCACAGCCGACGCCCACTCTCCCCTTCATGAATTTTGGCGTTAACGTCCAGCGCAGCAAACAGCGGGTAAAACGGGCTGGTTGAAGCATGGAGCATAAAAGCATTATTCAGCCGTTTATGCGGGCAAAACCGCGCCTGCCCGCGAATATGGTTATCTTTTTTATGAATCTGCGATGTCTGTGAGAATCCCGCCTGCTGTTTGTGCACCGACTGGGTAACAAAGATCCCAGGATCGCTTTCGTTAAGCTCTAACAGCAACGGCGAGCTATCTGCCATCATCGGGATAAACTGTTCGTACCCGACCCACGCGGAATCAAACAGAATGTAATCACACAGACGCCCAATGGTATCGATCACCTGACGGGCGTTGTAGATAGTGCCGTCATAGGTTCCCAGCTGAATAATCGCCAGGCGGAACGGGCGCGGCAGTTCGGCTTTTTCTGGCGCAACGTCGCGAATTTGCTGGCGCAGATACTCTTCATTAAAACAGTGCGCATCAATCCCGCCGATAAACCCGAATGGGTTGCGTGAGGCTTCCAGATACACCGGCGTCGCCCCCGCCTGAATCAGCGCACCGTGATGATTCGACTTATGGTTGTTACGGTCGAAGAGCACCAGATCACCACGCGTTAACAGTGCATTCGTCACAACCTTATTCGCCGCCGATGTGCCGTTCAGCACAAAATAGGTTTTATCGGCATGAAAGACTTTGGCAGCGAATTTCTGCGCATCCTTTGCGGAACCTTCATGAATAAGCAAATCGCCCAGTTTTACATCAGCGTTACACATATCGGCACGAAAGACGTTCTCGCCAAAGAAATCGTAAAAATGGCGTCCGGCAGGATGCTTTTTAAAGAACGCACCATGTTGATGCCCAGGACAAGCAAAGGTGCTATTGCCCATCTCAACGTACTGGGTCAGCGTGTCATAAAATGGCGGCAGCAAATTCTCTTCATACTGACAGGCTGCGGATTCCAGCTCCAGCCACTGCTGCTCATTGCCGTTGATGATAGCCGTAACGCCCGCGGGCAATTCAACCGCATCTTCAGAATACAAAAACACCGGCAGATGAAAACCGGTGCGCTTAAGTAACGCAAGGATGCCGCTACGACTATCCGCAGCGGTAATGACGACTGCCGCGACGTCCGTAAAATCAGTATCTTCCAGCGCCACCACGCGGCGATGGGTAGAAAGTCGGGAAACCAGTTCACCACTGGCGGCAATACTCATTGATTTCATAAGCGCAAAACCCGTTTCGGGGAAGTAAAAATACCGGGCAAGGTGGAACCCCCTGCCCCATGAGATGTGGGTCAAACTGGTCACCAGCTCCGACCGCCAGACATCAGTAAAAGCAGAAACGCTCTAATTTTACTGTTGCCCTGCAGTGAGCATACGTTAACGTCACCGCATAAAAAGCAGCGTCACAGAACAGGAGACATTTCGCGCGAAACGGCGATAAGCGAAAGAATGTAAGGAGGCGGCGTGCATCAAGCAAGCTCCGTACAGGAAGGAGAAAATTCGCGCAATCATGGCACTTTTCGCTAACGCGTGCAAGCCAGGACTTTGCGACCAGACAAGCAATCGACGGGGCAAAAAGTTCATAATAAAAACATCAAACAACACAATTAACAGGAACTCTTGTGGTCATCGGCCCTTTTATCAACGCAAGTGCAGTATTACTGGGTGGCGCCCTCGGCGCACTGCTTAGCCAACGCTTACCGGAACACATCCGCGTCTCTATGACGTCCATTTTTGGCCTGGCGTCGCTGGGAATTGGTATTTTACTGGTCGTGAAATGTGCCAACCTTCCGGCGATGGTTTTAGCTACGCTACTCGGGGCATTAATCGGCGAAATTTGTCTGCTGGAAAAAGGCGTCAACACTGCGGTCGCTAAAGCGCAGAATCTGTTTCGTCACTCGAGCAAGAAATCTGCGCATGAATCTTTTATTCAGAATTTTGTCGCGATTATTGTCCTGTTTTGTGCCAGCGGCACCGGGATCTTCGGCGCGATGAATGAAGGGATGACAGGCGATCCGAGTATTTTAATCGCCAAGTCATTTCTTGATTTCTTTACAGCGATGATCTTCGCCTGTTCACTTGGCATTGCGGTATCGGTGATTAGTATTCCATTGCTCATCATCCAGTTAACGCTGGCGTGGGCTGCTGCGCTGATATTACCGCTGACCACACCGTCGATGATGGCGGACTTCAGCGCCGTAGGTGGTTTATTGCTGCTGGCAACCGGCTTACGCATCTGCGGCATAAAAATGTTCCCGGTGGTCAACATGCTTCCTGCCCTCCTTCTGGCAATGCCGCTTTCCGCCGCCTGGACCACCTGGTTTGCCTGACATTACGAGCGATAACGGCAAACTGATGATAGATTGTGCAGTCTGCCGTAAATTGAAGAAATTTGATTGACGAGACGAGGCGAATCAGGTTTAATGCGCCCCGTTGCCCGGATAGCTCAGTCGGTAGAGCAGGGGATTGAAAATCCCCGTGTCCTTGGTTCGATTCCGAGTCCGGGCACCAAATTTATAAGGCCTCGCTGCAAAGCGGGGCTTTTTCTTTTTCTGGCTACGGTAAATTTCAGATCGTTGCTACAGGTCATTCGTAATCGTTAACGCCTTTTAATTTCAAAGCATTCTGTCTAATGTCGGCATATCTGGCGATGAGCTGTTTCAGATGCATCTCTGCCTCAGCCCCTGCGGCAGGAGGAAGTGGTTGTCCTGCCGACGACTGTTCCAGTATCCGCAGTTGCTCTTCAGCCGGTATGGATTGATTAAAAGACTGTATCGTTGAAAACACCACTGACTTCAGCTCACTGACCGTCATGTATTTCCCCTTATGCTCATCCAGTCCGTTCAGTCGTTCACTCAGTTTCTGTAGCGTAACCATTCCCTGATGCCAGCCATTCAAATTTTCTGTCGGCAACGCAGCGACATTAAATTGTTGCTGCCACTGCTGTATCAGGGGCTTTGCGCGCTCCGGCCATATCACCTGGGCCTGTTCGACAAGCTGCCTTTCCCTAGTTATGAGCCAGTCCGGCGGTAGCTTGTCCAGAAGCGTAAGCTGCTGTTGTGTTAGCGTAATTAAAGCTTGTGGCAACGGAGATTGCTGACGCAATAAATCCAATTGTTCAGGCGTGAGTACTGCGGGTAACGGTGCCAGAGAGGCAGTAAACTGGGTTTGTAACGGGTCCGGACGATGCAAAAACTGCCACGTCCATAGCGTTGCTGCACCTATCACCAGCATGGTACACATCCCCCCGACAAAAGATTTCCATTTTTTTACTGGCTCAGGTATTGCCGGCAGTACCTCCACGTTCGGCTGTGTAACGTACACCCATTGCACTGCACTGTCTGGCGCCCGGATATCTTCAAACGAACGACCAGTATGGGAACCTGTTGTTATACCCACGTCATTCATGACCGGAGCATGCGAAACGATACCCGACTGAATTGTCGCCCCTGTACAGATTGTGTCATCGCTGTTCTCCAGCCTGACAGCGTTGTTATGTATCAGGGTACGCAATGTATCCAGCTGACTGAGATGTCTGAGTTCCAGGCGCTGTAAAACTGCCCCCAAACGGGTAAGCAGTTGCTCTGCCCGATACAGTTGGCTAAGGTCGCTGTATTTCAGCGGAAGTGAGCGCATCCGTTGTTGCAAACGCTGGCTCAGATTACTGAGGATCTCAATCCGAACATGGACAGGCTGTGGCCAAAGCACACCCCACTGATGGCTTATCAGAGCCTCCAGTATTGCCAACCCTTCATTCAGACCAAACAATCCGGCCAGCTGCGTACGGGCCAGCGTATACCAGGCCGCAGTCTGCAGCTCAACACCATTTTGCTCAAACAGTGAGAGACACAGTTTTTCAGCATAACGCCAGTTCACATCAGGACGTGCCGGATGCGTTAGCTTATTGAGTTCATCACACAAAGCGGCATAATCCGGTAGCCTTCGCGGGTCACCGCCGGTTTTAATTCTACGTGGGGTAATGTCATTCATGACCAGTTATCCATCTGACGTACTTGCGGTTATAGAAGATGATTGTTTATGCAGCTTGGTGTTCTGCATATTCAGGGCGTAGCAGATACTGACGGGGTTAGGGAGAAACGCTAAAACCAGACCTTAAATACGAGCTGCCGTGTCGAGATACTGCTGTTTCAGGTGTCTCAACAGGACTCGCCCTTCAGGCATAAATTCAGTGCCATAACGCACCAGACCAACATCTTTGAGTTCAGCGTCAATGGCATAGCACAGCTCGCCAGGGACTGCCTGTTCCAGCAGAACAACGGTTATTTTTTTCAGACGCGGCTCATATTTGAGCAGTACGGTAGATAACGTCCCCATCATTTCATGCGCCGTCCCCGGCATTCCCTGGAGAATTTTTGTCATATCCGGTAGACCATAGTCCGGCAGATGTGCCAGCGTGCCGGCACGACTGTTAAGAATGCGCTGCATATTGTCCAGTACTGAGAGGATTATCTGGTTCTGCTCGCTAACCTGATTCAGATCCAGACCTCCGGTAAAATTCCCAAACAGGGTTTCATATAGCGACGGACGCGGAGTGTCATTCATCTTTCAACGCCTTCAGAGTCAACCGTTCACTCCCTGCTTCAATGATTCTGGCTGAATCCGGGTCAAGGTCGTCACGACTCAACACGATCCGCCAGGTGTTATTCACCTGATCCGGAGTGCCGACCTTATCCAGGTCTAACATCGCTGCCCGGTCCGGATGATTGTGTGCAAACTCTTTCGCGGCTTCACGCAGGTAGCGCATTTCTGCGTCGTAATAACGCGGGGTTAAATTTTCCATAAAATAGTTACTCAAAATATAGGAAACAATGTTTTCTTCCCCAAAAGTGGAAGTTATCTCACCACTTCGCGAGTAGTCAGAGACATAGGTTTTATCTCCTCATTTAAAATCTCAAATTCAGTAGTTATTTTTCTGAATGACTGACCAGATGAAAAAATGTGAGAAAGTACCTTGCTATAAATTATGAGCCACACTTATTCATCCTCCTTTTATCCAGCCAATAACTTTCTCTAACCACATAACACCGCGGCCCGCGCCGGATCGAGCTGAATCAGCCCGCCTAGCAATTTTTCCATAGCAGGCCCGAGGCGAATCTTGTCAGCCTCACTGCGACTGGCTTTCAGTCTGAGGAGTTTCAGATGACGGGCCTGTACCTCAAACAGCAGCTCGGGTTCCCAGTCGCTAAGGGCCACTTCTGTGGCACGCTCACCCAGCTCTGCAAACAGGTGCACCGCGAGCTCATTTTTTCCGTACTGTTCTGCAATACGCCCCATTAGCAGGCGAAGCAGCCACTGCTGCCGCGCAGTGGCGATGCCTGGTCGATGCTGTAACCAGCTCAGTGCCGCATCCGGGCTTTCGCTGTCCGCCAGCGCCACGGCTTCCGACTCCAGAGCCAGAATGTCGTCGTTCACTTCGGCCATACGGGCGGAAGGCGTTTCATTGCCCCACCCAGCAGTAGTATCCAGTACGCTCTGCTGGATCCAGTTAAGCGTCACTTCATCAGCAAACGGCGTACCGTCACTGAATGCCAGCGTCTCCAGCCCGGATAGTCGAGTCAGTAGCCCCTTCAGATCAGCGGCAATAATGTCAGCCACTATCTCCTTACCGGACTTCGTCAGCGCCTGGTGGATATACCATTGCAGATCCAGCCACAGGTGGTTAGCACCGCGGGAAAAGGTACTGTCTGCCGTTTCCAGAATTTCAGCCCAGTTTTGCTGCAGGTACAGACGTTTGAGCAGCGCTCGCTGGTCTGCTCTTGGGGGTTCGATGCGAGTTCGCCCCTGTGCATCTGGAGCCGGAATAGCCTGCAGGGTATCGTGACGCAGACTTTTCATCAGATGGTGCGCCGACAACCAACCGTCGGGCTGTTCGCGCAGGTATTCGCTGAGTGTGCGCGCCTGCGCCAGCAAATCCTGACCGGAAGTGATTCTCCCAATAGCTGGGGCATCGCTGTGACTCGCAGTGGAAAGTGTCTCAGTAGTACTGGCGTTTTGCGGTACAACTGCATCCACACCGCCCGCTTTCTGCAGGCGGTTTTCCAGCGCACCATACAGCGCGTTAAGTTCTGGGCGGGTTTCATCCGGCTCATTTTCGGTGAGCTGCGCTATCAGCAGCAGCGCACCGATGGTGCGCAGCGCATCTTCCCTGACCACTTCCGGATACAGTGAAAGAGAATCCGTCATGCGTGAACCTGCCAGCCACTCCAGTGCTGCCTTACGGCTGCGGTTGCGCTGTGGATGCAGTTGCACACCGAAACGGTCTATCAGACCCGCCAGCAGTTCGAGTCCCTCTGCCAGCCCCTGCTCGCCTTCACGATGCAACCTGGCCCAGCAGTAATACGTCGCCACACGAATGTCTTTAGCAGTGGTGGTGAGCACTTTCTCCGCCAACTGGCAGATAAGCTCAGTATCCGCCCCGGAGAGTTTGTTGACCTCCTCGCGCATTTGCTGGAAGCCATCGTCATAACCTGGGTCATCCCCCACTGATGACTCTCCGGGTAACGGCTGCAGCCAATTGCTCCACTGCACCACTCGCTCACGGGTAGCGTCAAGGAGTGTCGTCGGCTCTGTCTGACAGGCGCTAACCAGGGCATTTAACGTGCTCATCAATTGACCTCCACCGCATCACGGTTCGTGCTGGCGACCGGGTCTGTCACTGCCACTTTCGCCGTGCTGAAGATGGTATCTGTCAGACTCATAAGGTTCCTTCAGTCATATTTAAACTCCAGCACAACCCCTTCTTCATCATTCCACCCCAGCGTCAACGACGCTGGCTTTTGTTTCGCCGCCATATGAATCAGCAATTGCTGGCTCAGCACCGGCAGAATTTGTTGGTTGAGTAAGCTGTCGACATTGCGCGCCCCGGTATCCGGCAGCAGGCAGGCAGCGGTCAGCGCGTCGTACAGACTTTCGTCAATCAGCGTGGTCAGGCCGTAGTGGCGCTGTAAGCGCTGGCTGACCTGGGAGAGTTTCATCTCCACAATCGTGTGCATGGCTGCTTCTGCCAGCGGACGGTAAATCACGGTCTGGAAACGGGCGAGCAGCGCAGGCTGGAAGTGGTCGCGCAGTATCGGGCGCAGCAGTTCGTGCAGGTCTGCCTCGGTGGCTTCCGGTTGTTCGTCCAGCAACTGCATCAGGTGGTCGCTACCAAGGTTGGAGGTCATCAAAATAACGGTATTGCGGAAGTCAATTTCTCGCCCTTCGCCGTCGCGCATAAAACCACGATCGAATACCTGATAGAACAGATTCATCACGTCACGGTGCGCTTTTTCGACTTCATCGAGCAGCACCACACTGTACGGACGCTTACGTACGGCTTCGGTAAGGATGCCGCCCTGGCCGTAGCCGACGTAACCAGGTGGAGAACCTTTCAGCTGGGAAACTGTGTGTGGCTCCTGGTATTCCGACAGGTTAATGGTAATCAGCGATTTTTCGCCACCGTACAGCACATCCGCCAGCGCCAGCGCGGTTTCAGTTTTTCCTACACCGCTTGGACCAACCAGCAGGAATACACCCTGTGGACCGTTCTCAGAGGTGAGGCCAGTTTTAGCGGCGCGCAGGCGCCGGGCGATGGCTTCAAGCGCAATATTCTGACCGACTACACACTTGCCGATTTCATTTTCCAGGGTAAGCAGTTCAGTCTGTTCGTCTTTCATCAGCGAAGAAAGCGGCACGCCGGTCCAGTCGGCAATCACTGTTGCAACAGTGCGAACATCCACATCCACCGACAACAACGGATTGCCCTGCTGTAAACCGTTCAGCTCCTGTTGCAGGGCATGCGTTTCGCACTGACGGGAAATGTCCTGGCGGCATTCCCGTAGTTGTTCAGTAAGTTTCAGTTCCTGGCCGTACTGGGTTTCAAGTTCGTGGAGTTCAACGATGACGTTTTTCTCTTCCTGTTCAATTGCCGTCAAGCGTTCACCGTGGTTTTGATTACCGACGGTAATGTCTTCCTGTAGAGCTTGTCTCTCCATTTTAAGAGAGGTAATCCGGGAACGGATACGGGTCAACTGTTCGGGTACGGTGTCGAGACTCATACGCACGCGAGCGCTTGCAGTGTCGAGCAGGTCAACGGCTTTGTCCGGGAGTTGACGGCCTGTCAGATAACGTCGGGATAACGTAACGGCAGCGCACACCGCATCATCAGTGATGTGCACATTATGATGTTCGGCATAACGGGATTTCAGGCCACGCAACATCAGACAAGCCGTGTCGTCGTCCGGCTCGTCAACTTTCACCATCTGGAAGCGGCGTTCGAGTGCGGCATCGCGCTCAAAGTATTGTTTATACTCAGACCAGGTCGTCGCGGCGATGGTACGTAACTCACCGCGCGCAAGGGCTGGTTTCAGCAGATTGGCAGCATCAGCACCACCTGCCTGGTTACCTGCGCCGATGATGGTATGGGCCTCATCGATAAACAGCAAGATAGGTACCGGAGACTGCTGTACAGCATTAATCACGTTTTTCAGGCGCTGCTCAAATTCCCCCTTCACTCCCGCCCCCGCCTGCAGCAGCCCGAGGTCAAGAGTGCGTAGCACCACCGGTTTGAGGGATTCAGGGACATTACCGTCAGAGATTCTGAGCGCCAGACCTTCAACCAGTGCGGTTTTCCCGACACCTGGCTCACCGACCAGGATTGGGTTATTTTTTCGGCGACGAGAAAGAATGTCCACCATCTGGCGGATTTCACTATCGCGGCCAAATACCGGATCAATTTTACCTTCACGCGCCTGGGCGGTGACGTCATGGGTGAATTTATCCAGCGCATTCTGCAGCGCCGGACTCAGTTCCCCATCTTTCATCTCACTCCCTACTGGACGCCCGATAAACTCCACGTCCCCACCATGGCTCCCCGTAATTTCGGCTTCCTGCTGTACCTGCGCACGCTCGTCTGACTGAGCATCCAGTAGCGGGCGCAGGCACTCTAACTGGCTCTGGCCCAGAGTCAGCAATGGCCACAGACCATCGCAGCGCACCAGCTTCTGTTTAGCCACCAGCGCCATCAGCAGGTGGTGACTTCGAATCTGTTCTTCTCCCGCCAGTGAGGCAATCAGCCAGGCTTGTTGCATCAATACCTGGATATTTTCTGAAAGCTGCGGGCGATGGCGCACCGAGTGCGGTTGTTTGTCGAGCCAGGCAAGCAAATCTTGCCAGAGAGTGTCCATGTCCCACTCGTAGCGGCGTGCCAGCACGGTGAGATCCCCCTCGCCCTGCTCAAGAAGTTTCAGCAGCCAGTGCTCTGGCAAAATTTCCGCATGCGCGCGAATCTGACAGAGTGAAGCCGCGCCTTCCATCGCACGGGCGCAATAAGGGTTCAGACGTCGCAGCAAAATGGCTGGATTTTCCATGAATATCTCTCTTTGTCGGTTTCTGAACACGCTACCGCCCCTCGCTGTTTTCCGTGAGGAAGACCAAAGCGCATACGGTCGTGCTGACAGATTGTGGAGTTTTTGCTGAAAGCCCGTTGGCTTCAGACGTTCAGCAAAAACAAAAAACGGACAGAGAAACTCTGTCCGCTCGTGGCTTAGGCGGTGGCGCGTTCGTTCCAGGAATCGGAATGAATAATGTTGCCGTCTTTGTAGGTCCAGGTGATTTTTTCGTAACGCAGTTCAATGCGCTCAAGGTGGTTGTGCTTCTCTTTAGAAGGATCCTTGATGTCATACATTTCAGGATTCACCTTCACCACTTTCACGTTCTCAAGTTTGGTGTTGAAGTACTCCACTTCCTGGCCTGCGTCGTTGATTTTGTACCACTTGAATTCGGCAGACTTGAGGGTCTGACCGGTGGTCACTGCCTTGTACAAGTACGGGCTGGAGGAGTCGATTTCCTTGGTGAACAGGAACGGGGTATGGATACGGGTGCCGGTCAGTTTGCCTGTGTTGTTATCAGTCGGGATGTACAGGTTGTGTTCCTGAGCCACGACTTCGATGCTGCCTTCACGATCCTGAACGTCAACAGACCCTTTGATGTCCGCGCCGCCATCGTCCTTCAGCCAAAGATAAACAGGTATTGCCATGGAATTACTCTCCATTATGTTGTGATGCGCCATCATCCTGCGATGACGCCAGGGTGTGTCCAGGTATCTGACAGGCATTAGCCTGCGGTACCAGACTGATTTCGACACGCCGGTTGAGCGCACGGCCCTCTGGGGTGTCATTGGTTGCGACCGGACGGCTTTCGCCATAGCCCTGTACCGCAAAACAGCTTTCCGGTACGTCACCGGTTTCATGCATCCAGACGCGCACCGCTTCGGCACGTTTCTGAGAAAGCGTCTGGTTTAGTTGTGCGTTCCCGGTGTTATCCGTGTGGCCAGCGACCACAATCAACCAGCCCGGTTTTGCTCTGACTCCCACCAGTGAATTAACCAACATTTTGGTGGACCCGGCCTTCAGCACCGATTTGCCGGAATCAAATAGCGACATACTGTCGAGGCGGATAATCTTCTGCCCCGGGACGATTTTTTGGATAACAGGTGAAGAGAACGACGGTGGTGCCAGGTCATCCATGACGGCTTCAATAACAGGTACAAGACGCAGTCCCTGATACAGTCCAAGGCGATAACGCACAGGCTCACCGCGACGATGCCAGTCATCCAGCAGTGCACCATCAGCGCGCAGACGCTGTTGGGCCCGGAGTTTAGGTTCTGCCGGTGTGTCAGTAAGATGGTGGTATAAGGCAAGGTGGTCGCCGACATTGCGACGGATAAATCACAAACCGGAGGAAGATTATCCGCCAGGTCGGTATCAACGATCGTGCCATCCTGGAAACGTACCACCAGACGGGTAGCATTTAGCCGTGACAGCGCCAGGGCGGCGGTGTCAAATTCAGCATTCACCACGCCCCAGGGATGGGAAATCCCCATCCTTGCAACGGTATCGGCAACGTGCGCATTCCAGCGGGCCTGCTGCTGGAACTGTTGCGGGGCCAGCGCAGCCCCGTCCTCCCAAAGTGGGCGAAAAATTTTCATCCTTGATTTCCCCTCGCCTTACGACTTGGCTTTTGGCATCTGGGAAACCAGTGATAGGTTGATGTCCATCCCTTCCACCTGGAAGTGGGGGATAGCAAAGAGTTTCACGCGGAAGAAGCCTGGGTTATCCCCGATATCTTCCACCAGCACTTTCGCGTCACGCAGCGGGTGAGAAGCCTGCAAGTCATCGCCCGGATCGGTCATTTCTGTCACAAGACCACGAACCCAGGTATTAAGCTCCAGTTCCAGCAGACGACGATCCTTGGTTGTACCAATGTTTTCCCGTTGAATCAGCTTCAGGTAATGAGCGATTCGCGACAGCAGGAAGATGTACGGCAAACGCGCATTGATGCGGCTATTTGCAGTGGCATCAGCAGTGTCGTAGAGCGCAGGTTTTTGCGTGGAGTTCGCCGAGAAGAAACAGGCATAATCGCGGTTTTTGTAGTACGACAGGGGAATAAATCCAAGATTTGCGAATTCAAATTCGCGGGTTTCCGGGATCATCACCTCTGACGGAATTTTGACCTGATTACCCGTACCGAGATCATACAGATGAATGGGCAAGTCCTGCACTGCCCCCCCGGCCTGTGGGCCACGGATTTGCACGCACCAGCCGTTGTTGATGAAGCTTTTCACCATGTTGGCCGCAAAAGCGAAGGAGGCATTGGTCCACAGGTATTTATCGTGATCCGGGCCTTTTACTTCTTCAACATAGTTAAAACTACGTACCGGTACTGTGTCCGGGCCATACGGCAAACGGCCCAGCACGCGAGGCATGACCAGCCCCATGTATCGGGAGTCATCCGTATCCCTGAAACTTTTCCATTTAATGTACTCGGCGCGGTCAAAGTAGTTACCAATATCTTTGATGGCCGCGACCTCTTCCATTGACTCTTTCAGGAAAAATTTCGGCCCCGCAGAACCGATAAAGGGCATATGTGCCGCAGCAGACACTTTTGACAAATTACGCATCAGCGCCACGTCCTGCGCAGAAGCATCAAACTCGTAAGAGGAAATCAGCGCGGCAATCGGCTCGCCGCCCGGAGTGTCATACTCATCGATGTATGTGTGTTTGTACAAACCACTCTGGATAATTTCCGGGCTATCTTCAAAATCCTGGCGCAGGTCTTCTTTAGAGATATCCAGCAGTTCAACTTTCACGTTCTGGCGGAAATCGGTTTTATCAACCAACGATTTCACGCCCCGCCACAGGCTTTCTACCGCCTGAAAGGCCTCATGATGCATAACTGCATCAAGTTGGCGACTTATCTGGTAATCCAGTTCAGCGATATGGTGGTCAATCAAATTTTTGTCGAGCTTTTCAACTTTAGAGCCGGATTTAGTCAGACATTCCAGGAACACTTGCATCCCGGCCGTTAAACGTTCATCCGCGGTCGCATCCGACATCGCCTGTGCATCCTGCCAAATATCCAGTGCACTCAACTCTGAGACTGGGCTCAGATTAATTTTTTCAAACAGGGACGCATAAACTCCACTTGCCACAGGACGTTCAAGGACCACACTCTCGCCAGCAGTGGCATTCTCATTATTTACAGACATCAACATATTCCTTATTAATCCGTTAAATCGTCATGATCGTTATGGCTGTTTTGGGGCCAGGGCTGAGAGTTCGGCTCTGAGTTCTGCGCTTAATGCCGGGTCCAGCAGAATATTTTCCAGTTCTTTGCGGAAAGCCTGGTTATCCAGAAGATTTGCTTTTAAATCACGAAGTAAATTACGCATGGAAAGCATGGCCTTCAGCTGCGGTATTTGTCGGGAGACTTGTTCCGGGGAAAAATCCTTTATACTGCGGAATGTCAGTTTGATGCTGTCTTCGCTATCGTCATCAGCAAGCGTATTTTTAACGATAAGATTTACTTTTGGGGAATAATCAAAAAGGACTGCATCAAAGTTATTTTTGTTAAGATTAACTTTTTTACGTTCTGATAATGGCGCTGATTCCTGACCATTACTAAAATCACCCGCAATAAGTAACTTAAGGGGTAATTCCATTTTTTTGCTTGCGCCACCTGTATGCAGTTCTAATTTTAGATTAATACGGGCCTTCGGGATCTCCCGCTGGAAGCTGTCACTCATAGTTCCCTCACGTAATTCAGTTAAAGTCAAATTAACAACAATATTTCCTTAACCAGATACTAGGGCAATATCAATTTCAAAAAAACAATATAGATCAATAAATTGAATATAAAAAACAATAAGAGATCTGCCAAAAAACAAGAATAATTTTAGACATATCAAGCAATTAAAAAACAACTTTATACATGTTCTTAATTATATTTTCATTACGTAACTACATTATTTTTTATACCCTAACCCAGATTGTACAAAGTGCGAAATGCTGACTTATTATATAACAACATTCTTCATGTTCCTCAGGCGGCAGCCCTGAGTGTTTTTGCGATGTAATATCGAAGTAATTCGTTTGTATATAAAACCCATCGCTAAAGTAAACCCTGAATATTCACCGTGCACTGGCATTTCCTCTTTGCACGCTCCAGCTTAAAGTCAAACCAGTTTCTATTAGGTTAAATACCGTAGAAGGAAGGTTTACTTATTAATATTTTTATTTCAGGCAATCGGAATTTTGCATTTTTGCATCCAGAGGCCTCTTCAGGAATACTCTGATTAAGCATAAATATTGATGCAGCGCAGCAAATTATTTATTTTCACCACGTATATTCACATAGACATTGTAATTGCACAGTAAAAGTAGGTACTTATGCGTAATGGAGTATTTCGGATTAGTAAGTATTTGGTTGTTATTACTGCGATATCCTGTATGTATACCGGATTTGCATTTGCAACGAACGTCACATTGAACTCTGTCCAGGTAAAACATCTGAATAGTGTCATCAATCGTGAGGTAAAAGGGACGAATGACCGTAATTTTGTTAATAACAACTGGACTGAAGCTCAGCGCGTAGCCGAATTTATTTGCCGACCGCTCGCACTAAAAGAGCTGCAGAAGCAGTACCCCGACGTAGATAAGGTTATTTTCGATCAGGGAAAACATAATATGCAGCGACTGCTCTCACCTGCACTACTGACAGGCAATGGCCAGTACCGTAGGGGGATTAGCTGGACGCCGTTTCACTTCGAATGTCAACTGTCAGTAAAAACCGGGGAAGCAACAGGATTCAGGCTGACGAGAAACAGAGCCCTGACCATGGCTCCAGGGCCAGTTATTCGATCTGAAGGAGCCAACCAGTGAAAAATATACTTACGGCATTTCTCATCATTATGTTGCCTGCTTTCTCTGTCACGGCAGCCAGTTTTGACTGTCGACTGGCCCGCAGTGCGGATGAAAAAGCGATTTGTGCATCGCGTACCCTCAATGACATGGATGTGGAGATGAGCGTTAAATACAAATTTCTCCATGGGCTTTACGCAATGGGTGCCGCCGGGGAACTAAAAGAATCACAGGCACAGTGGCTGACAGAACGACGCCGTTGTGGCAGTGACAAACCCTGCCTGAGAGAAATATACAGAAAGCGCTTAACAACGTTGAACCATCTTTATGACGCGATTAACAAACCACTCTGAATCCAGAGTGGGCTCGTTGGTTGTTGGAAGTGCCTTCATGCGAGGCACTTCCTTATCAGTGTGCACAGTTATTGGTTAGCGAATGATAATCCCCATCATTATTTTTTAATTTAATAATAGTTTCCACGGAAAATATATACGGTGATAAATGCGCCCCTGTTTGATTTAAAAACATATTTATCGCCATAAATAATCAAGCGCAAAACTATCATACTGGTCAATATTCACCGCAAAAAAATTTGTTATTCTCTTCTGCTTTACAGGGGGATTGTCAACCTGTTTACTATATTCAACTTAAATAGTTAATCACAAAATATCATCGCCATTACTGACGTGTTTTATTTATTGATAACAGTGACATACGTTCTTTTTTTATAAGCAAACAATCAATCGCTAAATTGTTTTTAGCCTTAATAGTTAATCGCGAAACATTTTAATGATTGATAAAAATCCTAAATTCCTTGTTCATAATGTAGGGGTGTGTTAAATAGGTGGGCAAAATTTGGTTCCCCCTTCTCGCCTGTAATATTGCAGCATCTTCGCACTTCCACGAGACATTGCGACTTAATAAGAAGGTGATAAGCCCTACATAAGCACATGGGCTGACCATAGTTTTATATTCATTAAAACACTTTGTTATAACCAATTGATTTAATATCAATAATTTATTGTTGGTTCGGGTTTGTTGTGACTATGGCATTATTTCCGAGCAAAGGAGTTGATATGTCTGAAAGACATTTCCCTGATGACCAGAGCAGTACTATCGATCCATATTTAATTACCTCGGTTTGCCAGACTCTGGCAGAACAAGGTGCTGCATTACAAAACTTGTCCAAACAGTTGGATTCCACTCAGTACCAGCGTGCTCTTGAATTGATAATTAATTGTAAAGGACACGTTATTCTTTCGGGAATGGGTAAATCAGGGCATGTTGGTCGAAAAATGTCTGCGACTCTGGCCTCTACGGGTACGCCGAGTTTCTTTATTCATCCCGCAGAAGCTTTCCATGGCGATCTGGGCATGATTACGCCTTACGATCTTCTGATCCTTATTTCTGCCAGCGGTGAAACAGACGAAATCCTGAAGCTCGTCCCGTCACTGAAGAATTTCGGCAACCGAATTATCGCCATTACCAATAATGGAAATTCCACGCTGGCGAAAAATGCCGATGCCGTGCTGGAACTCCACATGGCGAATGAAACCTGCCCGAATAATCTTGCACCAACAACGTCTACCACGCTGACCATGGCGATCGGCGATGCGTTGGCGATTGCCATGATCCACCAACGCAAATTTATGCCGAATGATTTTGCACGCTATCACCCGGGCGGTTCATTAGGCCGTCGCCTGCTGACCCGCGTTGCGGATGTCATGCAGCATGATGTCCCTTCGGTTCATCTGGATGCGCCCTTTAAAACGGTGATTCAACGTATCACCAGCGGTTGCCAGGGAATGGTGATGGTAGAAGACGCAGAAGGCGAGCTGGCGGGCATTATCACCGACGGTGACCTGCGTCGCTTTATGGAAAAAGAAGATTCTCTGACATCCGCCACGGCGGCGCAGATGATGACGCGTGAACCGCTGACGTTGCCAGAAGAAACCATGATCATCGAAGCGGAAGAAAAGATGCAAAAACACCGCGTCTCGACGTTATTGGTGACCAACAAGGCGAACAAAGTCACTGGTCTTGTGCGCATTTTCGACTAATTAAGCAACAGGGCGCGAGAGTTAAGTCTCTCATTGAATTTGCGCCCCACTGAAACTCTGATAATCGTTACATGTTGATAAAAGTGAAGTCTGCCGTATCCTGGATGCGTGCTCGTTTGTCTGCCATCTCACTGGCTGATATCCAAAAACACCTGGCGAAAATCATCATTCTGGCACCGATGGCAGTGCTGCTGATCTATCTGGCTATCTTCAGCCAGCCTCGCTATATGAGCGAATCGAAAGTTGCCATTAAACGCTCAGATGATTTAAACAGTGGCAGCTTAAATTTTGGTCTGCTATTGGGTGCCTCTAGCCCGAGTTCCGCAGAGGATGCGTTATATCTGAAAGAGTACATCAACTCTCCAGATATGCTGGCAGCGTTAGATAAGCAACTGAATTTTCGCGAAGCGTTTAGCCACAGCGGGCTCGATTTTCTTAATCATCTTAGCAAGGATGAAACCGCAGAAGGCTTCCTGAAGTACTACAAGGACCGTATCAACGTCTCGTATGACGATAAAACCGGATTGCTCAATATTCAGACGCAGGGCTTTAGCCCGGAGTTTGCGCTTAAGTTTAACCAGACCGTGCTGAAAGAGTCAGAGCGCTTTATCAATGAGATGTCACATCGCATTGCGCGTGACCAGCTTGCCTTTGCGGAAACGGAAATGGAAAAGGCACGCCAGCGTCTGGACGCCAGCAAAGCGGAACTGCTCTCTTATCAGGACAACAACAACGTTCTGGATCCACAGGCACAAGCACAGGCTGCGAGCACGTTAGTGAATACGCTGATGGGCCAGAAGATCCAGATGGAAGCGGACCTGCGTAACTTGCTGACGTATCTGCGTGAGGACGCCCCGCAAGTTGTGAGTGCGCGTAATGCGATTCAGTCATTGCAGGCACAAATCGATGAAGAAAAAAGCAAAATCACAGCGCCACAGGGTGACAAGCTAAACCGTATGGCGGTGGATTTTGAGGAAATCAAATCAAAAGTAGAGTTCAACACTGAGCTCTACAAACTGACGCTGACCTCCATTGAAAAGACCCGTGTAGAAGCGGCTCGTAAGCTCAAGGTGCTGTCTGTGATCAGTTCGCCACAGTTGCCGCAGGAATCCTCTTTTCCAAACATCCCTTATTTGATCGCCTGTTGGTTACTGGTGTGCTGCCTGCTGTTCGGCACCCTGAAACTGTTGCTGGCTGTTATTGAAGATCACCGAGATTAACGCTGTCGCTGAATGAGTTTGTGATGAAATTATTTAAATCAATTTTACTGATTGCCGCCTGTCACGCGGCGCAGGCCAGCGCGGCCATTGATATTAACGCTGACCCAAACCTGACAGGAGCCGCACCACTGCCCGGTATTCTGAGCGGACAAAAGTCGGATACGCAAAACATGAGCGGCTTCGACAATACCCCGCCGCCCGCACCGCCGGTGGTAATGAGCCGTATGTTTGGTGCTCAACTTTTCAACGGCACCAGCGCGGATAGCGGTGCGACGGTAGGATTCAACCCTGACTATATTCTGAATCCGGGCGATAGCATTCAGGTTCGCTTGTGGGGTGCGTTCACCTTTGATGGTGCGTTACAGGTTGATCCCAAAGGTAATATTTTCCTGCCGAACGTTGGTCCGGTGAAAGTTGCAGGCGTTAGTAATAGTCAGTTAAATACCCTGGTCACATCCAAAGTGAAGGAAGTGTACCAGTCCAACGTCAACGTCTACGCCTCCTTATTACAGGCGCAGCCAGTAAAAGTGTACGTGACCGGATTTGTGCGTAATCCTGGTCTGTATGGCGGTGTGACGTCTGATTCGTTACTCAATTATCTGATCAAGGCTGGCGGCGTTGATCCAGAGCGCGGAAGTTACGTTGATATTGTGGTTAAGCGCGGTAACCGCGTGCGCTCCAACGTCAACCTGTACGACTTCCTGCTGAACGGCAAACTGGGGCTTTCGCAGTTCGCCGATGGTGACACCATCATCGTCGGGCCTCGTCAACATACGTTCAGCGTTCAGGGCGATGTCTTTAACAGCTACGACTTTGAGTTCCGCGAAAGCAGCATTCCCGTAACGGAAGCGTTGAGCTGGGCGCGCCCTAAGCCTGGCGCGACTCACATTACGATTATGCGTAAACAGGGACTGCAAAAACGTAGCGAATACTATCCGATAAGCTCAGCGCCAGGCCGTATGTTGCAAAATGGCGATACCTTAATCGTCAGCACTGACCGCTATGCCGGCACCATTCAGGTGCGGGTTGAAGGCGCGCACTCTGGCGAACATGCCATGGTGCTGCCATATGGCTCCACCATGCGTGCGGTTCTGGAAAAAGTCCGTCCGAACAGTATGTCGCAGATGAACGCGGTTCAGCTTTATCGCCCATCAGTGGCCCAGCGTCAGAAAGAGATGCTGAATCTCTCGCTGCAAAAGCTGGAGGAAGCATCACTTTCCGCCCAGTCCTCCACCAAAGAAGAAGCCAGCCTGCGAATGCAGGAAGCGCAACTGATCAGCCGCTTTGTGGCGAAAGCGCGCACCGTGGTTCCGAAAGGTGAAGTGATCCTCAACGAGTCCAATATTGATTCTGTTCTGCTTGAAGATGGCGACGTCATCAATATTCCGGAGAAAACATCGCTGGTTATGGTTCATGGCGAGGTGCTGTTCCCGAACGCGGTGAGCTGGCAGAAGGGAATGACCACCGAGGATTACATCGAGAAATGTGGTGGCCTGACGCAAAAATCGGGTAACGCCAGAATTATCGTCATTCGTCAGAACGGTGCGGCAGTCAACGCGGAAGATGTGGATTCACTCAAGCCTGGCGATGAAATTATGGTTCTGCCGAAATATGAATCGAAAAACATTGAAGTTACCCGTGGTATTTCCACCATCCTCTATCAGCTGGCGGTGGGGGCAAAAGTGATTCTGTCTTTGTAAGGAATTGAGATGAGCAAAGCAGTTATTGTCATTCCGGCCCGCTACGGCTCCTCGCGCCTGCCGGGTAAGCCACTGCTCGATATTGTTGGCAAACCGATGATCCAGCACGTTTACGAGCGTGCGTTACAGGTGGCGGGCGTCGCAGAAGTTTGGGTGGCAACAGACGACCCGCGCGTTGAACAGGCCGTGCAGGCGTTTGGCGGGAAAGCCATCATGACGCGCAACGATCATGAATCCGGCACCGATCGGCTGGTCGAGGTGATGCATATGGTGGAAGCAGATATCTACATTAACCTGCAGGGCGATGAACCCATGATTCGTCCGCAGGATGTAGAAACGCTACTACAAGGAATGCGTGATGACCCCGCGTTGCCAGTGGCAACGCTATGCCACGCGATTTCTGCCGAAGAAGCAACCGAGCCAAGCACGGTAAAAGTGGTGGTAAATACCCGCCAGGATGCACTTTATTTCAGCCGTTCGCCGATTCCGTATCCGCGTAATGCTGAAAAAGCGCGCTACCTGAAACACGTCGGTATTTACGCTTATCGTCGCGATGTGCTGCAAAACTACAGCCAGTTACCTGAGTCCATGCCGGAACAGGCGGAATCACTGGAGCAGCTACGGTTGATGAACGCGGGGATCAACATTCGCACATTTGAGGTTGCCGCAACCGGTCCGGGCGTCGACACCCCGGCATGCCTTGAAAAGGTGCGCGCTCTGATGGCGCAGGAACTGGCCGAAAACACATGATTGGCATTTACTCGCCTGGCATCTGGCGTATTCCGCATCTGGAGAAATTTCTGGCGCAACCGTGCCAGAAACTTTCTCTGCTGCGCCCTGTTCCGCAAAACATCGATGCTATCGCCGTGTGGGGGCATCGCCCCAGCGCGGCGAAACCAGTCGCCATCGCCAAAGCAGCGGGAAAACCTGTCATCCGTCTGGAAGATGGATTTGTGCGCTCGCTGGATCTTGGCGTCAATGGCGCACCGCCGCTTTCTCTGGTGGTGGATGATTGCGGCATTTACTACGATGCCAGCAAGCCTTCGGCACTGGAGAGACTGGTACAGGATAAAGCTGGAAATACAGCTCTGATAAGCCAGGCCAGAGAAGCGATGCACACCATCGTGACCGGGGATTTGTCGAAATATAACCTGGCGCCTGCGTTTGTGGCTGATGAGTCAGAACGTGCAGACATCGTTCTGGTTGTCGATCAGACATTTAATGATATGTCAGTGACGTATGGCAGTGCTGGCCCGCATGAGTTTGCCGCCATGCTGGAAGCCGCGATGGCGGAAAATCCTCAAGCCGAAATTTGGGTGAAGGTGCATCCGGATGTCCTGGAAGGAAAGAAAACAGGTTATTTCGCTGATCTGCGCATCACGCAACGAGTACGTTTGATTGCCGAGAATGTCAGCCCGCAGTCGCTGTTGCGACACGTTTCCCGGGTTTACGTCGTGACCTCCCAATACGGCTTTGAAGCCTTACTGGCAGGAAAACCAGTAACATGTTTCGGCCAGCCCTGGTATGCAGGTTGGGGCTTAACCGACGATCGCCATCCGCAGTCCGCTTTGTTATCCGCCCGACGCGGTTCTGCCACGCTGGAAGAACTTTTTGCCGCAGCATACCTGCGTTACTGTCGCTATATCGACCCGCTTACGGGGGCCGCAAGCGATCTGTTTACCGTACTGCAATGGCTGCAATTACAGCGCAGCCATCAGCAGCAGCGTAATGGCTATTTATGGGCGCCAGGCTTAACGTTGTGGAAGTCGGCGATCCTGAAACCTTTCTTGCGTACCGCGACAAACCGACTGAGTTATTCACGTCGCTGTACTGCGGCCACCGCTTGCGTGGTATGGGGTGTAAAGGGAGAACAGCAATGGCAAGCCGAAGCGCAGCGGAAATCACTGCCGTTATGGCGAATGGAAGATGGTTTTCTGCGTTCATCCGGGCTTGGCTCTGACCTGTTGCCGCCGCTATCGCTGGTGCTGGATAAACGCGGGATCTACTATGACGCCACGCGCCCCAGCGACCTGGAAGAGCTGCTTAATCACAGCCAGCTAACGCTGGCGCAGCAGATGCGAGCTGAGAAGTTGCAGCAACGCCTGGTTGAAAGCAAACTGAGCAAGTACAACCTGGGGGCCGATTTCTCTCTGCCTGCCGAGTCCAAAGGTAAAAAAATCATCCTGGTACCGGGTCAGGTAGAGGACGATGCATCTATTAAAACAGGCACTGTCTCGATTAAGAGCAACCTTGAGTTATTGCGCACAGTACGCGAGCGTAATCCGCGCGCCTACATTATTTATAAACCGCACCCGGATGTACTGGTGGGAAATCGCAAGGGCGATATTCCGGCAGAACTGATTGCTGAACTTGCTGATTATCAGGCACTGGACGCAGATATTATTCAATGCATTCAGCGCGTAGATGAAGTGCACACCATGACATCATTATCCGGGTTTGAAGCGTTATTACATGGCAAACAAGTTCATTGTTACGGCCTGCCCTTCTATGCCGGTTGGGGGTTAACCGTTGATGAACATCATTGCCCGCGCCGCGAGCACAGATTAACGATAGCAGACTTGATCTATCAGGCGTTGATTGTTTATCCAACATACATTCACCCAACACGGTTACAACCTATTACGGTTGAAGAAGCTGCGGAATATTTAATCCAGACGCCGCGCAAGCCGATGTTTATTACCCGAAAAAAAGCGGGGCGAGTCATACGCTATTACCGCAAATTAATTATGTTCTGCAAAGTTAGATTTGGCTAAATAATTTCACCATTGACTATTACACAGATTATTTATGCAAGACAACGCACTAACCGTTTTATTATCGGGTAAAAAATATCTGCTATTGCAGGGACCGATGGGACCTTTTTTCAATGACGTCGCGGAATGGTTAGAGTCATTAGGCCGTAACGCTGTGAATGTTGTCTTCAACGGCGGGGATCGTTTTTACTGCCGCAATCGACAATACCTGGCTTACTACCAGACGCCGAAAGAGTTTCCCGGTTGGTTGCGAGATCTCCACCGACAATATGACTTTGATACCATCCTCTGCTTTGGTGACTGCCGCCCATTGCACAAAGAAGCAAAACGGTGGGCAAAGTCGAAAGGGATCCGCTTTCTGGCATTTGAAGAAGGATATTTACGCCCGCAATTTATAACCGTTGAAGAAGGCGGTGTGAACGCATATTCATCTCTACCGCGCGATCCAGATTTTTATCGTAAGTTGCCAGATATGCCTACGCCGCACGTTGAGAATTTAAAACCTTCAACGATGAAACGTATTGGTCATGCGATGTGGTATTACCTGATGGGTTGGCATTACCGTCATGAGTTCCCTCGCTACCGCCACCACAAATCGTTTTCCCCCTGGTATGAGGCACGCTGCTGGGTTCGTGCGTACTGGCGCAAGCAACTTTACAAAGTAACACAGCGTAAGATATTGCCGAGGTTAATGAATGAGCTGGACCAGCGTTATTATCTTGCCGTTTTGCAGGTATATAACGATAGCCAGATTCGTAATCACAGCAATTATAACGATGTGCGTGACTATATTAATGAAGTCATGTACTCATTTTCGCGTAAAGCGCCGAAAGAGAGTTATTTGGTGATCAAACATCATCCGATGGATCGTGGTCACAGACTCTATCGACCATTAATTAAGCGGTTGAGTAAGGAATATGGCTTAGGTGAACGAGTCATATACGTGCACGATCTCCCTATGCCGGAATTATTACGCCACGCAAAAGCGGTGGTGACAATTAACAGTACGGCGGGGATTTCTGCGCTGATTCATAACAAACCACTCAAAGTGATGGGCAATGCCCTGTACGACATCAAAGGATTGACGTATCAAGGGCATTTGCACCAGTTCTGGCAAGATGATTTTAAACCGGATATGAAACTGTTTAAGAAGTTTCGTGGGTATTTATTGGTGAAGACGCAGGTTAATGCGGTTTATTATGGGGAGATGATATTTAACAAGATAAAACAGGATAAATATTTTCGAAGCTTGCCGCGTCAAGTATGAAATATAATAATAAACAACACAAAACAATTATTAAAATGATGCCATTTAATGTCACAAAAAAAATATAAACAACACCCATTCACAAACCAAGTTAAAAATCCAAGATATGATTTTGTTATTATCTATAAATGATATAAGTATAATCCATACACTAATCAATTATTTTTGTAGAAAATTTATTTTATTTGTACTCACACGAAAATATGACGAAGTTATTCGCATTACACATTTATAATCATCAAATATGAAAATATTGTTACTATCATCACTCCTCAATAAGTTTATCTAAAGGAATGTAATATAATTGAGCAAATCTTTTTTTATGATCCCCCAGAGCATACATGATAACCAATGATTTTGATTTGCTATCAATCGCTAAACCTTCAGGTTCCCAATGATTTTCTTTGCCACTGTTAAGAGAATCTTTTTTCCCTACTGTTACATTATTAAACTTTCTTACAAGCTCTCCTTTTAACGTGTAAATATAGATTCTTTTATTTTCTCTATTCCCTCCCCCACTCAACAAATATATATATTTATTATCAGCGGTAATGGCTTGCAATACATAATTATCATTGGTTAAGCCCGCATCGATAAACCATTCTATATTTTGTTCTGATGAAATATCACTCTCGATTCGAAAGTTAACTTCTTCACTATTATAGACTCTTAATAAGTCCCTACCATTCAACTTACTTCTTACTATTAAATATTTAGCATCTAAGGTTAAAACAGGCATTGTACTAACACGGGTATTATATGGTCTATCGAATACTTTTGTAAATTTCATATCATACGGAAACGCTTGCTGCTGATATTTAAAGTGAGTGATAAACCATCCCTTGTAACTAAATGCATCACCAGCCGAAGAAACTAAATACCCATTGCTATAATCAAAAGTTAAACCTTGATGACCTATAAAATCCGTAGGGTTCTGAAAAGAACAAGCCGTAATTGTATTAGATTCGTCAACAAGCAAAAAATGATTTACAACTCCTTTTTCTGGTTTCCCTGTTACATGTAGTGTATATAGACCATCAGTTTTATCATCAATCACAAAACCTTGAGTAACGTTATTCTTACCTTTCCCCAACCGATGTAGCTTTATTTTTTTAAATATATAATTATCATCTATAATAACATCTTTATCAGAAGTGATACTTGCCTTGACATTAAAACACAACAATAACAACAACAAGAGATTTAAATTCTTAATCGCATTCATAAAAAATAATTACCACTCTGATAACAATCATATTTTAATATGTTGACTCTAGGAGTTTTGTCTTTATTTTCTTATCTTCATGCACATAACTACATAGCCATTGTATTCTCTCAGAATATGTTTTATGTTTTAACATAGGCAGGGAATAAGATATCATGTAATCAATTATATCATTAGGGCATGATGGAATACTTGAATTACATACCACCTTATCAAATAAAATATTCTTATAAAACGGCAGCATTCTTTTGGGGATATGTATTCTTTCCGCCTTGTTTTCTTTTAGCACTACGCTACATGGAATTCTTCGAGAGTGAAACTGTACCTCCATAGCAGAAATATCAGTAATTGCAAATGAAACACCGATATTTTCTACCTTTTTTTTTCTGCCTTTCCAAAAAACAAAATAACAATATTGTCGTACAAATCTATCCTCTACCAAGAAAACAGTTAAATTTGATCTCAAAAAAAAATCAATGCATTCATTCAAATAATATCGATACTTTGCATCTCTATGTCCTAAATTAGGATGAGGTTGTATAAAAATTTTTGTAATGTTATTTTTTTTACAAAATTTATCTATGTTTTTTGCGGTAGACATACTAATCGAGCAATAATTTTCTTCCGGAACTCCCCCCTCCCATGTAGGGGCATAGACAAGACTATGCGAATTTGATTCGTATTTAAAAATATTGCTACCGATAAAAGTATCGCCTAATTTTAGCACTTTCCCATTGTTGATATCGTACTGAGTGAATATACCTGATTTCAAATATCTATCAACTCCAACATCACCTGATGTAATTACATAGTCGTAGATTCTAATAATTGGTTTAACAGAGGCTAGCTTATGACTCTCGCCGTGAGTTACAAAAACATGGATAAGATCTCTATTGGCTACGACACGACAATTGGACTGTGCATTAAACAAATAAAATACAATTTTTCCCTTGATAAAGGATAGATCTGAATTTTTTTTAATAAACTTAAACGTTATATTATGTTTATTAAATCTCTCGACAGCTAAATGTTCTATTTCCTTATAATATTTACAAAAAACACTAATACAATCCTTGTTATTAAATACTTGTGATTGAAAGTAACGAATAAGCTGTTCAAATGCACCTTTTATCTTTGTATCTATATATATATAATATAGGCTATTATTGGACATAATGTATGCCCCTTGTATTTATTGTCATATTAACATCTATTTATTTATGATATCTCACAGGATTTAATATTTTATAAATGTTATTAAAAAGACCTTTAGGTTTATCTTTAACAATTATAAAAACAAAAACCAATAACTATTGGTGCAATTTATCTGGAGCAATGCTATTTAAAATAGCATTCTTAATAAAAAATGTAGTAAAATCTTGTAAAAAAAAATAAATTTATAATGCTTTATGGAAAACACAAATGAAATATACATTCATCCATTTTTTGTTAAAAATATTAAATTACGGATCGTTTATTACAATAACTAAAAATCAAAAACAGTCATGTTATAACTAAAACATTGATAATTACACATTATAATAGACCATGATAAATAAACATAATTTAAATAAGGTAGTAGCATAATGAAATTTATAGTACTCATCATTTTTGTTTAATTATTAACTTTAATGATTAATCATTTATGATTGCTATCTATAAAATGATTATTAGCCACTACCTATGATATAGCGTTTGTTAATTGTCCACCGGTTAATTAACACCCGTATAATTCTCTATCAATTACAAATCATCTTCCATCTTTACGGATATCAACAATAAGCCCTGTCCTGTTTGAGCCTAACACTTTAAGGCTTGTAAGGGCAACATCTTTGGGGTCAAGAAGCAAGTCGCTAGGTTCAACGCCAAAATTCGATGTTCTCATCGGTGTTGCAGTTCTTTCTGGATTAATACAATTAACTTTTATGTTGTCTGAGGTCCATTCTTCTGCAATTGCTTGGGTAAAGTTTACAATTGCAGCCTTCGAAGATGAATAAAGAGCATAATAAGAACGCCCACGAGTATACGAACTTGATGTAAAATTCAATAGCATCCCTGAAGATTTTTTTAAATATTTTTTTGCAGCGATAGCTATATTAACAGCCCCAACATAATTAATGCCTATTAGAGAATTCACTTCATTAAATGTAAGTGCATCAATTGGTTTCTTTATCAAAACACCAGCTGTATTTATTATATAATCTATTGAACCCAACTTTTCATTAACATTATTAAGGAAGTGTTCTATATTCTCGATATTAGCAATATCAACATTATTGAAAGAACGACTTGCAACTTCAACATTTGCGCCTAATAAAATTGCCTCCTTTTGTATTTCCAATCCAATACCACTGTTTCCACCAAATATGACAATATTTTTCCCTTTAATAAAACTTAAATCATCACCTGTAGAAAAAGATATTTTATTCGCTTCCTGAAGTAATTTTTCTGCGATAAAAAGATCAATAGGTTGTGTTACTTTCATATTTGCTTCAGTCCCCATGACTGTAGCGACCCGGACACCAGGTACCATTGATCGAACAACACCACAATCACACGTAAAACTAAACCGCTTTTCAGCAATTGCTCGTTGATATGCCAATTTTATTGTTCCTAACTTAAATGCTTGTGGTGTTTGGCCCCGCCGCATTAGTGCGCGATTTGGTATATTAGAAATACATCCGTCATCATAGACCTCGACTAAGGTATCTGCCGATGGAATAACAACATCTACAGCTTCAAAAATTTTCAGAGATTCGATACAATTACTAATTATTGTCTCATCGATTAATGGTCTTACAGCATCATGGAAAAGGATATTGCAATTATCGTCTTCGCCTTCCAATCCTTGTAACGCTGAATATGTTGAATCAAATCGCTCCTTCCCTCCATTAAAAATTTTTGTAACTTTATTCCATTGGTTTTTCTTCACATAATCCCATGTCAGTTCAGTGTAATTTGGTTGTGAAACTATAATAATCTCATCAATTAACTCTGTTCTTTCGAAAGCATCGATAGTATATTCTATAACTGCTCTTCCTGCTAACTTTGTAAACTGCTTTGGTAAGGTTCCTCCAAATCTCGCACCTGAACCACCAGAAAGAATAACAGCAATATTTTTCATATTAAACCACCTTATTTTTATTGAATAACAAATTCACGTTTATTTTCTTTTTCTGAAACAGTTGAACTTATTCTCTTAAGCTCATTTAAAAATGCATCGTTTACTGTTTCATTTACACTCAAAAGATAATCTAATGCTTTATATCTGGCTTCAGCTAGATGATCATTACCATTAATAATTATGTTTTCTATTAGTTGCATCAACTGCTCTATATTTGAAAAGGTGTATGCATAATCAGAATAATGCATATCACTTCCAGAAGTAATCACATTACGATCTTCAGGAATATAAATAAAAATTGGAGATAATGAAGATATACATTCACTTACTACAGCTGAAATATCACAAATAAACAAATCACTGTTAACAACCAAGTTGGGTATCGGTTCTGACTTGTTAGCAATTGAAAGCATACAAGAACGATCTATGAAACTATTTTGTAATGCATCTTGGATCGTTTCTAATGTTTTATCTCGTGAGCCTGTAAGTGGATGGTATTTAGCTACTATTTTACAATTAAGTTTTTGTTGTAATTCAGAGAGAAATATAGGTGACAATCTAGCCGATGAATAATTATTCTCCTCAAAAGCACCTTCCCATGTTGGAAAGTAAGTTAGTGTCTTAATAATATGTTCTGTCACATTATTATTACTAACAGATTGTTTTACAATTTGCTTTAAGGAAGGACGCCCTACTTTAACAAACTTTATATGTTCTACATTGAATCCTGCATTTTTAAATCTATCAATATGTGCCTGCCCTGCTACCCAAATTTCATCATACACCCTAAAAAACTTATGCGCACTTGCTGCTTTATCACTATCACCATGTCCTAAAAATATATGTTGGTAAATATTGTATCTTAGAGTATGAATCAAATTACCAGTATTAGAAAGATAGTAAATTGCTTTAAGATATGGTAACTGATTCAGAACCTGTTCCACTGCGATGGCTGACTTTGCATACACAATATCCACATTTGGATATTTTGTAATAGCCCAATTATAAAGATTGATGTCTCTAATTAATAATGCAAACCTTTCATTTGAGGCTATAAATTCACCGATCCATTGTTCAATATGAAATGAACAATTTATACCTTCTCCCGTATGTATCAAGTGGTTTATTTTTGTAAACAGCCTAATATTTGTTGTAATCATTTTAGGTTCATTTTTAGCTAAGTTATTAGTAATGTTTTTTTTCTTATCCTTTTCAGCCAACTTAGGTGTTTTTGAAACAATATTGACTTTTTCTGATTTATCAGGTTGTTTTTTATTATTTGAGTCTTTTATTGTATCTCCACGTCTTTTCTTAATCATATCTCTGAAGAACATATCAGGCTTTGTTACTAACTTGCTTAACTTTGACAAGCTCCAACTCCTTTTCAAAAACAATTAATGCTTTAAAATATGAATGCATAAAATATTTTTATCTTAAGATGTGACATCTAATAAAAACACCATTACATTTTATATTTTTTAGCTCAGCAAAGGCATACTCATCTTATTTTACCATACACAATTAAAGTGTATTTTTATAATATATAAGATAAATGCTTTAGATCGATTTTGTAATAACTCTTTTTACATCATCAATATATGACTTATGGTAATGGATTTAATATACCATCACACCTATACTCCTCTATCCCTTCCTGAACATCCTCATGAAAACTAACCACATTATCATCCTTAAACACAATGGCTACATCACAAAACTCTTTCAATGAATTCAAACTATGTGAAACCATTAAAAAACTAGATTCTTTATGCCTTTCTTTAAACAATTGAGCGCACTTTTCTTTAAACCTGGCATCACCGACTGCGGTTACTTCATCGACGATATAATAATCAAACTTAAATGCCATGCTTAAACCAAAGCCTAAACGCGATCGCATACCAGATGAGTAAGTTTTAATCGGCATATCGAAGTACTTACCGAGTTCGGCAAATTCTTCAACAAACTCAATTTTCTCTTTCAGCTCTTCTTGCTTCGCGTATAACCGCGCAACAAATTTTACGTTTTCTCGTCCGGTTAAACTTCCCTGAAATCCACCTGCAAGGCCGACTGGCCATGATATGGTTTTATTGGTGATGATCTTTCCACTGTCGGGGCGGTCAATGCCGCCAATCATTCTCAGTAACGTTGATTTACCCGCTCCGTTGCGACCAATAAAGGCGACACTTTTTCCTGAAGGGATTTCGATGTTTAAATCCTTAAAGACATAATGCCGCCCCGTTGGTGTGCGATATGACTTCGTCAAATTCTCAATCTTAATCATGATGTCAGCATTGCCTCTTCACGCGTTCGGTATAACGCCAGACCGATGAACAGGGTGACCAGAGTGAACATTGCCAGGTAGTTCAGACTCACGCCTTCGCTGATATAGCCAGGCATAACTGCCTCGCGGCTTAACTCCACGACATGCACTAATGGGTTCCAGAGTAGATACGACCAGTATTGCTTTGGAATCGAGTGTAAAGGGAACATGATGCAGGAGATGAAATACAGCGGCTTAAGTAGTATCGGCAGGACCTTTTGCATTTCAGGGAAGGTTTTGCCAACGACCATGAATATTAAGCCGACGCCACATGAAAGAATGATCAGCAGACTCCAGGTAAGCACAAGTTGTAAAAAGTTTGTTATTTCGAAATATTCGCCGGCCATCCAGACAATGAGCATAAGCAATATATAAACAGCAACGTAAATCAGTGTCTCAAGCAGTGCGCGCGCAATGATCGTATCGATGGGTTTTACTGGTCGATAATTAAACAATCCCTGGTTCGCTTCAATAGCACCTACAGAACGATTGCTGATACTGCTAAAGATAAAAAAGGGAATCAGGCCATTAAGTAAAAACACCGGGAATGAGATGTCTGGCATCGTGCGGTGCATAATGTAACCAAAAATGCCCAACAGTATCAGCAAATGCGCAGAGGGTTCGAGAATCGCCCACAGATATCCCAGACGGAACTTACCAAAGCGTGTTCGTATTTCTCGTAGAAATAATGCCTCTACGGTGACTTTCTGGACTTCAAATCCACTTCTTGCCATTTGGTGATGTGATCCTATTCTCTTCAGGTATGCTACCGCCCCTGGCTTAACAGCTACCAATACACTGGAGGTAATACTTGTTTGTAACTGGATAAAATTCACTCAGACGGTTTGACCTTTTTAATAACCGCAAACAATTTCATCTGAAATTATTTCCGCAAGGACAAATAGATCTATTTCCGTCTCGTTTCTTCTAATCCATTCTTCAGGCATGAATGTATTCGGTCTTCTGGTAATTTCAGAAAACTGGCCGTTTTAGAATGTAGAGTTAATTTCTCAGGAAATTATTTCTACCTCTTTTTGCTTAACCAATATGGCTTGAAAAAGACGTAACGCAGCATGCGTTCTGGATTACTCCGGAACACACTTATTCAAAATGGGCCGCTAATTTCGCAAGAAATTATTTTTTACTATTACTGTTAACTACTTGATTATAATACCACCTATGACTTTCATACGTAACAATACCTGCACTCTGTCTCACAACAGAACGCACGTGATTGATTATCAATAAATTGTTTACCAGGAAACTATTTCCATATTTAAAATTCACTCATGTACTTCTTATTTATATCTACAGCACCCTCTTTACAGTTATATTTGTGATCTCCATCACATTTAAACGGTGTTATTTAAGTTGTATCAATAATTCCGCAGGTAATTATTTTTGCCGATTAAGATATACGGCTTGATTATTTTTATTATTTACTTTAACCAGCGTTACAGCCAGCATTAACCGTCGGTAGATATACCAAATCAGACATTTCTTAAAATCGACGAATAGTTTCCACTGAAATTATTTTACTTTCCCAAAATTCCCTTTCTGATTATCTCCAGGAATTTTACTAATTTCCAGGCTACACAAAATACAGATCACACAAGAATTATCCTATATGTTTTGGCCTATCAATTGTTACCCAATGATTTATTGCAGCTATTAATAATCATAATGTGTCAAAACACTTAAGCAACTTTACAGTCTGAGAAAGATGTCGATTCACAAGGACTACATGTTGAAAAACGAATTCCTACAGTATTGTCGAACATTCCGTGGTGGTCTGGAGGGAGATAATTCTTGCTACATCGGAACTCAGCCCGGTGAGCGGGTTTGACAGTTCCGCACTCACCATTGGGCTAAGGGTTATCAGGTGGGGTTAAGGAAATGGCAATACCTACCCCCGCCCAAACTCCAGTCGCTGCACGTTCACCATTCCAGCCTTTTCACCTGCACTGACATCAATTTGTGTCACCCGCAGCGCATATTTTTCGTTCAGCGTATTGAGCCAGTTCAGCAGGTCATTAAACACCACCGGTTCTATCCAGACCTGAATATTCTCCCCGCGCTCGGCTATCCGCTTGATGACCACGGAGTGCACGGAAGCACTGTCACTGATGACCCGCGATACCTGTGCAGGCGTTGTCGTGGCGGATTTTCGCGCCGCAATAATATCCGGCGCGGCGCTCTTCATCCGGGAGTTCATCGCCACCAGCTGTTGCAACATCGTCTCCTGTTGCTCTATCCGTTCGCTCAAAGGCTGCCAGATGAGGACGTAATATCCGGCGCTAAACAGGAACACTGCCGCTGCCAGTAACATGCCTTTTTCACGCGGCGAACGCCCTGCCAGGTGTTGTGCCAGCCAGTGTTCGCCACGGCTTAACTGGCGTTCACGCCATTGCTGAAAATAGTGAATAAATTTATCGCGTAACATGTTATTTCCTCCGCAACGTTACGCCGCCGGAAACCGCATCACCCTCTTTCTGTAACGCGTCCTGTTGCACAACATAATCTGCCGCCAGTGCGCTACGCAGTTTGTCGAAACTGGCAAAGTTCGCGGCCCGCAGCTGGAGGTGAAGCGTCTGCCGTTTTTGATCAAAGGTGAAACCACGCATCTCGATGTCGGAAAGTGACTCTGATTTCAGAGTACTGGCGATCGCTGACAATTCTGCGAGCAGCCGGGTATCGTCGACCTGCGGGCGATATTTTTTAAGCGCCATCGTCACCTGAGAGCGTAAATTCACAATCCGCTTCTGCTCCGGGAACAGCGTTAAGAACTGCTTCTCCGCCTGGGCGCGGCTTTGCGCCACCTGCTCGCTGACGCTCCATAATGTCACGCCCCGCTCCACTGCCAGCGCAACCAGGATAATCAATATCGGCAGAATCATCACCCGCCAGCGCGCCCACTGTTTTCGGTAGCTGACACGAGGCTGCCACGGTCCTGTCAGCAAGTTCCCTTCTGGTTCGCCGCAGGTGGTAATGGCGGGCAGAGGCGTAACGGTCAGGCGTTCGGCGTCCGCACCAGCCCATGCAGATAGTTCTTCCGGTGCAATGCCGACCACGGTTAGCGAAAGCGGTAAATCCTGCTCATTGAGCTGTGCGCGGAACATGACCGGAGCCAGCGCCCGCCCGGCGCTCCATCCACGGCATTCATCGATGCGGCAGATAACCCGTTGCGCATCGCCAGCCATATAGCCACAAGGAATGGACATCCAGTCTGGCGCGACGGTAGCGCGGGTGATGCCGTTTGCCTGCAACCACTGGGCAATGTTGCGCATATGCTGCTGGTGAATCACTGCCACGGTTGCCAGTTGCTGGTCGATTTTCAACGGGGCAAAATGCAGTTCATCGATATCCTGGTTCAGCTCTTCTTCCAGCAAGGCGGGCAGAATAGTCGGTATCTGCTTACGGGGGACATCAGGCAGTTCAACCTGCCAGACGCTGATCCATTCGCCAGGAATGTAGAGTCGAATCGCATCAGTTTGCAGCCATTGCTGGAGACGTTCGTCAGCAACGTCAGGCCAGATGCCGTGCTCCACGTCGGGTGTATGGCGCTGCCAACGGATGGGATCAGTGGCGCAAAGCGGGAAAAAAATCTCAAGCATGGAACTCACTCACTTTCTCCTGTCTGATGCCAGAGAACAGAAAAGTGTTGTGGGCCCATGCGGACAATTAACGAATTCATCGTCAGTTCAATCTCATTCACGGTGATATCTGAACGCAGCCAGAAGTAATTGCTGTCCACGCTCAGGACGGTTTTTAGCTGTTTTTTAGTACGCTCATCGACGTCAGCAAGTAGCGGCTGTGCAAGAAACTGATCGACATCTTCCCAGCCCTTCGCCGGACGTTGTTGTAATAACGCCCGCGCCTGAACAGGACTTAACCACGGGTCAAACAGCGCCTCAAGAATCACACTTTGCGTGACGTCTAAGGTATTGATGTTGATTTGCTGGCGGGTCATCGGCAGCGCACAGACCAGCGGTTTCAGTTTTTGATAAAGCCCGGCGTCCATTCCCTGCACCACGCGCATCTCGCTGATATCCGCCAGCGGTTGATTCGCGGCGTAGAATGGCACCGAACGGGCGAGATACTCGCTGTCTTCACGCCCCAGACGCGTCTGCACGCTGCGGTCCTCGTCAATAAACTCCCACAGGCTTTCGGCTATCAGTTCGGCCCGATAAGCAGGCACATCCAGGCGCGAGATCAGGGCAATCAGTTGTTGTACCGCGAGCGGACGCGACGCCGTCGTCGGCTGAGCAAGGGCATTCAGGTTAAAGCAGGCCTGTGCGTCACGCAGAGTGACGGCGATTTGCCCCTGTGGCAGTGGGAAAAAACGAGGGCCGGAAGCCCACGGCTGTGCCAGATGCACACGTTTTTCATTTTTCAGGCTCAGACTGAGCGCGCTCAACGCCAGGCTTTCTGCACTGGCGCTGTACCACAGCGCCTGCTGATACTCCTGCTGGCTGCGCGTTCGCCCAAGTTGTTGCTGCATCCGCCCGGAAAGTGTGATGGTTACCAGCATCATAACTGCCAGCAATACCAGCACCACGACCAGTGCCATTCCGCGTTTTGGTGGTGAGATGATCATGATAATTGCGGCCCGCGTAACAACCAGATGCGTTCAATCTCGCCCCATTGCGGCGAATGCAGGGTCATGCGCACTGCCACTGGGATCGCCTGAAGTGATGACCAGGTTTCCTGCCAGCGCGTGCCGTCGTAGAACTGCAAATGGAGCGAATCCGCCGGGATTAATTTTTGCGTTGTTGGCTTCACGCTGCCTGCTGCATCGGTCAGCGGCCAGGATAACCGTTCGAGATAACCATCATGAATGCGGTAACCGACGGTGAGCAGATTACTGCGCGGCAGGCGCATCAACGGATTAACCACGCCGCCGCGCACAAAGCGCATCCCTTCACTCTCAGACGCCAGCACGCCAGCGCCAGCCAGTAACGCTGGTTCACGCTGGCCCTGCTCGCCTCTTACCGGACGCGGCATCATTTGGGTCAGATCGTGGTTTAAAAAACTCATCGTTTGCTGCATGAGGTTTAGTTTTTGATCGTGTCCGGCGACGGCGCTATTCACGCGCGTGACGCCGTTTGTCACCTGCTGCGCCATCAGTGCCAGTGAGGCAAAAATGGCGATTGCCACCAGCATTTCCAGTAACGTGAAACCAGCGCGAGTCCTTCTCACTGTTGGCCTCCCACGGCGCTAAACCAGGCGCGTCGTGACTGAATCACCGACGAAAAGTCTTCATGAAGGCTGACTTCAATATCCACCGCCTGAAGTAGCGCATTACCTGTATTCAGCGGTATGGTTCGCCAGTACCAGCGGCTTCCTGCCATATCGCTCTCGCCCTGGTGCCTGACCGCCCGCTGCTCGCGGGTCATCAGGTAGAGCAGCGCGGTCTGGTTTTCAGCTACCCAGCCCGCTACCGTTTTCTCCTCAAGCACCTGCTGATTGTTCAGCGCGCCGCTGGCAATCTGTAACACTGCCGTGGCAGCCAGCGCAAAAATCGCCAGCGCGAGCATCACTTCCAGCAAGGTAAATCCGCGCTTCATGGCATCCTCTCATCACATTGATTGAGAGATAACGCACCATCGTGCGCCAGTTTCACCGCCCAGCAATCGTTTTGCGCCTTCTGGTAAAAGCGCAGCGTAAACGGCGCGGCGGGTTCAAAAGGCGAAAAACGGATCTGCGGCGTCTTCTTTTTCGCCTCTTTTTGCAGCTCCAGTTCAATATCGTGCAGCGTCAGGCGACGACGTTGCAGCTCCAGCGCATATTCCTTCTGCCAGATATCACTTCCGGGTTGTAACAGCATCTGCACCTGTTTTGGCACCGTAACCTGTGCCGATAACCGGGTCGCAGAAACGGGCAGCCACTGCCCCTGACGACGCTGCATAAACTGGTAGCCAGGCGGGTCGATTAGCACACCGAGTGTTTGCCCTTCGATCACTGCCCTGTCCTTAAACTGCGCAAAGCGGGCCAGGAAATCCTGCGCCGCTTTTTTCGCAGGCGGTTCAGAATCGGTCGCAAACGTCTGTACCACGCCCGCACTGGCAAGGCCGATAAGGAAAATCACCAGCATGATTTCCAGAAGAGTGAATCCGCGTGCAGGCACTGATTACTGAAACTCCTGCAAATTCCAGTTACCGATATCTGCGCCAGCACCTTCCCCGTTTTCCTGACCATCCGCCCCTAAGGTGTAAACATCAAACAGCCCTTTTTCACCCGGGCTGAGGTACTGATAATCATTGCCCCACGGATCCTTTGGTAGTCGTTTAATGTATCCACCGGTACGGTAGTTGCGGGCGTCAGCCATATTGGCTGGTTGCTGGATCAGTGCCTCAAGCCCCTGCTCGGTAGTCGGATAACGCCCGTTATCCAGTCGGTACATATCCAGCGCATTCTCCAGCGCCACGATATCGCTGATGGCTTTTTGCCGATCGGCTTTCTCTTTGTTGCCCAACAGGTTAGGCACCACCAGACTTGCCAGGACGCCAAGAATAACAATCACCACCATCACTTCCAGCAGGGTAAAACCTGCCCGTGGTTTTTGTGTGCGGGATAACGAATTCATGTGATAACTCCGTAAATTACATTCCAACCATATTGTTCAGTTGCAGCATCGGTTCGAGGATGGCGATGACGATAAACAGCACCACGCCCGCCATCATCACCACCAGCGCCGGTTCAAACAGTCCTAACGCCAGCCCCACCTGGGTATCAAATTCCCGTTCCTGGTTGACCGCGGCCTGCTCAAGCATGGTTTCCAGTTCGCCGCTCTGTTCGCCGGAGGCGATCATGTACAGCATCATCGGTGGGAACAGGCGCAACTCCGCCAGCGCGGCGCGCAGACTGCTTCCTTCGCGGACGCGGTCTGCCGCCAGCAGCAGTTGTTGCTCAACATAGCGATTTGCCGACACCGCGGCGGCGGTCTGAATACCTTCCAGTAGCGGAACACTGCTGGCGGTGAGGATGCTTAACGTGCGGGAAAAACGCGCCGTATTCAGTCCGCGAGCGACACGCCCCGTCACGGGCAGGCGCAGCAGGGTTTTATCCCAGCGCAGGCGCATAGCGGGATTTTTAAGTAGCCGTTGCCCCAACACCAGAAGCCCCAGCAGACCAGCCAGCCAGTAAACACCGCTGGCCTGTAACGCGTCACTCATGGCGATAAGCGCGCGGGTGGAGGCGGGCAGCGCGTGTCCGAGATGATCAAACTGTTCGATAATTTTCGGCACCACCGCCGTCAGCAAAATAGTGACCACGCCCGTTGCCACCACCAGCAGTACCAACGGATAGAGCATAGCCTGCAGCAGGCGTGATTTCAGGCGCTGCCGCTGTTCGGTGTAATCCGCAAGGCGATTGAGCACCACGTCGAGATGCCCGGATTTTTCTCCGGCGGCTACCATCGAACAAAACAGGGAATCAAAAACGCGAGGATGTTCGCGCAGGCTGTCCGACAGGGTGTAACCTTCCTGAATTCGGCTGCGCAGCGCCATTCCGAGGCTTTTTACATGCAGTTTTTCACTTTGCTCACTGACCGCCTGTAAGCAGGTTTCCAGCGGCATTGCTGCCTGCACCAGCGTTGCCAGTTGGCGCGTGAACAGCGCCAGATCTGCCGCCGCCACGCGACGATGTGCGTGCCGCCGACGCTGCAACAATCCCCCTGCCGATGCATTCATCCTGGCTTCAATGTGCACGGGGATAAGCTCTTTACCGCGCAACAACTGGCGGGCATGACGCGCGGAATCCGCCTCAATCATGCCTTTGGTTTTGCGACCATTACGCTCCAGCGCCTGATAGTAAAACAGTGCCATTACGCCTCCATCGTGACCCGCAGCACTTCATCGAGTGAGGTTTCTCCGGCGAGCACTTTCTCAATGCCGTTGCTGCGGATGCCCGCAGAGTGTTGCCGGACATAACGTTCCAGCTCCAGTTCCCCGGCCTGACGGTGGATCAAATCACGCAATGTGGCGTCCACCACGATCAGCTCATGGATGGCAGTACGTCCGCGAAAACCTTTGTGATTACAGGCGGGGCAGCCCTGCGGATGGTACAGCGTGACGGTACGGGCGTCGGTAATTCCCAGCAGGCGTTTTTCTTCGTCAGTGGCAGGCAGGGCCTGGCGGCAGTCGGTGCACAGCGTGCGGACCAGCCGCTGCGCCATCACGCCCGTCAGGCTGGAAGAGAGCAGGAAAGGCTCTACCCCCATATCCTGCAAACGCGTGATCGCCCCCACCGCCGTGTTGGTATGCAGCGTGGAAAGTACCAGGTGCCCTGTAAGCGATGCCTGGACGGCGATTTCTGCGGTTTCGGTATCGCGGATTTCACCGACCATCACCACATCCGGGTCCTGACGCAAAATCGCGCGCAGGCCACGGGCGAAGGTCATGCCGACGCGGGTGTTAACCTGCGTCTGACCGATCCCTTCAATCATGTATTCGATGGGGTCTTCAACTGTCAGAATGTTGCGCGAATGGTTGTTCAGCTCCTGCAATCCGGCGTACAGCGTGGTGCTTTTGCCGGAACCCGTCGGCCCCGTCACCAGAAAGATGCCGTGCGGTTTGTGTAACAGCTGGCGCAACTGCACTGTCAGTTGCTGACTTAAACCCAGACGCTCCAGCGTCAGGCGGGCCTGGTTTTTGTCCAGCAGTCGCAGCACCACGCGCTCGCCCCAGGCGGAAGGCATGGTGGAGACACGCACGTCAATCGCCCGACCGCCCAGCAGCAGTGCAATACGTCCATCCTGCGGTACGCGCTTTTCGGCGATATCCAGCCGCGCCATTACCTTAATACGCGATACCAGCAGCGAGGCCAGTTTGCGCCCCGGGCGCAGCATTTCATGTAATGTGCCGTCAACACGAAAACGGATCACCAGACTCTTTTCAAACGTCTCGATGTGGATATCCGAAGCGCCTTCTTTAATCGCCTCTGCCAGCATGGCGTTGATCAGTTTGATGATCGGCGCATCGTCGTCACTTTCCAGCAGATCTTCCGTTTCTGGCAGTTCTTCAGCGAGGGTAAAGAAGTCTTCGGCGGAACCGAGATCTTCCATCAGCTGGCGGGCCTCGGAAGAGTCCCGCTGCCAGACCGCATTCAGCCGCTGTTCAAATTCGGCCTCGTCGATTTGCCGCAGCGTAAAGGGCGCGTTCAGCCCCCGCTGCAGCTCCTGCAAAACAGAGAGCGACAACGGATGAACATGGAGGATCTCCAGCGACGCTTCGCACCATGCCACCAGGCTAAACCGACGGCTGAAACTGTAGGGCAGACGCACGGTGTTAGCGGTGGTTTCCTGTGCTACAGGCACCATTAACGCGCTCTCCCGGCGTTGAGGAACGCGCGAACTTCCGGCGGTAGAGACTGGTTTTGCGCTGGCAGCACCGGCTGCGCGGTGTGCGGCATCAGGCTCAAGCCTTGTTCATCGCGATAGATCTGCTCGGCGCGCATATAGTTATATTTGCGCTGCGACACGCCGTCTGCCGCCATACCGTCACGCAGAATGGTCGGACGGATAAACACCATCAGGTTACGTTTTTCTTTTTTATCCGCCGTCGATTTAAACAGGTTACCAATCAATGGGATATCGCCCAGCAGCGGCACCTTCGCCACGCTTTCTCCCGCCTGGTCGTCCATCAGGCCGCCAAGCACGATCAGCTCGCCATCGTTAGCCAGCACGGTAGTTTTCAGTTTGCGCTCACCAAACACGACGTCGAGGCTGGTCTGTCCTTCCACCTTAGAGACTTCCTGCTCAATCACCATCTGTACCGCGTTACCTTCGTTAATCTGCGGCGTGACTTTCAGCATGATGCCGACTTTTTTCCTCTCTACCGTGTTGAAAGGATTGCTGTTATTGGAGCCAACGGTAGAGCCGGTTAATACCGGAACGTCCTGGCCCACCATGAAGAAGGCTTCCTGGTTGTCCAGCGTGGTGATGCTCGGCGTGGAGAGGACGTTCGAGCTGGAGTCGTTTTTGACCGCCTGTACCAGCGCCATCCAGTCGCCTTTCACCACGCCAACCGCCGTACCGCTAAAGCCAGAAAGAAGCTGGGCGAGCGTGGAGAGATCGCCGTTGGTATCCGGGTTAATGGTGGTGGCACCGTTTTCGCTGATCACCGTGGAGCCTTTCTGCGGTTTCGCCTGAGAAATCGCCGCCCCCAGCGTACCGATAGGGATCTGCGTACCGTTAGCAAACTGCATTAATCCGGCATCTTTCGACGCCCACTGCACGCCGAAGTTGATATTGCTGCCTTCGGCAACTTCCACGATCAACGCCTCGACATGCACCTGAGCACGGCGAATATCCAGTTGTTCAATCACGCTTTGCAGCGACTGCATGATGTCCTGCGGCGCAGTAACAATCAGGGCATTACTGTGTTTGCTGGCGGCGATGGAGACAACCTCACGCCCGCTACCGACCGTGCCTTCCGCCTCTTCTTTAGCCGCCGTGAGCGTGCCGCTGACCTGCTTCAGCACATCGACCAGATCTTCCGCTTTGCTGTATTTGAGATAGAACACCTGGCTGTTGCCGCTACGCTCCATTTCTGAATCCAGCCGACGGATCAGGCGGCGCATTTTGTCTCGCGTGGCGGGGTCACCGCTGACAATCACACTGTTGGTGCGTTCGTCGGCGACAATTTGAGATTTCAGCGTCGCAGGCTGGTTCTCGCCGCTATTTTTGGTCAGGCTTTCCAGCACGCGGGCGATTTCCGAAGCCGAGGCGTTATCCAGCGGAATCACCTCTTCAGTGCGATTACCCGCATGATCCACACGCTGGATCACTTCCGTCAGGCGCTCCACGACGGAGGCACGTCCGGTGAGCATAATTACGTTGGAGGGATCGTAATTAACAACGTTGCCTGAGCCTGCGCTGTCGATCATCTGGCGCAAAATCGGCGCCAGCTCGCGTACCGACACATTACGTACCGGCACCACTTTGGTGACCATTTCATCGCCCGCATAATTGTCGCTGCCTTCACCGACCAGCGGCAGCGGCTCGACTTTCGCGGCACTGGATTTCACCACCTTCAGCACGTCGTTTTCCATCGGTACGACGGCATACCCCTGTGCTTCCAGCAGGTTAAGGAATAGCTGGTAATACTGACGTTCATTGAGCGGGGTCATGGTGCGAATACTCACTTTCCCCTGTACGCCCGGCCCCATAATGATGGTCTTATTAAGGTTAGCGCCGACGGTTTCGATGAACGATTTCAGGTCGGTATCTTTAAAATTAGCGGTGAAAGTGGCTTCTTCCGCCCAGACCGGTGAACTACATAATGCCGCTGCCAGCACCAGCGGCAGTAAACGCTTTTTTGTTTTGAGGCCAGTTGTCTTCTTACGCCAGACCGACAACGTAATATCACGCCAAAACACGATGAATGATTCTCCTGGATTAAATGCGGTTAGCGCAGCGCGATGGAAATGTCGTAGCGCGCACCCTTGCGTAAAACCGTAAGTTGAATGGAATCCATTGAAGGTAACTGCCGCATCAGAGCAATCATTGCTCGTGGATCAGTGAAATCCTGCTGATTTAGCGCAATGGCGATATCGCCTTCCTTGAAACCGCTGGCATCGAACAGAGAACGATCTGCCCCCGGTTTCACTGCATAACCGACAATCCCCTCCTTACGCACAGGCGTAAGCTGGATATAGTTAAAAATTTTCTGCGGATCTTTCGCCAGCGCCTGACGCACGGCAGCCGGGATCTCAACGGGCGCACTGACAGCAGGCTCAGCAACAGCTTGCTTTGCTTCGTCACTGGCGGCTTTTTTGTTGGTCACGGCTACGGTGGAACGCTCCTCTTCAGCCAGGCTCAGGCGCTCTATTTTTCCCTGATAGCGCAGCATCACATGGTCGCGGTTGATTTCCTCAATCACCGCGTTGTGAGAGCCAAGCCGTTCGCCCTGCAAATAAACCTGTTGTTTGCCGCCTTCTTCAATAACCGCGCCGGGTCTGGCACCAAAGGCGATCCCACGCAGCACCACATTAAGACGCGTTTCTGCCACAGGCGCAGGTTCGGGTTGTTTTACCGGTGCGGCGACGGGCTGATATTTGCCAAACCAGTTTTGTTGGCTGATTAATTGCACGTCATTTTTATCGAACGGTTTTGCATCCACACGGGTCGGTTTATTCGCCGATGGGGAAACCGCCGTATATTCCGCAGAAAAGGAGAAATAGCGCCAGAGTGAATACGCCATTTTTGCAGAAATAATAAGCAGCATCAGCCAGAACATCCCGCGTGCAATTTTGCGCAGGTGCTCTTTGTCTGTATTAAGAGATTGTCTCTGGCTAAGTGTGTGACGAATTTTTGTCAGCCATTGAATGAGATAAATTCGTGCGTCACGAAAAACAACCCGCGCCAATTTATATACCCGACGTTATGCTTTGACTATTCCACAGGTGGTACGATCCAGTTTCCGCTGATACTGGTTACCTGTGCGTGTATCATTAATCGTTATGCTGTAATTAATTCCCTCGGTGATCATTAATTTCACCGTTGGGTCAGCGCACATTTGTCGTTGGTAGCTGGTTAAAAAGGCGTCAGGCGTCTGCGTGGTCTGAGTACCCGCTTCGCTGATAATGGTCATTTTTACCGTCGTGCCGCTACTTTGCGCCAGCACTAAGGTATATCCCGCAGATTTAATCGGCAGGTTTTGGCTGATATTTTGCGCCTGTTTTTTCGCCAGTAAACTGGCATTTTCATTATGGCTGGCGCAGCCACTTAATAATCCTGTAACGCTCAACAATAGCGATATTAATACCCTCCCTGGCATTTGTTTTATCGACATGGTAAATAATCTCTAAGGTTATTAATAAGAGTTAAAATGTCACTTCGATAATGACATGGTTATCATTAAAACAATGCCTGTAGATAAAGTGTTGCTATACCGCCCAGACTTAAACACGGTCCAAAAGGCAGTGTGGTTGATCCTCTTTTTGTAATAACGGCATATATCAGGCCGCAGCATGAGGCGATTAAAGCAACATTGGGCAGCGACAGTGCTCCCACCCAGCCACCTAACGCAGCGAAGAGTAATACATCGCCCATGCCTAATGCTTCTTTACGCAGAACTATTCCGGCTATCCAGCGCAGGGAGTAAAAACTGACAAATCCCACCAGTACGCCGGTAACTGCGTCTTGTAGCGTTAACGGACTCTGTTGCGCCCATGCCGCAATCAGCCCGGTCCACAATACGCCCTGAGTAAAAACATCGGGCAGCCATTGGTGATCGAGGTCGATGATGCTCGCGGCAATCAGCCAGGCGGATAATATCATCACCGCCAGCCCCCATCCACTTTCCGGCCACACCTGACTCGCAAGCAAAAAAGCGAGTGCCGTCAATAACTCGACCAGCGGATAACGCTTGCTGATTTTCGCCTGACAGTCGCGGCAGCGCCCTTTGAGCATCAGCCAGGAGAGCAGCGGAATGTTGTCACGTATCCGGATGGTCTGCTGACAATGCGGACAGTGCGAACGCGGCAGCGCAAGGCTTATTTTTGACTGCGCACTCGGCATTTCACCGTGAAACTCCGCCATTTGTTGGCGCAGCATGATAGGGTAACGCCAAATCACCACATTCAAAAAACTGCCGATGATCAATCCTCCGACGGTTACCAGTATGGGCATCGCCGCAGGGTATTGCTGAAAAACATCAAAAAGCATGGTTAAAGGTTATTTGTTGTAACTTGCCGGATGCGGCGTGAACGCCTTATCCGCCTACAGGTGTCTGCCAACGTAAATAATCGCGGCTTTCCCTCCAGGCCCGGTGCGCCTTATTTCATGCCGGATGCGGCGTGAACGCCTTATCCGGCCTACGGGTGTCTGCCAACGCAAATAATCGCGGCTTTCCCCGTCTGTAGGCCCGATAAGCTGGCGCATCGGGCATATGTGTTAACCCGATGCACCTTATTTCATGCCGGATGCGGCGCGAGCGCCTTATCCGGTTTATTCAGCAGGCATCGAATACTCGGTAACCTTGTTAATGGTTTCCGGTCCTCCTTGCTGCGGTTTCGGCAGACCAAGCGCAGCGAGCTTGTTGTAAGCCGACTGGCTCACACCGCCCTCGAAGCTCATATCGCTTGCCCCCGGCAGCTGATAAGCATTCGCGCCCGGATTCCATTTCTTAAAGAACTCCGAAAGATCCGTCTGAGCGACCCAGGAGGCACACAGCATCAGCGTGTCGGCAGCGTTACCATTGGATTCAGCACAGTAATTCTTGCCACCAAAGGTCTTGTCACCAACATCATCGCCGCGTGCTTTACGATGCATCAACTGGAACAGGTTCCAGCCTTTCATCCCTTCACGCTCGCTGTAGAACTCTGGCAGCTTGCTATCTGGATACCATTTCTTGATATCAAAGTTTTTCTCTGCCCATTCCTTCAGCTGCGCGTACATCAGCAGACGGTCACCCGCACCGCCGCGCGCCCATGCCTGACCGTTGCTCTCGTCCAGATATTCCGGCGCGACGGTAATATCTTCAGCGACACGGTTCATCTTGCCGAGATAGCGATCCTGCATGTACAGCGCCAGCACGTTGTTCGCCACTTCAGTTGCGCCCGGTACAGTCAGTGGTGTTTCTGCGGCGTTATGCCCTACTTCATGCCAGATCAGCCAGTCGTTCAGCGGCGTCGTCGGCAGCGTGGTGCTGTTCGTCGAGAAGCTGCTGTTCATTACCGGATAACCAGAGTGCGCATCACCAATGGAGATCTGCACATCGTTGGCGAAACGATGTTTGTGCCCCGTCAATGCTTCATAGGTAAACATCCGGTGGTTACCGCTTTCGCCATCACGACCGTAGAAGTCATTCATCGAGCTGGCAAAGGTATCCAGTTCCTTAGCGAATTGTTCTACGCCATCCGTGAAATTGCTGGCCTCAAGGTTCTTCTTCGGCGTGGTATACACGAACGACGCAGACTCCAGCTCGCCCAGCGGCGCAGGGGATTTCAGATCGTTTTTCCATTTACCGTCTTTATAGAACGGTGCTTTTACCACGCCAGTAAAGGTGAAGTTGGCTGACTCATTCGTTGGGCTGTTACCCTTGATATAAATCAGACCACCGTAAGGAACCGTAAACTTCACCTCACCATTGGCTTTCAGCTCATAGGTTTTCGTCACTTTTGGCGGACGGTTCAGAGCAACTTCATGCTTCTCACGTCCGGTCAGGTCGTCAGCCAGCGCCACGGTGACAGTCACAGGAACGTTCGCCTTAGACTCAATAGTGACCTCTTTCTGAGCCGGAGCCCACAGGCCAGTAGACTGCATGTTACCTGCAAACCATTTGGTCGGATTCGAGTACAGGCTGATGGTTTCAGTAACCTTCTCACCTTCTGCCGATACCGCTCCCGGATACTTCTCGACATCAACTTTGATGTTCAGATCCCACCAGGAACGCCCCAGCATCAGGCGCGTCAGCGGTTTTTCCATATAGTTGAGCGGATAGCTCGGGTTCATCATGCCCGCTTTGCCGCTACTTTCACCGTAGATCATCTTGTTATCGACAAGCGATTGTTTCAGCTCTGCGGAGCACTGCGTGCCGCCAGTATAGGCATTGTTGGCGTAGCAGTTCAGGAACTCGGTGAACGTTTTAAAGCCCAGCTCGTCATCCTTGCCGCTGTCATAGCTGTATTCAATTTCATTCCACAGCCAGACCGACATGTTCTGGTACAGACGTTCCAGATCGACGCTGCTCAGACGCTCACCTTTGCGACCATTGGTACGGAAGTAAAGCTCGTGCTGATACAGGCGCTGAATGTTGGTGCCTAAATCCGCAGCCTGCACCATCGCTTTCGCGGTGTCGGCGCTGAGATTCAGTTGCGTATAGCGCGGAACATACATGCCACCAGTAACCGGAACGTTCGTGCCAGGACGGTATTCCAGGCAGTTGATTTCGTAGTGATATGTCGAGTCCTTACACTCCTTCAGCCCCGGGAACGCTGCAAAGATCTTATCTTTTGCGGCTTTCAGAGACTCATCAGTTGGATGTTTAGCAACATCAATAAACGCGTATTGAGTTACTTGTTCACCATCAACCTCTTCTTGCCAGCTGGCAACTTCCAGTTTCGGTTTCTTATCTGGTTTGTTATCAATCTGATATTTCCAGATAACTTCTTTCGTTTTTTCATCAATGGTGTACGGCAGTTCACCTTCTACCAGCGGATAACGTTCATAGACCCACATCCCTTTTTCATTCAACTGACGAACGCGATCCGGATACCCCTGCGGATCGTTATTCACCACCGACTTGTTCAGTGCCATTGACAGGCCTGCGGCATCCAGCAGACGCACAAAGCCAGACGCGCTCTCTTCCTTAAGATTGCTCATCACGTTTTCCATGATCAGCACCGAACCGCCTTTGTTCAGATAGGCGATCAGATCGGTCACATCCTGCTGGCTCAGCTTCGGTTTGCTGGTATCTGCACGCAGAGGCACTGCATAGGGATCGCCCCCCACCTGAGTCACATACTCAAAGCCGTTAAGGATCAGCAGCGGCATTTTCTGCGGATCGAGATCGCCATAGCTACTTAAATGCTCAACGGAGATACCCGCGAAATCCGGATGGAAGCCGAACTCAGCACTGTTTCCTGTAACCTGACCATGACGTTTGAAATAGACGGTATCCAGGTTGGTGCCTACGGTCATGCTGGTTTTCGCGTCTGGCGTCCAGCTATTGTTAGACAAATAGCGCAACACGTTCTGCATAAAGTGCTTCATGTCATTTGAATCACTGTTACGCATACACTGACCGCTTTTATCAACACCGCCTTCCCAGCTGTAACCGTTCGGACAGCGCAGAATGCTGTTGTAGTGCGGGTTACCGATAACCATCAGCTTACCTTTGCCGACTTGCCCCAGCGAGATAAACGGCAGGTTGAAGGTCGCGGTATCGCGCGTAACGTTTTCAGGCACCACAAGAGAAGGCGCTTCAGTAATGTACGCCAGCTCATTTTTATCCCAGGCGCGTTTTTCGCCGAAGGCCAGCCAGTAGTTTTTATCATTACGCGCCATCAGAATCGGGAATGCCGCGTTGGAGATATTTACCACCGCCTGACCGCGCGCATTACCGGTGCTGCCATAGAAGTTGGTAGAGTCATGGAAGACGTGGAATTTCGTCACCGATTTGTAATCTTCATCCACACCCCACAGCTTGTTGATAACGCCCTGAATCTGACCTTCGTTAACATTGCGCGTCGTCAGCGAGAACCAGCGAGCCTCGTTACAGCCGTCGGTTTTCGCACAAATCGCGGTATCGATCTCTTTGGCCTGACCCGTCTTAAACTGCTCGATAAATTCGTTTGGCAGCACAACGTTTTGATCGCCTTCATCCAGCGTCGCGCCATTGGACAACGAGAGATTGATAATCTCGTTGATCACGTTGGGATATTCGGCAAAGACCTTGCGTACATCGTCCGGAACAACACGGGTATTATTTTGCCCGGTCGTCGAATAACGATGAATAAGCTGATCAATATTCGCTCCACGAACTTCGTCGCCCAGCTCAGTCAACGCAATGGTCGACTTATTGCCGCGTACTGAGCCCAGTTCAAAGGTGTCGATACCAAAGGAGATGGTTTCGCCCCAGCTGAAGTTGAATTTGCCGTTTTCGCCAGTCACGCCACGGCCTGAGCTGGTGTAGTAATTTACGCCAACCACACCATTGCCCATGCTATCTACCAGTCGGCCTTCGGAGAGAATGATTTCCGTAGGTTGATACTGATAAAACTGTTCCGCGTTAGCCGACACGAAGGAAGCGTTCAGATCCGGTTTTGTTCCCGGTGTGGTGACTGGCACAACCGGTGAAGTATGAGTGGATGGCGCTTTATCAGTCGCGGCATTGTTTTCCACCTCTTCATTGACCAGCTTTTTGAACTCTTCCGGTGCCAGATCGATTTGCTTATACAGCGAGTCGAAGCGTTTACTCTCGATCACCGAGGAGAACGTCAGGCAAACCTGTTCTGTATCCGCCGGACAACTGTTCATGGAGGTTACCAGCGAGAGCGCATTGCTTTTCTTGTCATCAGACCCCGCCAGTTCTTGCGCATCCTCAAGGCTAAACGACACTTTTTCAACCGCACGCAAGCTACGCGCAGATTCTGACTGAGTGTTGAAGGTGGCAATTGTCGTGTTACCCGCCACGCAAGTAACGTTCTCGCCAGGTGTAAAAGTAAAGCCGTCGCTGGATTCACCATTACATTTAGCACCGATTACCCGCTGGCTTCCGCCCAGGGTCAGATAACCTGTTTTCGTAGGAACAGGTTCTGGCTCCGGTTCTGGCGTTGGCTCTGGCTCAGGTGTCGGGTCCGGAGTAGGTTCAGGCTCCGGCGTCGGCTCCGGGGTTGGCGTTGGATCGGGTTTCACTTCCGGCAAAGACCCGGTTCCAGAATCTACAGGCGGGTTATCGGAGGAAGAACCTGAACCGCCGCCATCACAACCGGTTAATAAGGTTGCGCTTAAAATAGCCGCTAAAAGCGATTTTTTATATTTAAATTTCTTATTCATTAATAACGCAAGTGACAAAATATAGTTAAAAAATTCGTAACTGGGGAAATAGTTTTATGTTTTACCTTCTCTAGTAACTTCCTCCATTCTTAAGAAAACTGCATTATTGATAACGAAACAGGTGAAATTTATAAGAATATCCCCTATTCGATGTCAGACGGGGTATTTATAAAATGATTCAACAAACAAAAAAGTAACAATTATTCACAATGTAACTATCCCAAGTTGTTGATAGTTTTAACGATTGCGATTGCAAAAGCAACAGATAGCACGGTGTTTGCTCATCAAGCGAACACAATTAATACAGACTTGTTTTGCGTGACAAAAAAATAGATATTCTCACTCCCTTAATTATTTAGCGAGTTATCTGAACACGAAATATTATTTATGCATGGATAATAAACAACGAAATGATTTTACAATTATTTAGTCAGGATAATGAAACGTGAGTAGAAAGAAGCCGGATGATATTGACGATCATCCGGCATTATTGACTTACGAAACTAACATTCCGATAAACACATATGCCTGCAGCAGGGTGATAATGCCGATAACGCTGGCAAAAATCAGACTGTGCTTCACGGTGTAGCGGAACAGTTCAGATTCTCGGCCCACCATGCCCGTCGCGGCGCAGGCCACGGCGATAGATTGCGGGGAGATCATCTTGCCAGTTACGCCGCCGCTGGTATTTGCTGCCACCAGCAGAGTGTCAGAGACGTTGATTTGCTGCGCCGTGGTTGATTGTAGTGAACCAAACAGAGCGTTCGAGGAGGTGTCCGAGCCGGTAAGGAATACCCCCAGCCAGCCGAGGAATGGCGAAAAGAACGGAAACATCACACCAGTACCCGCCAGTACCAGCGCCAGCGTGGTAGACATACCGGAATAGTTGGTCACGAAGGCAAATGCCAGCACCATGCCAATCGACAGTATCGGCCACTTCAGGCTAATTAGCGTTTCTGCAAAGACGCCAATACCTTTCTTGATCCCCACGCCGAGGATGAAGATAGAGATAATCGCTGCAATGAAAATAGCGGTGCCGCCAGCAGAGAGCGGGTCGAATTTAAACACCGCGTCCATTGGCGTCGGCTGGGCGACAATGGGGGCCGCTTTCAAGACTTGTTGATGCAAATGAGGGATCTGGAAATTAATCACCAGCGAATAAAACGCACCGCCCGGAGCAAATAACGCTTTAAACGGCTTCATGGTCCAGATGGTGACCAGCACCGTTAAGATTAAAAACGGTGACCACGCGCGAATGATTTGCCCCAGACTATATTCTGAAGGCACGGGACCGCCAGAAGACGGTTTATTCACCACCATCGCACCTGCGGATTGCCCCATGCTGATTGCCGTTTCGGTATTTTTCGGTCGCCAGACTTTAAGGAATAAAGACAGTGAGACGATACTCACCAGCGCCGAAGTAATATCCGGCAGTTCCGGGCCAATATAGTTAGAGGTAAAGAACTGAGTGACAGCGAAGCTTCCCCCTGCAACCAGCGCCGCGGGCCACGTCTCTTTCACCCCTTTCCAGCCGTCCATCATTGCTACCAGCCAGAACGGCACCAGTACCGACAGGAACGGCAACTGACGTCCCGCCATTGCACCAATGTGGAACGGATCGATTCCGGTCACCTGACCGGCGACCAGTATCGGCACGCCCAACGCACCAAACGCCACCGGCGCAGTGTTAGCAATCAGACACAGCCCCGCCGCGTATAACGGTTTGAAGCCCAGGCCCACCAGCAATGCCCCTGTAATTGCCACCGGTGCGCCAAAGCCTGCCGCCCCTTCCAGCAACGCGCCAAAGGAGAAACCAATCAGTAACACCTGCAAACGCTGATCGTCGGTGATGGAGATAACCGAACTGCGGATAATATCGAACTGACCGCTGGCAACGGTTAATTTATACAGGAATACCGCCGCGACAATAATCCAGGCAATAGGCCATAATCCATAAATAAAGCCATAGCCCGCAGCAGCAAATGCCATATCAATCGGCATTTTAAAGGCGAATATCGCAATCAGGATAGATAATATAAGGGTTATTGCTCCAGCGACATGCCCTTTCAGACGTAATACCGCAAGTGCAACGAAGAAGAATATTATTGGGATCAGGGCAACCAGAGCGGATAGCCCCAGTCCTCCCATCGGCATATACATTTGGGTCCAGGTAACCATATTGTTCAGTCTCTTATTATCTTTATATGCTTGATATGATTAAGGTTGTAATAAGCAAAAGAGGACTGAACTGTAAAATATAGGCGTTATACTTTACAGCAACAGTACGCTGCTAACGCAATTGCTACCTCTGGCATAACAAGTATATCGGGTAAGGGTTTCTGTTCCGCACACGCAGGTGCAGAGTATCGTTAAGATGTCCATATTGTTGTTTTAGGCCCGCTAGTAATGCGCTGCGGGTATTTAATTTTGTTAAACCCTGATAATCGCTCCGGTTATTTCCGGGATAAATGTACTACCGCAGTTACTATAATAGCCCCGACAATAAAACTTGCCGGGGCTTTTTTTGACGCTATTAATGACTTTCTTTTTCGCGTAAACGCCAGGCGTGTAATAACGGTTCGGTATAACCGTTTGGCTGTTTCATGCCGAGGAAGATCAAATCGCTGGCAGCTTTAAAGGCACACGAGTTAGCGAAATTCCCCGCCATCGGACGATAAGCCGGATCGCCAGCGTTTTGCTGATCAACCACTTTCGCCATATTCTCCAGTGACGCCTGCACCTGCTCTTTGGTCAGAATGCCGTGGCGTAACCAGTTGGCAATATGCTGGCTGGAGATGCGCAGCGTTGCACGGTCTTCCATCAGCGCCACGTTGTGAATATCCGGCACTTTTGAACAACCAATCCCCTGCTCTACCCAACGCACCACGTAGCCCAGAATTCCCTGCACGTTGTTATCCAGCTCTTGTTGGATCTCTTGCGCCGACCAGTTAGCATTTTCAGCAACCGGAATGGTCAGCAGATCGTCCAGCAGCGGTTCAAATTCAGCATTGAACTCGGTCTGGGCAATGTTGGCTTGCACGCTCTGCACGTTGGTTTGGTGGTAGTGCAGCGCATGGAGCGTAGCGGCAGTTGGCGACGGAACCCAGGCCGTGTTTGCCCCGGCACGTAACTGGTCGCCCTTCTGGCTGTACATGTCTGCCATCAGGTCCGGCATTGCCCACATGCCTTTGCCGATTTGCGCTTTACCGCGCAGCCCGCAGAACAGACCGGAAAGCACGTTATTGCGCTCGTAGGCTTTGATCCACGGCGTCGATTTCATCTGGTTTTTACGCAGCATCGGGCCAGCTTCCATCACCGAATGCATCTCATCGCCAGTACGGTCGAGGAAACCGGTATTGATGAACGCCACGCGGTTGCGCGCCTGAGCGATACAGCTACGCAAGTTCAGCGAGGTCCGGCGTTCTTCATCCATAATGCCCATTTTCAGGGTATTCGGTGCCATACCGAGCATTGCCTCAACGCGGGTAAACAGTTTGTTAGCGAACGCCACTTCCTGCGGACCGTGCATTTTCGGCTTCACAATATAGACGCTGCCAGTGCGCGAGTTTTTCTGCACTTTTAAATCATAGAGGGCAATCGCGCCAGTCATGACGCCATCAAGAATGCCTTCCGGGATTTCATTGCCTTCGCTGTCCCAAATTACGGGAATGGTCATCAAATGACCTACGTTGCGGATAAACAGCAACGAGCGTCCGTGCAGAGAAATTTCAGAGCCATCGGCGGCGGTGTACTGACGATCGTCATTCAGTTTACGCACGATTTGCCGACCGTTTTTCTCCATTTTCTCTTGCAGAGTCCCCTGCATCAGGCCCAGCAGGTTACGGTACAGCAGGATTTTATCTTCCGCATCAACCGCAGCGACCGAATCTTCACAGTCGAGAATGGTACTGATGGCGGCTTCAACGATAACGTCGTTGATGTGCGCCGGATCGTCTTTGCCAATTCGCCCGTTGGCATCGATTTGCAGCTCAATATGCAGGCCGTTATTTTTCAGCAAAATGCAGGTCGGCGCAGCGGTATTACCACGGTAACCGACAAACTGTGCCGGAGTACGTAACGTGGTTTCTTTACCATTTTTCAACTGGATACGTAATTGTTTGTCGACCACCTTAAACGCCACCACATCCTGATAGCTGCCGTTTTCCAGCGGTAGAGATTCATCAAGGAAACGCCGAACCCAGGCGATAACCTGCTCACCGCGCTGCGGATCGTAGCCGCTGACCATCGCCCCTTCCTGTGGGATGATGTCGCTGCCGTATAACGCATCGTACAGTGAGCCCCAGCGAGCGTTTGCCGCGTTCAGCGCGTAGCGGGCGTTCATCGCCGGAACCACCAGCTGTGGCCCCGCCTGACTGGTGATTTCGCTATCGATGCCCGTGGTTTCCACCGTAACGTGGTCAGGCTGCGGCACGAGATAGCCCAATTCCCGCAGGAAAGATTTATAAGCCGCTTTGTCTTTTACCGGCCCCGGATTGCTGCGATGCCATTCGTCCAGCGCCGCCTGAATGCGATCGCGCTCTGCCAGTAATTGACGATTTTCTGGCGCCAGATCGTGAACGATCTCATCAAAATTGCGCCAGAACACCGCAGCGTCCAGCCCTGTTCCCGGTAAAACTTCTTCATCCACAAAACGTTTAAAATTGGCGTCAATGCGTAAACGGCCCTGGGTTATGGTTTGACTCATTGTTTATCTCCTCGTTTTCGCTTATTTCGCCAACACCGCTGCTGCCGCTTTCGCGACCTGCGCATCCTGTGCTCCGGTTAAACCAGAAACGCCCACGGCACCAATAATTTGTCCATCAACAACAACCGGTACGCCACCTTCCAGCGACGTCAGTAACGGCGCAGTCACGAACGCGGTACGTCCGTTGTTCACCATCTCTTCATAGCCCTTAGTTTCGCGACGCCCCAGCGCGGCAGTACGCGCTTTCTCCTGGGAGATGTAAGCCGCAATCGGCGCGCAATCGTCCATGCGACTTAACGCCAGCAGATGACCGCCGTCATCGGCAACAGCAATGGAAACAGACCAGTTATTTTTCTGCGCCTCTTCCTGACCTGCGGCAATAATTGCACTCGCCATTTGCTGGCTAAGAATGACTTTAGTTTTCATTTTGTTATTCCTTTTCAAGGGCTTGTTCTACAATTTCAATCCAGTGACGCACAGAGGTTCGACCGGCGCTCGCCAGATGCGTCTGGCAACCAATGTTGGCGGTGACGATCATTTCCGGTTTGCCGCTTTCCAGCGCATTCATTTTGTTATCCCGCAGCTGGCGCGCCAGATCGGGATGCGTTAACGCATATGTTCCCGCCGACCCGCAGCACAGATGGCTGCCGGGAACATCGGTTAAGGTAAATCCAAGACGAAGTAACACTTTTTCCACTTCGCCATTGAGCTTTTGCGCATGTTGCAGGGTACACGGGCAGTGGAAGGCCAGTTTTTTATCGCCGCGAATTGCCAGTTTTTCCAGCGGTTCCTCGCGCAGAAGTTCGACTAAATCGACCGCCAGCTCACTGACCTGACGCGCTTTATCGGCATACAACGCATCGTTTTTCAGCATCTGCCCATACTCTTTAACGAACGCGCCGCAGCCGCTGGCGGTTTGCAAAATTGCCTCGGCACCTGCTTCAAGCGCGGGCCACCAGGCATCAATGTTATTTCGCGCCCGCGCTAACCCTTTCTCTTGCGCATTAAGATGATAGTCCACCGCGCCACAACAGCCTGCTTCGTTAGCTGGCATGACGCTGATCCCCAGACGATCCAGCACCCGCGCGGTTGCCGCGTTAGTGTTGGGCGAAAGTGTAGGCTGGGCGCAACCTTCCAGCATTAAAACCCGGCGCTTATGGCGCAGCGGTGGACGCGGTTTGGCTTTCACCGTTTCAGCGGGTAATTTTGCTCTTATCTGTTCTGGCAAAAACGGTCGCAGCACCAGCCCTACCTGCGTCAATGCGCGAAAGACCGCCGGACGCGGCACCACCTGACGCAGCCCTTCGCGCAGCATTCGCTCCGGCAGTGGGCGTTTCACTTTCTGCTCGACAATATCACGCCCGATGTCCAGCAAATTGTGATAGCGCACACCAGAAGGACAGGTGGTTTCACAATTGCGGCAAGTGAGACAGCGATCGAGATGCTTCTGTGTTTTAAGCGTAACTTCGTTGCCTTCCAGCACCTGTTTAATCAGATAGATGCGCCCGCGCGGCCCGTCCAGTTCATCGCCCAGAAGCTGATAGGTTGGGCAGGTTGCGGTACAAAATCCGCAGTGAACACAGGCGCGCAGGATGCTGTCGGCTTCCTGCGCTCGCGCGTTCTGCCGCATCTCTTCGGTTAACCGGGTTTGCATAGCCTGCTCCTTAAAGTTCCGCGTACATGCGACCGGGGTTAAACACGCCGCAAGGATCGAGCTGCTGTTTAAGCTGCTGGTGATAGCGGAATAAAGGAGCCGGTAGCGGGGCAAAGCCGCCATCTCCGGCACTAAAGCGGGTCGCATGACCGCCAGCGTTGCGGGCGATGCGATGGATTTGATTGTCATCGGCTGTCGATTTCAGCCAGCGTAACGCGCCGCCCCAGTCGATCAGTTGTTCGCCGGGTAAATCCATCATTGGCGCATCGCTGGGTAATGAAATGCGCCATAAGGTACCTGGTAACGAGAAGAACGGCAGTTGTTGTTCACGCAATTGCTGCCAGAACTGACCCGCAACCTCTTCGCCCCCCAGCAGTTCACGCGCCGCTTTCACCGATCCTTCACCGCCTTCAAGGCGGATCCACAACGCGTTGTCGAAGTAACATAAGCCACTAATGGGTAGCGGCTGAAGTTGCCACTGGGCGATTTCACTCATGGCTTCTTGCAGGCTGATTTCCCGACGCAGGCTCAGGGTGGCGCGCGGTCGCGGTAACACTTTCATTGAGATTTCAGTGAGCACGCCAAGACAACCGTAGCCTCCGGCCATTAATCGCGAGAGATCGTATCCGGCAACGTTTTTCATCACTTCGCCGCCAAAACGCAGATGTTTTCCTGTGCCGGTAATGATGCGCGTGCCGAGGACAAAATCGCGGACCGAACCGCTCCACGGGCGACGCGGCCCCGCCAGCCCGCAGGCGACCATCCCGCCCCAGGTAGCTTCTTCACCATAATGCGGCGGCTCGCAGGGGAGCATTTGCCCCGCGCTTTCCAGCGCCGCTTCAATCGCCACCAGCGGCGTTCCGGCACGCGCGGTAATCACCAGCTCGGTCGGGTCGTAATTAACAATGCCGCGATGACAACGCACATCCAGCGTTTGCCCGGTGACAGGACGGCCTAAAAAGGCTTTGCTATTGCTTCCCTGAATCACCAGCGGCGTTTTATTACTAATCGCCTGATTCACCTGCTCCAGCAGCGCCTGGCTGTAATCACACTCGCGTAGCATCAGAAACGCTCCAGTTCAGGGAAAGGTAAATGACCGTGATGCACGTGCATGGCACCAAATTCAGCACAGCGGTGTAGCGTGGGGATGTTTTTTCCTGGGTTCAGCAAACCATCGGGATCAAACGCCGCCTTGACTGCATGGAAGGTCGTGATTTCATCGCTGTTGAACTGGGCGCACATTTGATTGATTTTTTCGCGCCCGATGCCATGTTCCCCACTGATGCTGCCGCCCACTTCAACGCAGAGTTCGAGGATCTTCCCGCCCAGCTCTTCCGCGCGGGCAAATTCACCGGGTTCGTTGGCATCGAAAAGGATTAACGGGTGCATGTTGCCGTCTCCGGCATGAAAGACGTTGGCGACGCGCAAATCATATTGCTGCGATAAACGGGCAATGCCTTCCAGTACGCCAGGCAGCGCGCGGCGTGGGATGGTGCCGTCCATGCAGTAGTAATCGGGAGAGATGCGCCCCACCGCCGGAAAAGCGTTCTTGCGGCCAGCCCAGAAACGTACGCGCTCTGCTTCATCCTGTGCCAGACGGACGTCAGTCGCGCCCGCTTTCAGTAAGATGTCGTTAACTCGCTCGCAGTCTTCCTGTACGTCAGACTCCACGCCGTCCAGCTCGCATAACAAAATCGCTTCGGCGTCGATGGGATAACCGGCATGAATAAAATCTTCTGCCGCGCGGATCGACAGGTTATCCATCATCTCCAGCCCGCCGGGGATAATGCCATTGGCGATGATGTCACCAACCGCAAGTCCGGCTTTTTCTACCGAGTCAAAGCTTGCTAACAGAACCCGTGCCACGGGCGGCTTCGGCAGCAGTTTTACCGTCACTTCGGTGGTCACGCCGAGCATACCTTCCGATCCGGTGAACAGCGCCAGCAGGTCAAAACCAGGCGAATCCAGCGCGTCCGATCCCAGCGTCAGCGCCTCGCCGTCCAGCGTTTGCACTTCAATTTTCAGCAGGTTATGTACGGTCAGACCATATTTCAGGCAGTGGACGCCCCCCGCGTTTTCCGCCACGTTGCCGCCAATCGAACAGGCGATTTGCGAGGAAGGGTCCGGTGCATAATAGAGATTATGCGGTGCTACGGCCTGGGAGATCGCCAGGTTACGCACGCCCGGCTGCACGCGCGCACGGCGCCCGACGGGGTTAATGTCGAGGATCTCTTTAAAGCGCGCCATCACCAACAACACACCTTTTTCCAGCGGCAGCGCGCCGCCAGAAAGCCCGGTGCCTGCGCCACGGGTCACCACCGGCACACGCAGGCGGTGGCAAACGGCCAGAATCGCCGTCACCTGTTCCATCTGCTTAGGCAGAACAACCAGTAATGGACGCGTGCGATACGCGCTCAACCCGTCACATTCGTAAGGAGTGATCTCCTCATCGGTATGCAGGATCTCCAGTCCAGGGACATGCTCACGCAGTGCCATCAGTACCGATGTGCGGTCGACATCGGGTAAAGCGCCATCAAGACGCTCTTCGTACAAGATGCTCATGAGTAGGGTTCGCTTTGTTGTGTTGTGTGGCAGCTGATTTTTGCGCGCTGCTTCTGTGAACAGTTATTAAGCGGGGTTTTCGTTTTCGTCTATCTCTTTAGCTACCGGTCAGACCATTTTTTTTCCATCTCTGTGACTTCGCGTTGGTTAAGCCAATGTTAAATTGATGTAACATAATCACTTACGTGATGTACGTGTTTCGCGAGTTAAGAACAGAAAAATTGGTCCTACCTGTGCACGAGGTCCGGGAATGAAAGATGAACGTCGCCCTATTTGCGAAGTAGTTGCTGAGAGTATCGAACGGTTAATTATCGACGGCGTACTGAAGGTCGGTCAGCCGCTTCCCTCGGAGCGTCGGCTGTGCGAAAAGCTCGGCTTCTCGCGTTCCGCACTGCGTGAAGGACTGACCGTGCTGCGCGGGCGCGGGATTATTGAAACAGCGCAGGGTCGCGATTCTCGGGTCGCGCGGCTTAATCGGGTCCAGGACACCAGCCCGCTAATTCATCTGTTCAGCACGCAGCCGCGAACGCTGTACGATCTGCTTGACGTTCGCGCATTGCTGGAGGGCGAATCGGCAAGGTTGGCGGCTACGCTGGGAACCCAGGCTGATTTTGTTTTGATAACCCGCTGTTATGAAAAAATGCTCGCTGCCAGTGAGCACAACAAAGAGCTTTCGCTGATCGAACATGCACAGCTGGATCACGCTTTCCATCTCGCCATTTGTCAGGCTTCCCACAATCAGGTGCTGGTGTTTACGCTGCAATCATTGACCGATCTAATGTTTAATTCGGTGTTTGCCAGCGTGAATAATCTCTACCATCGACCACAGCAAAAAAAGCAGATCGATCGCCAGCATGCGCGGATCTATAACGCGGTGTTGCAGCGACTCCCGCATGTCGCCCAGCGCGCCGCCCGCGATCATGTTATGACCGTGAAAAAGAATCTCCACGATATCGAACTGGAAGGCCACCATTTGATTCGTTCGGCGGTGCCGCTGGAAATGAACCAGAGTTAGCTGGAGTCAAATCTGCTTTTCATACAAGCGGTAACGCTTGTACGGCTCCGCCCCAATGCGTTCCAGCATGTTATTCATGCCTGTATTGGTTTCGAGGATCCATGACATTTCCAGCGCATCGATCTTCCGGCGAGCAAACGGATCATGTAAGGCTTCAATCAATAACAGAGCAATCACCGGGCCGATGCGGCTGAACTGATACTCGTCGCGAACCCCCATTAGCGGCACTCGCGCGGTCCGCACACCGCTGACTTTCAAGCGCCACAGCAATTTTGCCCAGCCGAAGGGAAAGAGCGATCCGTTCAGATCGGCAATCGCCTCGTTGATGTTCGGTAAGCCGACAATAAACGCGCAGGGTGCAGAATCAATCTCGGCGATGTAGATCATATCGTCCGGCACCAGATACTTAAGTTGATCGCCCATGGTCGCAAATTCATGTTCGGTAAACGGCACAAATCCCCAGTTGTGCTGCCAGCCGGAGTTGAAAATCTCACGCAGGATCTGCATCTCTTCGGCAAACCGCTGACGATTGATGCAGCGAATGGTCACCTTTTTGCGCACCTGATCCATCAGTTTTTTTAGCGCCGGAGAGAAAGTGAGATCGGTTCGCTGCATCCACCACGCCAGTAAATCAATACCTTTGTGATAACCCAGTTGTTCAATATGCGCGGCATACCACGGTTTACCGTGCGGCATCATCGCACTGGGTGGTGTGTCAAAACCTTCAATCAGTAATCCGCTTTCCTGATTGATATTCAGGCTAAAAGGCCCGGTGATGTTGCGTGCACCTTGTGACTTCAGCCATGCTTCCGCTGCGCCAAATAAAGCTTTAAAAACCTGCAAATCATCAATGGCGTCAATCATGCCGAAATGACCGGTATCCTCGCCGTAACGCTCGCGGTGCAAGGTATCGATTTGCGCGGTAATGCGCCCTACTACCTGCCCCTCTTTTTTCACCACCCATGCCTGCCAGATGATATGGTCCGTTCCCGGATTCTTTTGTGACAAATGCTCACTGCGTTCAATGCATAAAGGAGGGATCCAGTTTGGATCATCGAGATAAAGTGACGACGGAAAAGCGATAAATGCTTTTAAGTCGTTTTTATTTATTACTTTTTCAATTTTAATCATCAGCAGATCGCATTCCATATTTACGTGGACAACAAATAATTAACGGTGAAAAACAGGCAGTAACCACAACGAACGGCACCTTAATAATCCACCCAATGAATACAAACGAAGACAAAACAATATTTATTAATGATGTTGATAAAACCAGTGACTGCGTTAAACAGTCAATAATGTCTCTTATAGACTTAAGCGACCCGACAAGGCATCACCTTAATACATTCATAAATTAAATATTATTCACAATAAAAAATAACAGAGCAGAACTTATTATCTTAATCAATGTTCAATATCACAACGATGAAAATACTATCTCATTTATCTTTTATGCATATATAATCCACCGCATTATTGTCATTTTATTTTTGATATCCAATTTTCTTGTGGTGTATATGTCCAATAAAATCTTTACGCATTCTTTGCCTATGCGCTATGCCGATTTTCCAACGCTGGTTGATGCTTTGGACTATGCCGCTCTGAGTAACGCCGGAATGAATTTTTATGACAGGCGTAGCCAGCTTGAAGATGAACTGGAATATCACACTTTAAAAGTGCGCGCGGAAACAGGAGCCAGGCGGCTGCTATCGCTGAACCTGAAAAAAGGCGATCGCGTGGCGCTGATTGCCGAAACCAGTAGCGGGTTTGTCGAGGCATTTTTTGCCTGCCAGTATGCTGGATTAGTTGCCGTACCATTGGCGATTCCAATGGGCGTCGGTCAGAGGGATTCCTGGAGCACCAAACTGCAAGGTTTACTGGCTAGCTGCCAACCAGCCGCGATAATCACTGGCGATGAATGGTTGCCGCTGGTCAATGCCGCGACACATGACAACCCCGAATTACATGTTTTAAGCCACGCCTGGTTTAAGGCATTGCCGGAAGCCGATGTTGCGCTCCAGCGTCCAATTCCGGACGATATCGCCTATTTGCAGTACACCTCCGGCAGCACCCGTTTTCCCCGTGGCGTTATCATCACTCACCGCGAAGTGATGGCCAATCTACGCGCCATCAGCCACGATGGCATTAAATTACGCCCTGGCGACCGCTGCGTCTCCTGGCTGCCTTTCTACCATGATATGGGGCTGGTCGGTTTTCTCCTGACACCTGTAGCCACGCAGCTTTCGGTGGATTATTTGCGCACCCAGGATTTCGCCATGCGCCCACTGCAATGGCTTAAATTGATCAGTAAAAATCGTGGCACTGTTTCCGTTGCGCCGCCGTTTGGCTATGAATTGTGCCAGCGCCGCGTGAATGAAAAAGATCTCGCTGAACTGGATCTCTCCTGCTGGCGCGTCGCGGGTATTGGCGCTGAACCCATCTCCGCAGAACAACTCCATCAATTTGCTGAATGTTTCCGTCAGGTTAACTTTGACGATAAAACGTTTATGCCCTGCTACGGACTGGCAGAAAACGCGCTGGCTGTCAGTTTCTCAGATGAAGCCTCCGGAGTTGTGGTCAACGAAGTGGATCGCGATATCCTCGAATACCAGGGCAAAGCCGTGACGCCAGGTGTTGAAACACGTGCCGTATCAACTTTCGTCAGCTGTGGTAAGGCGTTGCCGGAACATGGCATTGAAATCCGTAATGAAGCAGGTATACCAGTAGCGGAACGTGTGGTGGGCCATATTTGCATCTCCGGCCCCAGCCTGATGAGCGGTTACTTTGGCGATCAGGCTTCACAAGACGAAATTACCGCGACGGGCTGGTTAGATACCGGCGATCTCGGCTATCTGCTGGACGGTTATCTGTATGTCACCGGGCGCATTAAAGACCTGATTATTATTCGTGGGCGTAATATCTGGCCGCAGGATATTGAATACATTGCGGAACAGGAGCCAGAAATTCACTCTGGCGATGCCATTGCGTTTGTTACCGCCCAGGAAAAAATCATTTTGCAGATCCAGTGTCGGATCAGCGACGCAGAGCGCCGCACGCAGCTTATCCACTCGCTGGCGGCGCGGATACAAAGCGAATTTGGCGTAACCGCGGCTATCGACCTGTTACCGCCCCACAGCATTCCTCGCACATCTTCCGGCAAGCCCGCCCGCGCAGAAGCCAAAAAACGTTATCAGAAGGCCGTTGCCGCCAGTTTCCATGTGCAGGAATCTCTCGCATGAATCAAACTGTCGCGGTAACGGGCGCTACCGGGTTTATCGGTAAATATATTGTCGATAACCTGCTCGCCCGCGGCTTTCACGTCCGCGCATTGACGCGTACTTCCCGCGCTCACGTCAGCGATAATCTCATCTGGGTACGCGGTTCGCTGGAAGATACGCATTCACTTAGCGAGTTGGTTGCTGGTGCCGGTGCTGTGGTCCATTGCGCCGGGCAAGTACGCGGACACAAAGAGGATGTCTTTACTCGCTGTAACGTTGACGGCAGTCTGCGCCTGATGCAGGCGGCAAAAGAGAGTGGCTTTTGCCAACGTTTTCTTTTTATCTCTTCGCTGGCGGCGCGCCATCCCGAACTCTCCTGGTACGCGAAATCCAAACACGTCGCCGAACAACGACTAGCAGCAATGGCGGACGAAATTACGCTGGGCATTTTTCGCCCAACAGCAGTCTATGGCCCCGGCGATAAAGAGTTAAAACCACTGTTTGACTGGATGCTGCGCGGCCTGCTGCCACGGCTGGGCGCACCAGAGACGCAGCTCTCTTTCCTGCACGTCACCGATTTTGCGCAAGCCGTGGGTCAGTGGTTAAGCGCCGATTCCGTACAGGCGCAAACGTATGAATTATGTGATGGTGTCGCCGGTGGCTATGACTGGCAGCGCGTGCAACAACTGGCCGCCGCCGCCCGTCAAGGAGCTGTACGGATGGTCGGCATTCCTCTGCCGTTGCTCACCTGCCTTGCAGATGTCAGTACCGCGTTGAGTCGCCTGGCAGGTAAAGAACCTATGCTGACCCGCTCGAAAATTCGTGAATTAACCCACGCCGACTGGTCGGCAAGTAATAACCGTATTTCTGAAGATATTAATTGGTTTCCCGGGATTAGCCTGGAACACGCATTACGCAACGGGCTATTTTGATTGTCTTGTTTAAAGGTGTGTTAACGTTTCTATGGTAAATCGTGAAATAGTAATGGATTACATCCTTTCCTGTTTACAGGATTTGGTCGAAAACGGTGTGGAAATTAAGCCTGACAGCGATCTCGTCAACGATCTCGGCCTGGAGTCGATTAAAGTGATGGATCTCTTAATGATGCTGGAAGACAGATTTGATATTTCCATTCCTATTAATATTCTGCTGGATGTCAAAACCCCTGTGCAATTAATGGAAACACTACTTCCATGGCTGGAGAATAAATAATGGGGCTATACGATAAATATGCGCGTCTTGCGGGCGAGCGACTGCAATTTAGCGATAACGGGTTAACGCCGTTTGGCACCTGTATTGATGAAGTGTACTCCGCCACCGAAGGGCGCATTGGCGATAAAAAAGTGATTCTGGCCGGGACCAATAATTATCTCGGTTTAACCTTCAATCATGATGCCATCGCCGATGGTCAGGCAGCGTTAGCGACGCAAGGCACCGGCACCACCGGTTCACGTATGGCTAATGGTAGTTATGCGCCGCATCTGGCGTTAGAGAAAGAGATCGCCGAGTTTTTCAATCGCCCTACCGCTATCGTTTTTTCAACCGGTTATACCGCTAATTTAGGTGTCATCAGCGCACTTGCCGACCATAACGCCGTGGTGTTGTTGGATGCCGACAGCCACGCCAGTATTTATGACGCCTGTTCTCTCGGCGGCGCGGAGATCATTCGTTTCCGCCATAACGATGCTAAAGATCTGGAACGTCGCATGGTGCGCCTCGGTGAACGAGCAAAAGAGGCGATTATCATCGTTGAGGGCATCTACAGTATGCTCGGTGACGTCGCACCGCTGGCGGAAATCGTTGATATCAAACGTCGTCTCGGCGGTTATTTGATTGTCGATGAAGCGCATTCATTTGGCGTGTTAGGCGCAACGGGGCGCGGACTGGTTGAAGCCGTTGGCGTTGAAGATGATGTGGATATTATCGTTGGCACCTTCAGTAAAAGCCTGGCTTCTATTGGTGGTTTTGCCGTGGGTTCGGAAGCGATGGAAGTGCTGCGCTACGGCAGCCGTCCGTATATTTTTACCGCCTCCCCTTCTCCTTCCTGCATTGCAACCGTGCGCTCGTCGTTAAGAACTATTGCCACACAACCAGAGCTGCGGCAAAAACTGATGGATAATGCCAACCATCTGTATGACGGGCTGCAAAAACTGGGTTACGAGTTAAGCTCACATATTAGTCCGGTAGTGCCGGTAATAATCGGTTCGAAAGAGGAAGGTTTACGCATCTGGCGTGAGCTTATTTCGCTGGGCGTGTATGTGAATCTTATCCTGCCACCTGCCGCGCCTGCGGGTATTACGCTGTTGCGCTGTAGCGTAAACGCTGCCCACAGTTGTGAACAAATCGATGCCATCATTCAGGCATTTGCGACCCTGAAGCAGTAATATTGGCCGCCGTGGTGTTACCCCACGGCGGGATTATTAATGTTGCCTGTCGTACCAATACACCAGCATTAACGCCACCAGCACAAACGCTACTGGTAAACCGAGTGCGGTAGCGGGCGCACTCAACGCAAATAGCAATCCCAGATTGACCATGATTTGATAGCTAATCCAGGTAAGCAAGCCAACGATGACGCCTACAGCAAGGCGGCTGCCCATCCCTGGTGAGCGCGGGGCGCTAAAGGTAAAGGGCACAGCCAGTAAAATCATCGCCAGAGTTAAAATGGGTTGCCCCAGCTTCTCCCACAGTGCAAGGCGGTATTCGCTGCTGGGTTGTCCGGTTTCCTGCAAATAATGGATGTAATGATTGAGCTGACGGACAGAAAAAGTATTCCCCGGCATCGATAACTCTTCAAGATTCATACTGGTGAAGGCCGATTGCCAGGCAAGATTATCTAATGTTTCCTGCGTTTCTTTGCCATTCAGCCATTTTTTATGATTCACGCCGTGCAGGATCCACGTTTTGTCGTCTTCAATGGTGGCACTGCGTGCATAAATGTAAGATTCGAGCGAGAGATCGTCGCGATAGTGAAATATCTCTATGCCTACCGGCTGGCCCTGTTCGTTCAGCGATTTCACCGTCACAAATTCATTACCGCGCCTGGCCCACAGCATATTGCCGGTAATGTCATCGTCATCCCCCAACGCTATCGCGGTAGATTTGATTTGCAGCGCCTGTTGCTGCAATGGCGACGCCACCCACTCATCAATCGCGCCTAACGAAACAGTCCACAGTATCCCGGCGACCAGCGCCACCAGTGCAATACGGAAGATAGAAAACCCCGTGCTGCGAATGGCGGTAAGTTCACTATTTTTCGATAACTGCCCGAGACCAACAATCCCACCCAATAACGCGATAAACGGCGAAAGTTCGACCAGTGTGCGCGGTAAGGTCATCAGTACCACCAGCACCGCCTGAGTCCAGAGATAACCACCCGGACTGACATCATCCAGTTCGTTAATCAAGTTGAAGGTGGTAAAAAGCGGCAGCAGTAGCCCGGCAGCGGCAGCAAAACCGAGGAAGAGATGGCGGATTAAATAGCGACTGAAAACATTCATCGGGAAAATTTCTGCAGCAAGGAGAAGTCGCGTGCGACCAGCATCAACAGGCCCATTAGCATGAGTCCGGGCACTAACCACAAACCAGGAATGAGGGGAATCGTGCCGTTAGCCACCAGCGTACGGCAGACGTCACCGCCATAAAAAATGGCAACAAACAGCAACGTCAGTGGCAGTAACGTTGAAAATCGCCCTTGCCGCGGTTTTACCCGACTTAAAGAGATGGCCAGCAGAGCCATCAACAACGCTGTCAGGCCACGGCTTTGTCGCCATTGCAGTTCGGCATGATCGGCAGGAAATACAGAGCGCGCCAGTTCCGCGACCGATTTCGCTTTACGTTTGACGTTGGCACTTTGATCCAGTGGATTAAGATGTAATTGCAGATTACGGTAGATCTGTTCGTTGTCGTCACGACCCTGATGATCAAGAAGATAGGCGGTCCCGTTGTGCAACATAACGGTCGGTTTCTCGGGTGATGGGTCAACCACATCAACCGAACGGGCGCGGAAAACACGGGTTCGATTGGCAGTAGAAGTATAAATCAGCGCGTCAGTCAGGCGATTATTATCCTGATCAACCGTCTGCGAAATGATCATTCGTCCGTTATCGTTAGTGTTAAATTTCTTTGCCCGCAACTGGCGAACATCCAGCTCCGACTGCGACTGTTGTTCCAGTTGATAAATCTGCGCATAAGCCCAGGGCCGACCATACATCGACAACAGCGTGACAAAAATACTTAATGGAATTGCCAGATACAGAACGGCTTTATACAAACGTGCGGGACTGGCGCCCGCCGCAGAGATAGCGGTAATTTCCGAGTCGGTATACATCTGCCCAAGTGTCACACCAACCGACACATACAGGCCCACTGGAAGTAACATTTCAAGCGCTATCAGCACTTTGTAGAAAACAACATTAAGTACTACATCAAGCGCTAAAGTCCCATTGGCTGCTTCGGTCAGGTAACGCTGTGCAGAGTAACTGGCGAAGATAAAGATCAAAAAACCAACGATAATCAGCACCAGACGGCGCGTACCACGCATGATGTAGTGTTCAACCAGCTTCATCTCACTAACGCCCTCAATCCTTTGAGTTTTTTATTCATTGATCAGCTTCTGCGCCAACGCAATGACCTGATCAACCTCTTCTGGCGTCAGGCTGCCGTCCTTTGCCCACTGAATTTGCCCGTATTTATTCAGCACCAGAATGGTTGAACTCTGTTCCGGCAGTTGCCAGGCAACGCGCCCCAGACCGCTGCCGTCGATTACGAATTGCGCCCACGGATAACGACGTTTATTTTTTTCAATTTTACCTGTCACAAAATAGCCGGTGCCGAAGATGGCATCATCGGTGTTCACAATGGTGGTGGGCTGAAAACGATCCTGAGGAAAGTTTGCTGTTTCTACTGCTTTGATTAACAGAGAGTTCTTCTTCTTCGCTGACTTTCGTCCGGCGATATACTGAATAATGCGGACTTTTCCCTTCAGCTGCGTGCTGTTCCACTTTTGATAGTAAATTTCGTCATTTTTGAGCAGCAATTCGCCACCGTCCTGAATATAAACAGGTGTGACCGGTTTTCCGATGACGAAATTGTGCGCAGTAGCGCCGAACGAGAAGAGTGAAAATATCAGCGCAGTAATCAGACGAGAGGACATCATTACTCCGGTTATAGCGGAAAACGCGAAATCAGCAGTTCTAAGCGCTGACGAATATCGCTGTCGAGTGCCACTGGCGCATCATACGATTGGCGATTGTCCAAATCATCCGCCACCATGTCGTCGTGCTTATCCCCCATCAGGCCATTAATGGCCGCCAGGAAGCGGGAAATCTGCAACGCCTCTGTATTTTCGGGATCAAGCGATCTTAGAGTGTCGTAATAAGAAACCTGCTGACTGATGATTTTTCGCACATCATGAAATTCCCTGCCGGTTAGCTGCGGCCTGGCAATAATTTCTTTCAGGATGCGCATTTGCTTCTGCCGATAAGCGATAAAACCATTAACGCTTTCTAGCTGGCTATGGCGTAATGAATAGTTCACCAGCCACCAGACAGGAGAGCTTAAATAAATACGTAACAGGTTGCCGTAATACGACACAATATTTTTCTTACCGTTACGAAAACCATCCTGAAAACGCCCCAGAAAAACGGTCGTTTTGCCAAATAAAAAACCAGCCTGATGCTTCTTTAAATACAGCCGTTGCGCAAAACGCAGATGCTTGTAGCGCGCTCGCATGTATTTATACAGTTTGCGTTCTTCGTCGGTAAGAGGGTCACCTTTAGCCTGCTTCAGGGTCAGGTGGAGTAACGCCTTGCGATTGACTCCGTCCAACCAGAATCTCAGGCATAATGCATAATTATCATGAATAATTTCCGATGAACAACGCAGTGCGATCGTTGGTGGTAAGCTAACTTGAGCGTCAACAACATCATCTTCTTCGACCGCGATAAATAAACGCTCACTGACCTCAAGTGGAAAATATTTTTTCATCATTGGGATTTTTCTCCCACTGCGTTATAGGCCAATAAATGGCGTTGAAAGAACGCCTTTAATGTCGGAATTAACGAGAGCACCACATCAAGACATTGCCCACCGAAGTAAGCAAATGCTGCCCCCAGCACGCCAAACAGATGGCAGAACATGAACAGCAACACGATGTAGCCGATAGAGGCGATGGTTTGCGCCACGAGAAAAGCACGCTGTTTCCCTGCCATTAGCAATAATGACTCCTGTGGGAAGCCCAGCATCGAAATAACAATGGCTCCGAGCATCACCTGGATCAGGTCATACGCTTCGAGATACTTAACACCAAACACCAGTGAAATAAGTGGCTTGCCAACGATTAACACGGCCAGCGCCACCAGAATGCCAATCCCACCAGCCAGTAATCCAGACTTCACACCCAGGAGCCACGGTCTGGTAGTTCGTGGATCTAAGCGCATGACTTCAGGGTAAAAACTCTTACCCAACAAACTGGCGGGCGTCCCGGCAGCATCGAAGAATGTCATGGCGATTTTAAATAACCCGGCAGCAGCTGGCCCTAATACGATCCCCACCAGTACCGTGCTACATGAATTACGCGCCGACCAAATGGAATGGGCAATGTTGGTTGACCAGACAAAACTCCATGCGCCTTTGATGTGTCGGGCAGACTCAAACAGATTCAATTTGAACGCGTTATGGATATTTCTGCGGCGTAATTCGCGCGCGGCAAACCACCAGTACATGGTGCCGCCAACCAGATTCGATGCGTACCAGGCGATAACAAATCCGGCAAAGCCAAAGTTAAAATACCAGGCGATGACGCTGCCCGCCGCACGCAGAAAAGGTTTCGTCGCCTGCTGTACAGCAATTAAGTCGAAGCGATCAACCGCACGCAAAATGCCGGTCGGCGTGGAGGAAGCCATTGAAGGAATAAGTGTGCAATAGAGCGCCGTCAGCCAAAAGCTTTGGTCATCCAGACCTAATGAATGGGAAAGGAATGGCAGTAAGGCAATGCCGCCGACAATCGCCACCGCGCCGCTGACGATATCCAGCGAGAAGGAAAATGAGACAACATTACGGAATTGCTGAGGATTATTGTTGGTTAATGCTGGCGTTCCGTACTGCACCACCAACTGCCATGTCTGAAACTTAATAAAATCACTAATCGACTTGGCATAAGACTGTATGACGACAAGTACGCCAAACATCGCTGGAGTCATTCCTTTACCGGCGCACGAAAGCGCCAGTAAGCCCAGCAAGGCACTCACGGCATTGCTGGAACCTAACCAGGCGCTGTTACGAATAATGGTGCGAAAGGCTCCATCTGCAAACCAATGTTTGATGTTAAAACCTGCCAATTCAGCCAGACCTTATCGTTGAAAAATGAAAAATATCCCGTCTGCCTTAAGTCAAGCTTCGGCGGTCAGAAACGATGGCAACCAGAGAAACCGCTTTCTGTGCCTGTTCCAGCACTTCGCTGTAGGGCGCTCTGGAATCAATCTCTAAAATTTTTGTGCCGTTATAGCCAATCTTCGACATGACGCCGATTTTGTCCTGCAACTCGGCATAGTCATGGTCAGGCTTGCGGGAGATGGCAGTATCAATATCAATCCCCAAACGAATGATTAATTCAGGACGGTACTGCGCCATTTGTTGGTATAACTGTCGCTCGCGCTGCGCCAGAAATTGGTTGATTTTCCCGGTCGCGCGTTCGACGCCAATCCCCGGCCCGTCATAATAAAAACCGGAAATTTCCGCCTGCGGAAAGCGATCGCTGACCACCAGTACGCCGCTTTGCGCCAGTCGCTGAACCTTACGAAGGTTCGCCATTCTTCGCAGCGAGAAGCAGTACATAATCACCGCAGCCCAGAGCGCCGGAGAGCGAGTTTTCATGCTTTGGGTTTTCGAGGATTTTGCCGCCAGTCGCCGCTCCAGCCAGACACCAACCAACGGTAATCGTTTGATTTTGTCGCCGTCTTCACCGGACAGTAGCCCCAGATAGCGCCGCTCGGTTTGCCAGTGCTGTTGCAATGATTTCACCAGATCGGTGGTCAGCGTGGATTTGCCGGTGCCATCGCACCCGACCACCGCAATTAGCCCCGGAATGTAGCTGGGCTGCGGCGCGGTAGTGCTGTTAACAGCTTGCGTTTGTAGTGCATCCATTCTTTAAATCATCCCCTATCCATTTTAGTGATCAGGAAAGTGCGGCGTGAATTGCACGTAGTGACGCTTGCAGGATTTCGTCGGCTGGTTGCCGACCATCCAGTTCAAGGATCCTGGTGCCGTTGAAAGTCAGTTGCGGCGTAACGGCGATTTTTTCCTGTAACGCCGCCAGTTGATGGTCAGGTTTACGCGAAAACGCGGTTTGTTCATCAATGCCAAGACGAATCAACAATACGGGCAAATAAGACGCCATCCATTGGTACAGCTTCAGCTCGCGCTGCCTTAACATTTTTACCCAGCCATTACCGCCTTTAGTTTTAGCCAGTTGTGGACCATCAAAACGAAAGCCAGGAACTTCAACCTGCGGGTAGCGGTCGGTAATCAACAAAAAGCCATGCTGGCTTTTTCTCAACATTTTGCGAAACTTGTACGCCCGCCAGCAGGAAAGCAAATAGATAACCAGCGCGGTAATATTGCCAGGCGGTGTTGAGGGCTTTTCATGTACATGAGCTGCCTTACCCCGCAGATAACGCCCAAAAGGGGCGCCAATTATAGGGAACTGTGAAATCCATTCGCCAATTCGTCCGGAAGACTGCCCAAGATAAATGTGTTCTGTTGGCATTATTGCTGCCAGTTCATTCACCAGGCTTGCCGTGAGGGTCGATTTACCTGAACCATCACATCCCACAATGGCAATAACACGCACTGGCATGGAATTAATTATTGACATATTACGTTGATTCACGAAAAACCCGGCAGCAAATAATGTATTGAATATTACGTGGTCCGTGCTCAGAATATCCGTTCAACCTTATTGTGACAATGGTTAATTGTGACATTGACCTGAATTACGCTTTCATTAAAACATATTAACCAGATAAATATTTGGGATGGATATTTAAATTTAAGGATATATTCATGCAGTCTATAACACCTCCATTAATAGCCGTTATTGGTAGTGATGGTTCAGGCAAGTCAACGGTTTGTGAACATCTCATTACCGTTGTCGAAAAATATGGTGCCGCAGAAAGAGTTCATTTAGGAAAGCAAGCCGGAAATGTCGGTCGTGCAGTGGTAAAACTGCCCTTAATGGGAAAATCGCTTAATAAATCAATTGAACGCAATAAAGTGAAAACAGCGAAAAAATTGCCTGGGCCAGTTCCGGCGCTGGTAATTACAGCGTTTGTCGCCCGCCGCTTACTGCGCTTTCGTCATATGCTTGCCTGTCGTCGTCGCGGGTTAATTGTTTTGACCGACCGTTATCCACAGGACCAGATTCCTGGCGCTTACGATGGTACGGTGTTCCCGCCTAACGTTGAAGGTGGCCGGTTTGTGTCATGGTTGGCAAGTCAGGAACGTAAAGCATTTCACTGGATGGCGAGCCATAAGCCCGATCTGGTCATCAAACTCAATGTCTCCCTGGACGTGGCCTGCGCACGTAAGCCTGACCACAAACGAGAATCTCTGGCGAAGAAAATTGCCATAACGCCAAAGTTAACCTTTGGAGGCGCGCAACTGGTTGATATCGATGCCAATCAACCGCTGGAACAAGTGCTGGTTGATGCGGAAAAAGCGATAATGGATTTTATGACAGCGCGAGGTTATCGCTAGTCAGAAGTGATAATGCCCGATCGCAGGACCGGGCATTAACAGGAAGGTTAGATAAGCTGCAATGCAATCCAGTACAGACTACCAGACAGAAAAATTGCCGCCGGTAAGGTAAACACCCACGCCATCAGGATACTGGTTACCGTTTTACGCTGTAACCCACCGCCATCTACCACCATCGTCCCCGCCACCGCAGAAGAGAGTACGTGAGTTGTGGAAACAGGCATCCCAATATAGCTGGCAAGACCGATAGATACCGCCGCCGTCATCTGCGCCGCCATCCCTTGCGCATAAGTCATGCCGCGCTTACCAATTTTCTCACCGATGGTCATCGCTACACGGCGCCAGCCAATCATGGTGCCAATACCGAGTGCTAAAGCCACCGCCATGATTATCCACACTGGAGCATATTCAATGGTGCTTAACATATCGCTGCGCAGTTTTTTCAGCAGGCTCTGGTCTTCTTTGCTAACGCCTGGCAGTTTCGCCAGCTTCGCAGAGGTATCAGAGATACAAAGCATAATACGGCGCAGCTGACTGCGTTGACTTACGTTTAACGGCTCGTAGCTTTCCATATTGCCCGGCAGCATCGTTTTAACGCGCGCAATCGCATCAAAGGTATTTGCCGGATGACAATGGAACTCCGTCACTTGCGTGCCATCAGTCGATGCCGCAGGCAATGGAGGTTCCATCGCAATTAACTTCTGCGGCAGTTCTGGATGCTGTTGCAGATAGTGTTCAAAGTTGGTGACGGCATCGCGAGTACGGGTAATTTCATAGCCGGACGCATTCATATTGACGACGAAACCAGCGGGCGCTATCCCCACCAGCACCAGCATCACCAGGCCGATCCCTTTCTGCCCGTCGTTCGCGCCGTGCGAAAACGCCACGCCCGCAGCGGAAACAATCAGCGCAATACGCGTCCAGAATGGCGGCTTACGTTTGCCCTTTTTCTTTTTGCGATCTTCAGGAATGCGGTGAATACGGTCACGCTTTTTCGTCCCGCTCCAGAAACGGCGCAGCAGGAAAATCAGCCCACCCGCAATGACCAGGCCGACGATGGGGGAGACAATTAACGAGGAGAAAATCTTGGTCACTTCACGCAGGTTTAACGCATCCATCACCGACGAGCCGGTCAATAGCGCGTTGGTTAAGCCGATGCCGATAATCGCGCCAATCAATGTGTGCGAACTGGAGGCCGGTAAACCAAAGAACCACGTTCCCAGGTTCCAGATAATCGCCGCCAGCAGCATGGAAAAGACCATCGCCAGACCGTGGGTTGACCCCATATTCAGCAACAAATCAGTTGGCAACATATGGACGATGGCATAGGCGACGCTAAGTCCGCCAAGCAATACGCCAAAAAAGTTAAAAAATGCCGCCATCACCACGGCAAGTTGTGGCTGCATGGCACGAGTATAAATAACGGTTGCCACCGCATTCGCCGTGTCATGAAAACCATTGATTGCTTCGTAGAACAACACAAATGCCAGAGCAAGTAATAACAAAAGCCCTGTGTATATATCAAGGCCAACAAATAAATTTAGCATATATTAGATTACGCCATTTTGAATTTACGAACGGACGCATTATCAGTGACTTTAACGGCGCGGGCAAAGTGAAATATCATTTTTTAACGATAAAAAGAGTGTTATTTCTTTAGTATCAGATAATAAGTTGCCATTCAAAATTTTAAGAAATAATTAATGGCGAATCATTTCAATCATTAATACATTCATATAGTGAATTTATTAACTTAATGTATTTCAATATTCAATATTTTGAGCATTCCATGAACGATTTTCCGTGCTGACTATTTTTGATAATCAGCACGGGTTTGCGAAAAAGTCTATTACTCTTTCAGCACAATTAACGGCTCAATATCACTCTCTTTTTTGATGACCAGAGATTCATCGCCGCGCAAACACGTCCCACCGTAGTTGCCGCCCACGGTGAAAGTACATACCTGAATGTATTTACCGTCCACTTTTGGCAGACACCACAGTTGCTGGTAGATATTTTTCTGCTCGGCAAATTTACCGCTGGTTTGGTCGAGCACCTCTTCATGATGGCTGACCAGGTCGATATTGCTACCACAGCGACCGGCAATCGGTTTCACGGCGTAACCGGTTTTCACCAGTTCATCATTAACAGTGAAATCGGTATCCAGCAGATAACGATGATGCGGGAACAGCGACCAGAGAATTGGCAGAATCGCTTTGTTGCCAGGGATCACCGTCCAAAGCGGTTCAAAAACCAGCACTTCCGGGCGTAGCAGAACGTCAATCAGGCGCACTTCATTTTGCGGATGACCAGTGCGAATCGGGACCGCAGCAAATTCACGGTCGCTGACTTCGCGAATCTGATCAAACGCCGTTTCCCACGCCCAGGTCTTCCATACGCAGTTAACCAGTCGCCCTTCCCCATCAATCAGTTGTCCGGCAGCATCCCAGCCCAGTTCATCTAGCCCGCGCAAGATACGCGTTTCAAAGCCCGCCTGTTGCAGCGCCTGCTCCATAAACTGAGCGTGATAGTTCTCTTCAATATCTTTGTCCTGCATGATATGGACAAACGGACGCGCGCGACTGTGTTTCCACGCGCCAGCCAGTTCGGTAATCAGACCTTCCGCCGGATTGAAGCCGTTGCCTTTATAGCCCTGCTCCGCCCAACGTTCGAGGATCAAGCCCGCTTCAGTATGACAGGAGGCGGAGTCGGCGTTGTATTCATAGACCTTCAGGCCACGCTCATCCATACAAAAATCCATACGACCGGTGATCATATGGTGACGACGACGCTGCCAGGAGAGGCGCAAACGCGGCCAGAGGATTTTCGGAATATCGAACAGTGCCAGCAGGTTGTCATCTTTCAGCACTTTATCGGTGGCGTGAAGATACATCAGGTGCAGCTCGTTGGTGGCTTTAACCAGCTCCTGTTCGGCGCTCTCCGTAATGGTGTAGTAATGATACGGATCCTGATTGATCACCTGACCGTTCGCCTGCACGTAGGCGTTTTGCAGCGGATCTTTTTCATCCAGCCATTTACCGTCAAACTGGCCTTTGTCTTCCAGGCGCGCTCCGCTGATCTTCAACAAATCGCCTGCAATTTCCGGCTGTGGCAAGCTGTATTCGGTATCTTCCGTCTGAATCATCCAGCCCAGAATAGTGGTGTCATCAAAGGTGTCTTTGAGGGTATAGCAGCCGTTTTCTACCACCATCTCCAGCTCGCGCGTCCACTGTTGCCCTTGCGGCAACGGGGAATGAATCACGTTCTGTTCGGCAATACGGACTTTGTTGCCATGTAATTGCGTAATGATGGCGACATGGCCGGTATCTTTAAATTCACCGCCTTTATCCCAGATAAGAAGCGCGCCCGCGACCGGCGCACGTGGCGAACCGTTAGGAAATGCCTGCAATGGCAGAATGTTGTCATTAACCACTTCACGCAGGAAGCGCAGCGAGAAAATCTCCCACGCCATACCCACGTCAGTGAAGACCACACCGTAGTTCAGAAAGAGAAAACGGCGAGCAAACTCAACGCATTGCCATTTGTGGCCCATATATTCGTCGTCGATATAGCTACGGAATACGGCATCATCTTCGTATTCCTGCGGATCGAGAGAACTGTAATCTGAAGAGTAGATTGCTACACCACCGGGGGCGTAGCCCAATAACGTCCCGAACGGGGCATCCTGGCTGGTCGTTCCTTTGCTCATCACTTTACCTTTAACAATACAACCTAAGCAGTTGGCGTAATTGTTGTGCTCTGATTACCTGCTCAGCGACATTAACCGGACAGAGGTTAGACTTATCATACACCTCAACGCAGCGGCTGGCGCAAAGGGTTAAAAAATTCACATTCTGTACAGCAAGTGACCTGCTACACTGCTTCAACACTACCACTCAGAAGGCAACTCACTATGGCAGACAATACTTATCAGCCCGCGAAAGTCTGGACGTGGGATAAATCCGCTGGCGGCGCGTTCGCCAATATCAATCGCCCGGTTTCTGGTCCGACACATGAAAAAACGCTGCCCGTTGGCAAACACCCATTGCAACTCTATTCGCTGGGAACGCCGAACGGTCAGAAAGTAACGATTATGCTTGAGGAGCTGCTGGCGCTGGGCGTCACCGGCGCAGAGTACGACGCGTGGCTGATTCGCATTGGCGATGGCGATCAATTCTCCAGCGGTTTTGTCGAAGTGAACCCGAACTCGAAAATTCCCGCTCTGCGCGATCATACGCATAACCCGCCAATCCGCGTGTTTGAGTCAGGATCGATTCTGCTTTATCTGGCCGAGAAATTTGGCTACTTCCTGCCGCAGGATCTGGCAAAGCGTACCGAAACGCTGAACTGGCTGTTCTGGTTACAGGGCGCTGCGCCGTTCCTCGGCGGTGGTTTTGGTCACTTTTATCATTACGCGCCAGTGAAAATTGAGTACGCCATTAACCGCTTTACCATGGAAGCCAAGCGTCTTCTCGACGTGCTGGATAAGCAGCTGGCGCAGCACAAGTTTGTTGCGGGAGACGAGTACACCATTGCGGATATGGCGATTTGGCCGTGGTTTGGCAACGTGGTGTTAGGTGGCGTGTATGATGCCGCAGAGTTTCTTGATGCGGGCAGTTATAAGCATGTGCAACGCTGGGCGAAAGAAGTGGGCGAACGTCCGGCAGTGAAACGTGGGCGTATTGTTAACCGCACCAACGGGCCGCTGAACGAGCAGTTGCATGAGCGCCATGACGCCAGTGATTTCGAGACAAATACGGAAGATAAGCGTCAGGGGTAATGGTTGGTGCATATCGCAGCAAGCCATGTAGGCCGGACAAGGCGTTCACGCCGCATCCGGCAATCAAGCACAATGCCTGATGCGACGCTCGCGCGTCTTATCAGGCCTACGAAAGCATCCGGTTTTAATCATCACGCGCTGGTAATGTCGTAATCCATTTGGCGCAGTGCGTCTAATGTGGCTTTGGCTTCGTCTTCGTCGATGATGCTCATGGCAAATCCGACGTGCACCAGTACCCACTGGCCCAGCAGATCGGCAGGGTTACCTTCGCAAATCAGGGCGATATTCACGTCGCGCTTGATACCACATACTTCAACCTGCGCAAGCTGGTGAATATCTTCACCGACAGCCAGCACCTGGCCTGGAACGCCAATACACATTGTTAACTCCGGTTATTCAACTTCAATACTTTTGACGATCAGCGAATCGCCGGTATCGACACGCAACCGCTCGCCGTGACAGAGCGGACACTGCGCATCGTGCTGATGAATCTCCACCACCTGGCTGCAATCCCAGCACCAGGCCTGGGCGGGTTTATAGACGATATGTAAATCGCACCCTTGCGCCACCGTTCCGTGGCAGACAATTTCAAAACTAAAACGGACGGCGCTCTCCTCAACGCAGGAGAGCGCGCCAATTTCCAGCCACACGGCGGTGACGCGCTTAACATCGTGCTGCTCCGCCTGCCGTTGGATAATCTCAACGGCGCTCTGGCAAAGCGACAACTCATGCATTTTCGCCACTCCTGCGACCAAACAGCAGGGCGCGACGCCCTGCATGTGGTACATCCGGATTAGTGACTGGCAGCGAAAGGATCATTCGCGCGCAGTCATCCGTCAGGCGTTGGCCCTCTTCAATCGACATGCTGTGCGAAAGCGGCGACATCAGCGAGCAGGAGAGGTATTGCGACACACCGTCCAGTTCGCCAACGGTAAAGGTCATAGTGCCATACGGCAGTTGCAGACCGATTTTTTCACTCACTTTGCGCAGCGGCCAAAGTTGATCCGGGCCGGGGAAGATAACTGCACTCAGCATCCACGGGGTGATCACACACCCCGTCCACTGACCTTCGAACAGCGTAAAGTCGGAAACATACACCGGCATTGAAGGATGCAGAAAAGAGAGATCGTGCATCGAACGCCGGGCAATTTCTTCAAATGCTGCCTGTACTTGCGCCTTCGGGGAGGTCTGGAAACCTGCTATCTCTTCAGTCATGAGTTGCCTCCCGTGGGATAGCTTCCACGCCTGATTCGCGCAGCGCAGCCAGAACCTGCTCAAGCGCAGGTTCAATCATTGCTTCAACCGTCGGCGTTAAGCCGATGTGCGGCTCCAGCGATTCCGGGATCACGCCGACCAGGGTCAGCTTTTTCGGAAACTCACCGGTGAAGCGCAGGGCCGACAAGACGTCGGCCAGGCCAAGCTGATGCGGAGAGATTTTGTTGGTAAACAACGCCGGAACTTCTTCATCCCGCAGGATCATCATCGTTCCCGGCGCGTTCTTTTTCGAGACAATGGCATCGGCGATAATCAGATGATCGCGATTTGCCATGTCGCCAAGCAGCTCCATTCCCGCCGTGCCGCCATCGAGGATCTCAACATAATCCGGCAGAATGTATCGTTGCTCTAACGCTTCAACAATCCGCACACCGATGGCTTCATCGGTCAGCAAAATATTGCCGACCCCTAAGACTAAAATACGCATTACAGAACCTTCACTGAAACCACTTCGTTGCCGTCGGCATCCACTACGTGTACCGCACAGGCCATGCACGGGTCGAAGGAGTGAATGGTACGCACCACTTCCAGCGGTTTATTCGGATCGGCAACCGGTGTACCCACCAGCGACTGCTCGTAAGGACCGACGTCATCATTGAAGTTACGCGGACCGGAGTTCCAGGTTGATGGAACAACCGCCTGGTAGTTGCTGATGATACCGTCTTTGATCACCATCCAGTGAGAGAGCATACCGCGCGGCGCTTCGAGGAAGCCAACGCCTTTAAACTCACCCGTTGCCGGAATGTTCGGTTTCACAAAGGTGGTGTGATCGCCTTTGCCGATATTGGTGATCAGTGCACTGTACTGGTTTTGCAGGATATCCTGCAATTCGCAGCAGTGAACGGTACGACCAATAATACGGCCCAGCGTGGAGTGCAGCTGCGCCACTTCCAGCGTGTTGCCAGTCAGTTTCTGATAAATCGCAACGATTTCATTCAGTTTGTTCTGGGTAGACTCGCGACCTGCCGCCAGTTTCACCAGCATGTTAGCCAGCGGACCCACTTCTACCGTTTTGCCGTAGAAAGTCGGCGATTTCACCCAGGAGTATTTACCGTCGTCAGACCAACCGTCGTAAGCCGGAATGGTGGTGCCTTCCCACGGTGCCTGCGGCGCTTCGTCTTTATACCAGGAGTGCTTCGCGCTTTCCTGAATCCCTTTGATCAGGTATTCATCGGAATGGGAAGTGATCGGACGATACGAGGACAGATCCGCATTCTCAATGTAGCCACCCGGGAACAGGAAGCTGCCGTTTTTGCTGTCGGTCGGGAATTCCGGCACGCTCAGGTAGTTCACCGCACCTTTACCGCGCGTCAGCCATTCCGGGTAGAACGCGGCGATAACTGCGGTATCAACCTTATAAACCTGTTCAACAAAGTCGCTCAGCTTGTCGATGAAAGACTTGATGTACATCAGGCGCTCAAGGTTCAGCACGCCCAAACCGTCGAGGTTGATCGGGTTCGCGACACCACCTACCGCCAGGTTCTGAATGTGCGGCGTTTTACCGCCCAGCAGCGCCACGACGCGGTTAGCGTCACGCTGGCACTCCAACGCTTGCAGGTAGTGCGCTACCGCAATCAGGTTCACTTCCGGCGGCAGTTTCATCGCCGGGTGACCCCAGTAGCCATTGGCGAAAATACCCAACTGACCGCTGGCAACCAGATCTTTGATCTTGTTCTGAACTTTGGTGAACTCTTCCGGGCTGTTCAGATGCCAGGTCGAAACGCCTTTCAGCATTTCGGAGGCTTTGGTTGGATCAGCTTGCAGTGCAGAAGTGATGTCCACCCAGTCCAGCGCCGAAAGCTGATAGAAATGAACGATATGGTCATGCGTAGTGTGCGCAGCCAGAATGATATTACGGATGTATTGCGCGTTAACCGGAACGTCGATATTCAGCGCACTTTCTGCCGCACGAACGGAAGACAGTGCGTGAGTAGTAGTACATACGCCACAGATACGTTGCACAATCATCCATGCATCGCGCGGATCGCGGTTTTTCACGATCTCTTCCATGCCGCGCCACATGGTACCGGAAGCCCATGCTTTCGAAACGACGCCATTTTCGATTTCGCAATCGATGCGTAAATGCCCTTCAATTCGGGTTACCGGATCAATAGTAATTCTCTGGCTCATGCTTTGCTCGCCTCATGACGATTATGATCGTTTTGTTTTAAAGGAGGAAGTATCGGCAGTAGACGAATGAGTACGATGTAAGCGCAAATCTCAATAGCCACAAAACCAATAGAAATCAACAGTTCTTCCCAGGTCGGGAAGTAGGCGTAACCGCCGCCCGGGTTGAATGCCACCAGCGAATAGGTCAGACGCCAGGTTGCACAACCTAACAGCGCGCTCAGTGCCGACAAGAACAACATGCGGGAATCATTACGCAGCTTCGCCACACGCAGAACCACCAGCGGGAAGAGCATCAGCAGGACTTCAATCCAGAACATCACGGAGTAGAAGTCACCGGCAAACGCTAACGACAGCTTGTCGCGATAGATAAGCTCGCCAAAGCGCAGCACGATGAAAATCGCCAGCAACACACTGATGGTGTTGGTCAGCTTGACGAACAGGCTCTTTTCATCTGGACCATTGCCACGCAGACCCGCCTGCACCAACGAACCTTCAAAGATGACAATCGAGAAGCCCATGATGAACGCCGTCAGCAGCGAGAACAGCGGCAACATTTCATAGCTTTGCCACAGCGGATGCACTTTGTAGCCCGCCGAGATCATCAGCGACCCCATTGAAGACTGGTGCATGGTCGGCAACAGCGCGCCAAGTGCAATGATGAAGAACATCACCTTGTTCAGACGCTTGAGAGAAACCTTCCAGCCCAGACGTTCAAACAGTGCCGGAGCAAACTCCAGTGCCATCACGCCGATGTAGATGGTCATACAGACCGCCGTCTCGAACAGTACCGAGTTCACGTTGAAGTGACCCGGAATGTAGAAGTACGGCAGGTTCCAGTAGCGACCCACGTCGATAGTGATCGACAAGCCGCCCAGTGAATAACCGAACAGACTTGCCAACAGCGCCGGACGCACCAGCGGATGGTATTTCCCACGGTTAAAGACGTATACCGCCCACGCCAGCGCCCAGCCGCCACAGGCAAAGCCGGTGCCGATCAACAGGTCAAACGCGATCCACACGCCCCACGGGAAGCCGCCGTTCAGGTCGGAGACAGAGCCCAGACCGAACACCAGACGCTTCACAATCAGGAGCATACAGATGACGATTAACGGTCCAAAAATCATGACCGGTTTACTGATGATTTTGCCGCCCAGCGGTTGTGGATCATGACTCATGATCGTCTCCTCCGTCGTGATGGTCGTTTTTGGTGTTGCGACGAACCAGCACGGTTAAGCCCGCCAGCACAGCCAGTGGTAGCATCATGCCTTTATACAGGGTGTGTTGAATATTTTCGGAACGCGCACCGGTAGAAAGATCGTCCAGTTTCGGCAGGTCGAGATTTTCATAAGGAACGCCCGTCAGTACCAGAACCTGAGTACCGCCGCCCTCTTTCTCGCCGTACAGATGCGGATAATATTTCGGCACCGTATGCAGGTAAGTGTCGCCAGATTTCAGCGTCTGACGCGGATAGTGGTATTCGCTGCCAGGCTTCAGCGCCAGACGTTTTTTCGCCTCCGCCATCAGCTCTTCACGCGTACCAAAAATCACCGCCCCCGCCGGGCATACTTCTACGCAGCCAGGCAGACCGCCTTTATCGAGACGTTCCACACCTTTCTGGTTGCACAGCTCACATTTATGCAGCGCACCAAACGGGTTGTTGTAGTCGTACTTCGGCACGTTGTACGGACAGGCAACCATGCAGTAACGGCAGCCGGTGCACACATCTTTGTCGTAATGGACAATGCCGGTTTTCGGATCTTTTTTCAGTGCAGAAACCGGACACACGGAGACACAGTTCGGATCGACGCAATGCATACACTGTTTCTTAATGTACGCGTAGCCGTTCTCTTCCTGGTCTTTGTTGACGCCCGTGCCGCTGGTCCACACCTGAATGATGTTATTGGTATACGGCGACAGTTTGTCGTTGTTCGACCAGGTCTGTTCCCCTTGCGGGTTACGTTCAGGGAAGTTGATATCCTGACACTTGGTGACGCAAGCCTGACAGCCTACGCACAAGGTCGAGTCGTACAACATACCCAGCGATCCCGGAATTGGCGGGCGGTTTTCAGCAGCCGCATGACTGACAGACGGCAGTGCGCCCGTCAGCAATGCCCCGCAGGAGGCTGCTTTAATAAAATTACGTCTGTTCACGGTTATTCTCCCCGTGAGTCAGCGTTATCTTTCTTTTGCTGACGACCCAGTTCACGCACCGCCATCACGCTGACACCGGCAACCAGCCCAACCACACCGCCGAGCAAACCGATAGCGCCCGCAGAGACGTTGCCGCCTTCTTTAGCGTTGACATCCGGTTTTTGTGAACGCGGCGTCTGGTTTTCGACGTTGGCAAGCTGATGGATGCCTTTATGGAAGCCGACACCTTCTTCGTTACAGCCATAGCATGGGTGACCAATTGCCACCGGCCACACGCCGCCAACGTCGCAGAATTGCAGCGTTGAGCAGTTGCCGTAAGTTTCTGGCCCTTTACAGCCGAGGTGGTACAGGCACCAGCCTTCGCGGTGGCCTTCATCGCCGAACTCTTTGGCAAAACGACCAGCATCGAAGTGCGGACGACGTTCGCAATGTTCGTGAATCAGACGACCATAAGCGAAGGTCGGGCGGTTTTTGTTATCCAGCTTCGGCGGTTTACCGTAAGTGATGATGTGCGCAACGGTCGCGAGGAAGTTGTGCGGGTTCGGCGGGCAGCCTGGAATGTTAATAACGGTTTTGCCTGGCAGAACTTCTTGCAGGCTGACCGCGCCAGTCGGGTTAACCCCGGCAGCGGCGACGCCGCCCCACGCGGAGCAGGAACCGATAGCGATAATGGCTGCTGCGCCTTCTGCCGCTTTGCGGATGTGGTCCACAATCGGCTCACCGGCAACCATGCAATAAATACCGTTATCTTTTAATGGGATGGAACCATCCACAACCAACACATACTGCCCTTTGTATTTCTCGAGCGCGTTGTGTTTGTTCTCTTCAACCTGATGGCCGAAGGCGGCAGAAAGCACTTCGTGATACTCCAGAGAGATAGTCTCCAGCACGAGGTTTTCTACCGTTGGATGCGTCGCACGAAGCAGAGATTCCGTACAACCGGTGCATTCCTGCGCGCCAATCCAGATAACCGGCGGGCGCTGCGGGTTAGTGACCGATTCGGCCATCTCTGCGGCGGCTTTGCTACTTAACCCCATGGTGGCGGCTAATGCTGCACAAAGCTTCATGAAATCACGACGATTAATGCCGTGAGAATGGATGAGGGTGTTATCTCCAGTCATTTATAGTTATTCCGTTGCGAAGACCTGGCATATATTTTGCCTCAACCGCAAAATCAATAATGCGATCGATGCGCCATTTACCACACATTTATTATGGTTATCATTACAATGATACTGCGGCGGGGCGCTAAAACGAAGGGAATAAGCATTAGTGTAATTAATTAAAGCAAGATAATACGTATGTTTGATCAATTTTCGAGGCGATAACCCGCCATAAAAAAGCGCAACGTAGAACAGGAATTATTCTCACGAAAGAAATCCATTACCATCTCTTTATCCAGCCCATAACGGCGCGTCAGAATACCCGCTTCCCAGGCGCTGAGCTGGCGATCGCCGGTCTTTTCATACATCCGGTGCGAGTAGCCTAATACAAAACCACGTTTATAATCGGCGCAAAATTTAGTCACATTAACTGCACTGTCGGCATGCGTTGCTTTTAATCCCGCCATTAAGCCTTTACCGAAATGGTTATTCATCGTTTACCTCAAACGTTATATATCAGTATATATAGCGATATTTTAGGCAAACTCCGACTTTTACGCACGCTATTTTTTCCTGCACATGTAGGACGTTATCCTTTAAGGGATAAACACTTCAGGAAAGATATTTATCGAACCATGTCAGCGTCCTTTGCCAGGCAAGATCGGCGGCTGATTTGTCATAACGTGGCGTGGAATCATTATGGAATCCATGGTTAACCCCCGGATAAATATACGCTTCATAGACTTTGTTATTAGCCTTCAACGCCGCCTCGTAAGCGGGCCAGCCCTCATTGATTCGGGTGTCCAGTTCAGCATAGTGGAGCAGTAAAGGCGCTTCGATCTTCGCCACATCGGCAGTAGGTGCCTGGCGACCATAAAAAGGCACCGCACAGGCCAGTTCTGGATACGCCACGGCAGCCGCGTTCGAGACGCCGCCGCCATAGCAAAATCCGGTTATGCCAACTTTGCTCGAGGCTTGGGGATAGCGTTGCATAAACTCAATTGCGGCAAAGAAATCATTCATCAGTTTGGTTGGATCTACCTGCTGTTGCAGTTCGCGGCCTTTATCATCATTTCCCGGGTAACCACCAACGGAACTTAAACCGTCGGGTGCCAGAGCGATATATCCCGCTTTAGCCACCCGCCGTGCTACATCTTCGATATACGGATTCAGCCCACGATTTTCATGCACGACCACCACAGCGGGTGTTTTGTCGCCCATCTTCGCAGGCTTCACCAGATAACCACGAACCTCGCCGTGACCATTTGGCGAAGGATACGTGATGTACTCAGCGACAATCTCCGGGTCGGTAAACTCCACCTGGGTCGCCCACGCGTAATTTGGCTTGAGCAAATCAAACAACGTTAACGCCGTCATCCCGCCCACCGCGTACTTCGCTGCCAGGTTGAGGAACTCACGTTTCGATATTTTCCCGTGAGCGTAATAGTCGTAGTAATCCAGCAACTCTTGCGGAAAATCTTTGGCGGTCAAACGCGGCATCGTTTTACTCCTCAACTGTTGTTTTTTTAAGCAAAGCATAAGCGTGTGTTTTTGCCCAGTTTTTCGTCACTCTGTGAGCGATGCTACGGGATACGTCCAGGTAAATCGCTAGACTAGAAACATTGTTTCGAAATTGAATGGTGGAAAGGAGATGTCATGATCTGGTTAGCGAATCCCGAACGTTACGGGCAAATGCAGTACCGCTATTGCGGAAAAAGCGGATTACGCCTGCCCGCGTTATCGCTCGGTTTATGGCACAATTTCGGTCACGTTAACGCGCTGGAATCACAGCGTGCGATCCTGCGTAAAGCGTTTGATTTAGGCATTACGCACTTTGATTTAGCCAACAATTACGGGCCACCGCCAGGAAGCGCAGAAGAGAACTTTGGTCGCCTGCTGCGGGAGGATTTTGCCGCTTATCGCGATGAACTGATTATCTCTACCAAAGCCGGATACGATATGTGGCCCGGCCCGTACGGCTCTGGCGGATCGCGTAAATACCTACTTGCCAGTCTCGACCAAAGCCTGAAGCGTATGGGGCTTGAGTATGTCGATATCTTTTACTCGCACCGTGTCGATGAAAATACGCCGATGGAAGAAACCGCCTCTGCGCTGGCCCATGCGGTGCAAAGTGGTAAGGCGCTGTATGTTGGGATCTCTTCATACTCGCCAGAGCGGACACAAAAAATGGTCGAGTTGCTGCGCGAATGGAAAATTCCGCTGTTAATTCATCAGCCTTCATACAATTTACTGAACCGCTGGGTGGATAAAAGCGGCCTGCTGGATACTCTGCAAAATAACGGCGTGGGCTGCATTGCCTTCACCCCACTGGCCCAGGGATTGCTGACCGGAAAATATCTCAACGGCATTCCTGAAGATTCGCGGATGCATCGCGAAGGTCATAAAGTGCGCGGCCTGACACCGAAAATGCTCACCGACGCTAACCTCAACAGCCTGCGGTTATTGAATGAAATGGCACAGCAGCGCGGTCAGTCTATGGCGCAAATGGCGTTAAGCTGGTTGCTGAAAGATGAGCGAGTGACGTCGGTATTGATTGGTGCCAGCCGTGCGGAGCAACTGGAAGAGAACGTGGAGGCGCTGAATAATCTGACGTTTAGCACCGAAGAACTGGCGCAGATTGACCAGCATATTGCCGATGGCGAGCTAAACCTGTGGCAAGCATCTTCCGATAAATAACAAGTTCATACCGGGCGCGAGAACCGCGCCCGCATAAGATCAGTGATTATGACGAGTTAGTCGGTCAAGATAGCCCATCACAAATGCAGAAAGCACAAACGTCAGATGGATAATGACGTACCACATCAGTTTGTTATCCGGGACATTTTTCGCATCCATAAAGACGCGCAGTAAGTGAATGGAAGAGATTGCCACAATCGACGCTGCCACTTTGTTTTTTAGCGACGTTGCGTCCATTTTCCCCAGCCAGTTCAGTTTCTCTTTGTTCTCGGAGATATCCAGCTGCGAGACGAAATTCTCATAACCGGAAAACATCACCATCACCAGCAAACCGCCAACCAGCGTCATATCCACCAGCGACAGCAACACGAGGATCAAATCTGATTCTGCCATTGAGAAGATATTCGGCAGGACGTGAATAATCTCCTGAAAGAACTTCAGCGCCAGGGCAACCAGCGCCAGCGAAAGGCCAAAGTACACGGGGGCAAGCAGCCAGCGAGAAGCATACATTGCATTTTCAAGAAAACGTTCCATACATTCCTGTCGTGTAGTTAAAACGGGCAACAGTATATCGCAATTGAGTTAACAGCACGCAACAGCAAATCAACATATACGTTAACCCGTTATCGCATAAATCCGAGGTTTAGGGATCTTCCTGGTTCCCTGATTACCGTGGCGCGTGCGTCTACCCTTAAAGGACGTTGAACCTGAAGGGAGAAAAGCGATGTCTCATTTAAAAGACCCGACCACACAGTATTACACTGGTGAATATCCCAAACAGAAACAACCAGCGCCCGGCATTCAGACGAAGATGACGCCCGTGCCAGATTGCGGCGAGAAAACCTATGTCGGTAGCGGTCGCCTGAAAGATCGTAAAGCACTGGTGACAGGGGGCGATTCCGGAATCGGTCGCGCTGCCGCCATCGCTTACGCCCGTGAAGGGGCTGACGTGGCGATCAGTTATCTTCCCGTGGAAGAAGAAGATGCTCAGGATGTGAAAAAGATCATTGAAGAATGCGGACGCAAAGCCATTCTGCTGCCGGGCGATTTAAGCGATGAGAAATTTGCCCGTTCGCTGGTTCACGACGCGCATAAGGCATTAGGCGGGCTGGATATTATGGCGCTGGTCGCCGGGAAACAGGTTGCCATTCCTGATATTGCAGACCTCACCAGCGAACAGTTTCAAAAGACCTTTGCCATTAACGTTTTCGCGCTGTTCTGGCTAACCCAGGAAGCGATCCCCCTGCTACCGAAAGGCGCCAGTATCATCACCACTTCGTCAATCCAGGCCTACCAGCCAAGCCCGCATTTGCTGGACTATGCGGCTACGAAGGCGGCGATTCTGAACTACAGCCGTGGCCTGGCAAAACAAGTCGCGGAGAAAGGTATTCGGGTGAATATTGTCGCGCCAGGCCCTATCTGGACAGCACTGCAAATTTCCGGCGGACAGACGCAGGATAAGATCCCGCAGTTTGGTCAGAAAACACCGATGAAACGTGCGGGGCAACCGGCGGAGCTGGCCCCTGTATATGTTTATCTGGCAAGTCAGGAGTCGAGCTATGTCACCGCAGAAGTGCACGGCGTGTGTGGCGGCGAACATTTAGGCTAAAAAATACCCGGTTGTGTGATAGCAACCGGGCATCATTGTGCTTTTAACCTTGCCGGATGCGGCGTAAACGCCTTATCCGACCTACAAACTCATGAAAACTCAACACGTTGCGATAAATTTTGTAGGCCTGATAAGACGCGCCAGCGTCGCATCAGGCATTGAGCACCGAATGTCGGATGCGGCGTAAACGCCTTATCTGGCCTACCAGCTCGTGCAAATTCAACACGTTGCGATAGATTTTGTAGGCCTGATAAGCGTAGCGCATCAGGCAATTCTCTTTACTTCGCTTTGGCAGTTTCTTCGCCGACCAGACCAATCTTCAGGTAACCTGCCTGATGCAGCTTATCCATTACCTTCATCAACATCTCGTAGTCGACGGTCTTATCTGCACGGAAGAAGATGGTAGTATCTTTCTTACCTTCGGTTAACGCATTCAGCGCCGTAACCATCGTTTCATCGGTGACCGGATCGTTACCGATAAACATTGAGTTGTCCGCCTTCACCGACAGATAAACCGGTTTTTCCGGGCGCGGCTGCGGCGTGCTGGTAGAAGCAGGCAAGTTCACCTTCACATCTACCGTCGCTAACGGTGCCGCCACCATAAAGATAATCAGCAGAACCAACATCACGTCGATAAACGGCGTCACGTTGATATCATGCATTTCGCCGTTATCGTCGAGGTTTTCGTTAAGATGCATTGCCATCGGACATTATCCTGCGCGTAATTTTTGTGCAACACGAACCGGATGCGCAGCGGCGCTGGCTTCCAGATCCAGGTCACGGCTTTGCAGCAACAATACCTGCGCTGCGACATCGCCAAGCATCGCTTTAAAGCCGCCAATCTGGCGTGCAAATACGTTATAGATAACGACCGCCGGAATCGCTGCCACCAGACCGATTGCCGTTGCCAGCAACGCTTCTGCAATACCCGGTGCAACCACTGCCAGGTTGGTAGTTTGCGTTTGCGCGATACCAATAAAGCTGTTCATGATGCCCCAGACCGTACCAAACAGACCAACGAACGGCGAAATTGCGCCGATGGTAGCAAGATAACCGTTCCCGCGGCCCATTTGACGACCTACTGCGGCGACCCGACGCTCAAGGCGGAAACTGGTACGCTCTTTAATACCTTCGTTATCGTCGCTGCCTTCTGACAGTTCCAGCTCGTTCTGCGCTTCATTGAGCAAATGCAGGCTTAAGCTTTTGCTACCAAAATCAGCGGCGATATCGCTGGCCTGGTTTAAAGAGCGTGCTTCAGCCAGCAGTTGCTGCTCGCGCTTCAGGCGACGCTTCTGGTTGAAGAACTCTACGCTCTTACTGAAAAAGATTGCCCAGGTGACTACGGAGGCCAGAATCAGCCCAATCATCACGCACTTAACGACAATATCGGCGTGCTGATACATACCCCAGACGGAAAGGTCCGTCTGCATTAAATTATTACCCACTGTGTATCTCCAGGACGCAAGTCACAAAATCTGCGCACAATAATATCAAAACGACGTCGAATTGATAGTCGTTCTCATTACTATTTGCATACTGCCGTACCTTTGCTTTCTTTTCTTTGCGTTTACGCAGTAAAAAAGTCACCAGTACACCTTTTGCGAAATTTTTCTGCTTTATGCCAATTCTTCAGGATGCGCATGACCTCATTCGTGCTAGTTTAGACATCCAGACGTATAAAAACAGGAATCCCAACATGGCAGACAAACAACTTGATACTCAACTGGTCAATGCAGGACGCAGCAAAAAATACACTCTCGGCGCGGTAAATAGCGTGATTCAGCGCGCCTCTTCGCTGGTCTTTGACAGTGTGGAAGCCAAAAAACATGCGACGCGCAATCGCGCCAATGGCGAGTTGTTCTATGGACGGCGCGGAACGTTAACACACTTCTCATTACAAGAAGCGATGTGCGAACTGGAAGGTGGCGCAGGTTGCGCGCTGTTTCCTTGCGGGGCGGCTGCGGTTGCAAATTCCATTCTTGCTTTTGTTGAACAGGGCGATCATGTGTTGATGACCAATACCGCCTACGAGCCGAGTCAGGATTTCTGTAGCAAAATCCTCAGCAAGTTGGGCGTAACGACATCATGGTTTGATCCGCTGATTGGTGCCGATATCGTTAAACATCTGCAGCCAAACACTAAAATCGTGTTTCTGGAATCGCCAGGCTCCATCACCATGGAAGTCCACGACGTTCCGGCGATTGTTGCCGCCGTACGCAGTGTGGTGCCGGACGCCATCATTATGATCGATAACACCTGGGCTGCCGGAGTGCTGTTCAAAGCTCTTGATTTTGGTATTGATGTTTCTATTCAGGCCGCCACCAAATATCTGGTAGGGCATTCAGATGCGATGATTGGCACTGCCGTGTGCAATGCCCGTTGCTGGGAGCAACTGCGGGAAAATGCCTATCTGATGGGGCAGATGGTCGACGCCGATACCGCCTATATGACCAGTCGTGGCCTGCGTACACTGGGCGTGCGTCTGCGCCAACATCATGAAAGCAGCCTGAAAGTGGCAGAATGGCTGGCCGCACATCCGCAGGTTGAGCGAGTTAACCACCCTGCTCTGCCAGGCAGTAAAGGCCATGAGTTCTGGAAACGAGACTTTACAGGTAGCAGCGGACTATTTTCCTTTGTCCTGAAGAAAAAACTTAATGATGAAGAACTGGCGAACTATCTGGATAACTTCAGTTTATTCAGCATGGCCTTCTCATGGGGCGGGTATGAATCCTTGATCCTCGCGAACCAGCCAGAACATCTCGCCGCCATCCGCCCGCAAGGTATGATCGATTTTAGCGGCACCTTGATTCGCCTGCATATTGGTCTGGAAAACGTCGACGATCTGATTGCCGATCTGGACGCCGGCTTCGCGCGAATTGTGTAACGTTGCCAATTTGGACAATTTTGCAGACATTTAATTGTGAATAGTCTTAAATTGTTGCGTCCGGGATCAAGGCGTCCCGGACGATTCAGGAGTACAATAGTCAAATTAAGGCTTAAACGCTGTTCCACAGGAAAGTCCATGGCTGTTATTCAAGATATTATCGCTGCGCTCTGGCAACATGACTTTGCCGCGCTGGCGGACCCTCACATTGTTAGCGTTGTTTACTTTGTCATGTTTGCCACGCTGTTTTTAGAAAACGGCCTGCTGCCCGCCTCATTTTTGCCTGGCGACAGCTTGTTGATTCTGGCTGGCGCATTGATTGCCCAGGGGGTTATGGATTTTCTGCCAACAATCACGATTCTGACTGCCGCAGCCAGCCTGGGTTGTTGGTTGAGTTACATTCAGGGGCGCTGGCTGGGTAATACCAAAACGGTGAAAGGCTGGCTGGCACAGCTTCCGGCCAAATATCACCAGCGCGCCACCTGTATGTTTGACCGCCACGGTCTGCTGGCGCTGCTTGCTGGACGTTTTCTCGCCTTTGTCCGCACGCTGCTGCCAACCATGGCGGGGATTTCCGGACTTCCAAACCGCCGCTTCCAGTTTTTCAACTGGTTAAGCGGGTTGTTATGGGTCAGCGTGGTAACCAGTTTTGGCTATGCCTTAAGCATGATCCCGTTTGTAAAACGCCATGAAGATCAGGTGATGACGTTCCTGATGATCCTGCCGATTGCCTTGCTAACCGCTGGCTTGTTAGGCACGCTGTTCGTGGTGATTAAAAAAAAGTACTCTAGTGCCTGACGATTTCCTCCGTTCCCGGTGGCCATGCCGGGAACGCATTTAACTCCCCTGCATCGCCCGCATTCTGGCGGCATCTTCTCCCGGTGTCACACCGAAATAACGCTTAAACTCACGGCTAAATTGCGACGCGCTTTCATAGCCGACGCGCATCGCCGCCGCGCTGGCCTTCATGCCGTCGTGGATTATCATCATTCGCGCCTTATGCAGACGGTAATTCTTCAGATACTGCAACGGCGAGGTACTGGTGACAGACTTAAAATTATGGTGGAACGCCGAAACGCTCATATTGGCTTCTGCTGCCAGTTGCTCAACGCTCAGGTTTTCGGTGTATTTATTCTCAATTCGTTTCAGCACGCGGCTAATCAGGCTGAAATGCGTCTGGCGACTGACCAGTGCCAGTAACGCGCCGCCGCAAGGCCCCGTCAGCACATAGTAAAGAATTTCGCGGATAATCTGTTTACCGAGAATGCGCGCATCCAGCGGTCGTTCCATCACATCCAGTAACCGCTCCGCCGCGCATAAAATCTCTTCGGACAATGTAGCGGAATTTATACCGCTGGCAGCCATCGACGGCTGGAAATGTTCATCTTCGCCAATGTCCATCAACAGCTCTTGTAACTGCAAAATATCGACATTGAGACGCACCCCCGCCAGCGGCACCTCTGGCGTGGCATAGGTTTCGCACTCAAACGGCAACGGCACCGTCAGCAGCAGGTATTCATTGGCGTCATAGCGAAACACGCGTTCATTGATATAACCGATTTTATGCCCGGAAAAGAGAATTATGATGCCAGGTTCATACATCACTGGCGTACGCGCACCGGGGTTCTCGCCATACAATAAGCGCACATCAGGCAACATATCTGACAAACTATTTTCTTTATCTTTCAGTCTATTAATTTTATCCGTCAGTAGGCGGCATATCTCTTCACGTTTCATATCGCGTAATTTCTTAGGAATAATGCGGCAATTTGATTGTGCGCAATTTTGTACCATTTCTCCAGCACTCTGGAGAAATAGGCAAGACATTGGCAGAAATGAGCATTGAGAGCCACGACGCAGGCGACCACAATGAAAAACATCAGGCAGACCGATCTCTGCCCTCATATTGACCCAGCAAAGGGAGCAAGTAATGAACAACTTTAATCTGCACACCCCAACCCGCATTCTGTTTGGTAAAGGCGCAATCGCTGGTTTACGCGAGCAAATTCCTCATGGCGCCCGCGTATTGATTACCTACGGCGGTGGTAGTGTGAAAAAAACCGGCGTCCTCGATCAAGTTCTGGATGCACTGAAAGGTATGGACGTGCTGGAGTTTGGCGGTATCGAACCAAACCCGTCTTATGAAACGCTGATGAACGCCGTAAAACTGGTTCGCGAACAGAAAGTGACTTTCCTGTTGGCGGTTGGCGGCGGGTCCGTGCTGGATGGCACCAAATTTATCGCCGCAGCGGCTAACTATCCGGAAAATATTGATCCGTGGCACATTCTGCAAACGGGCGGTAAAGAGATTAAAAGCGCTATCCCGATGGGCTGTGTGCTGACGCTGCCAGCGACCGGTTCAGAATCTAACGCGGGCGCGGTTATCTCCCGTAAAACCACTGGCGACAAACAGGCGTTCCATTCTGCCCATGTTCAGCCGGTATTTGCCGTACTCGATCCGGTTTATACCTACACCCTGCCGCCGCGCCAGGTGGCTAACGGCGTAGTGGACGCCTTTGTGCACACCGTAGAACAGTATGTGACCAAACCGGTTGATGCCAAAATCCAGGATCGCTTCGCAGAAGGTATTTTGCTGACGCTGATCGAAGATGGTCCGAAGGCCCTGAATGAACCAGAAAACTACGATGTGCGCGCCAACGTTATGTGGGCGGCGACCCAAGCGCTGAACGGTTTGATCGGCGCTGGCGTACCTCAGGACTGGGCAACGCATATGCTGGGCCACGAACTGACCGCTATGCACGGTCTGGATCACGCACAAACTCTGGCTATCGTCCTGCCTGCTCTGTGGAATGAAAAACGCGACACCAAGCGTGCGAAACTGCTGCAATACGCTGAACGCGTCTGGAACATCACCGAAGGTTCCGACGACGAGCGCATTGACGCCGCGATTGCCGCTACCCGTAACTTCTTCGAGCAATTAGGCGTGCCGACGCATCTTTCCGACTACGGTCTGGACGGCAGCTCTATCCCGGCATTGCTGAAAAAACTGGAAGAACACGGCATGACCCAACTGGGCGAAAATCATGACATTACACTGGAAGTCAGCCGCCGCATCTACGAAGCCGCCCGTTAAGCTTTTTACGCCTCAAACTTTCGTTTTCGGGCATTTCGTCCAGACTTAAGTTCACAACATCTCACCGGAGCCTGCTCCGGTGAGTTCATATAAGGAGGAACGTATGGCTAATCCAACCGTTATTAAGCTACAGGACGGCAATGTCATGCCCCAGCTGGGACTGGGCGTCTGGCAAGCAAGTAATGAGGAAGTTATCACCGCTATTCAAAAAGCGTTAGAAGTTGGTTATCGTTCGATTGATACCGCCGCAGCCTACAAGAACGAAGAAGGTGTCGGCAAAGCCCTGAAAAATTCCGCACTTAACAGAGAAGATCTGTTCATCACCACTAAACTGTGGAACGACAACCACAAGCGCCCTCGCGAAGCCCTACTCGACAGTCTGAAAAAACTCCAGCTTGATTATATCGACCTCTACTTAATGCACTGGCCCGTTCCCGCAATCGACCATTATGTCGAAGCATGGAAAGGAATGATTGAGCTGCAAAAAGAGGGATTAATCAAAAGTATCGGCGTCTGTAATTTCCAGATCCACCATCTTCAGCGCCTGATTGATGAAACTGGCGTGGCGCCTGTTATTAACCAGATAGAACTTCACCCGCTGATGCAGCAACGTCAGTTGCATGCCTGGAACGCCACACACAAAATCCAGACCGAATCCTGGAGCCCATTAGCCCAGGGCGGGAAAGGCGTATTCGATCAGAAAATCATTCGCGATCTGGCAGATAAGTATGGCAAAACCCCGGCGCAGATTGTTATCCGCTGGCATCTGGATAACGGTCTGGTCGTAATCCCGAAATCGGTCACCCCTTCACGAATTGCCGAAAACTTCGATGTCTGGGATTTCCGTCTCGACAAAGACGAACTTGGTGACATTGCAAAACTCGACCAGGGTAAACGCCTCGGCCCCGATCCCGACCAGTTCAGCGGCTAACGCACAAATTCTCCCGGTAGCGGTAATGTTCCGCTACCGGACTTTTCAGAAATCATTTATTCCCCTAGCCTCCCGCCCGTTGTTACTCTCCCCTGTTCAGGAACACCAGATATAAGGACATCATCATGCGGAGCTGGAAGCTCTTAAAGGAACAACTCATCTACACCAGGGATAAACGCAATGGAGAGGTGAAAAACAGATGAAAATAATGGTTCTGTTTTTGGCAGCCTTTTTAAGTTTTACCCTCCAGGCGCAATCCCCCTCGCTAACCGCTGAACAAACAGTCAGGCAGATTTATCAACACTATACCGGTGGGGCTAGTGTTCCTTATTTCGCTGATAACAGTGAGCAAGCAATAACATCAACGCGAATGCAAAAGGCACTAACCTTGAATGACAATCTCACACTGCCGGGTAATATTGGCTGGCTGGATTACGATCCGGTTTGCGATTGTCAGGATTACGGCGATCTGGTGTTAGAAAGTGTCGCGGTTACTCAAACGGATGCCGATCACGTAGATGCCCTTGTGCGCTTTCGTCCCTATAAAGACGATAAAGAAAAGACCACGCAAACACTGAAAATGGTGGCAGAAAATGGTCGTTGGGTGATTGATGATATTGTCAGCAATCATGGCAGCGTCTGGCAGTCGGTTAATGGTGAGAATGAAAAAATATTGGCGCTACTGGCATCGCTGCAAAAAGAGCAACCTGAAGCCTTTGTCGCCGAGTTGTTTGACCATATCACTCATTATAGCTGGCCCTGGACGTGGGTTGTTTCCAACACCTATCGCCAGGCTGTTAATGCCTTCTATAAAACTACCTTCAAGACTGACAGTAACTCCGATGAAGATATGCAATTAGAGCGGCAATTTATCTACGACAACCCAATCTGTTTTGGCGAAGAGTCGTTATTTTCACGCGTTGATGAAATTCGTGTGCTGGAGAAAACTGCCGACTCCGCTCGTATTTATGTTCGTTTTGCATTGACCAATGGCAACAGCGAAGAGCAAGAATTTGTTTTACAGCGGCGTGAAGGTAAGTGGGAAATTGCCGATTTTATCCGCCCAGGCGGCGGAAGTTTACTTAAACAGATTGAAGCGAAGACTGCCGCCAGATTACAGCGGTGAGCGGAATAATTAATACCAGATAAAGGAAACTGGAAATGAATAATCAACTGTTACTCTTTTTTCTAATGTTCATACTCACAGGCTGCGTCAGTAATGAAAAAATCAGTCATGTAGAAAATGATATTCATCTGATAAATATAAAAGTCGATCAACTCCAACAGGATATCAACGCTTTACGTCAGGAAATTCAGGTAGCGAAAGAAGCGGCAGAAAAAGTTAACACACGGCTGGATGATGCCGGAAGATGGCCAGACGGAATTTGGGCGCACCCGCCACGGTGGTAATACTCCACTAAACATCAATCAACCATTAATCATAACAATAAAAAACAGGGAGAAATAAATAATGAAAAAGACTTTCAGCGTGGGAACACTAATTCTGGTAACTGGCTTATTAAATGGGTGCGTCAATGAGCAAAAGGTCAATCAACTGGCGAGCAATGTGCAAACATTAAATGCCAAAATCACCCGACTTGAGCAGGATATGAAAGCATTACGCCCACAAATCTATGCGGCAAAATCTGAAGCTAACAGAGCCAATACGCGTCTTGATGCGCAGGACTATTTCGATTGCCTGCGCTGCTTGCGTATGTATGCGGAATGATAAAAAAATCCCCGGCAGCGTGTCAGTTGCCGGGTTAGAGGCTGTTTGCTAAGAAAAAGCCAAACATAAGGACATGATTATGCGACGCTGGCACACCTGTTTTTGTATTCTGCTGTTCTGTGGCTTCAGCGGAAACGTGTTGTGCAAAGAATCGATTAATGAAGCGATAGAACGTTTGTACCAACCATTGATCAGTAATGACGATATACCAATAACTGATGAATTCAGTCTCGATTTGCGAAGTAATATGAGCGCTACTCCCGGCAAAATGACACCCTGGCTGAATAATAATCTTTTGTGTCGCTGTGTCGATGACGCTTTCGTTTCTGCAGAAATAATCCAAAGCACACACCTAAATGGCGGCCGAACGCATGTACTGTTGCAGCTGGTTATCAAACAAAATCGCACCGATGTCCACCGGTTACTGGGGCTGATGCTGGTTCGTGAAAATGATAATCATCGTTGGCTAATAGAAGGCATCGATGACGGTACTGAAATCCCCAACAGTCTACGGGCAGAAATACGCGAAGATACGCGAATGAAACGCAGAGCTGTAATTAATACCCCCTCGAGCGATCATTTTTCTCATTCGATATCAATGACGGCACTACTTGCGCAGCCAGAAAAATACCATTTGCAAAAGGTGGTTGTCGAAGGTGTTGGCAATATTGAGTTTGAAGGCAACGCCTTATATTTAAATAAAGAATCCTGGGAAAATTTTGTTCAAAGTGATAGCGTGTGGTTGGATTTTGATTTCCCAAACCCAGTCGTGACCTTAGCTCGTGCTCGTCAGCTAAATGGCGATTATGTCCGGATAGCTGGAACATTTGATATGGATATACGAGGTCATTTTGGCATGTGGAGTGGGGGTATTACCGATATTACTTTGTATGAGCGCGTCACGACCCGTAAAGAGTTTGCGCGCCACAGAGAACAAGAAATCAAAAAATTACAGGCGGAATCTGCTAAAAATAATATGGAAACGACGACAAAATGAAGCCACTATTGTTAATCATTTCTATATTAATCCCCGGCATTCTTCTGGCCCAGTCTCCCTCATTAAATGTTGCACAACCTCGTGGGATGGCTCATCTATATGACAAGCAAGATTACGTTCTTCCTTTTATAACCAACACAGTTGCCTGATAAAAATAATAAACAACCTTAATCTGAATAATCAATGTTAAGAAAATGAAACTCTAGTTTCGCTAAAATCAAAGCAAGTGAGTAAATAAAATGCTGAAATGTCCTGTTTGCTTTAGCCATCCTGTTGCCTTGCCTCATGGCGTTTGTCAGACTTGTTATAATCGATTGAAAGCCTGGCATTATCACACCAGTAATTACTGGAAAGAAAGTTGGGGAACATGCACCAGTCCTCGTCTTTCGGCTCTTTATGTCGCTGTAATGATTGTTGATGCTGCAGGAGAGTCACAACTGGCAACCCGCAAAGAAAAAGAATGGCATCTGCGGCGATTGTCTTTTGTTAGCGATTGCATTGACCATCTTGATGATACAGATCTCTTCCCACTCACCCGTTCAGAGGTGAATACGTGTAAAAAAATAGCACTTGATTACTGGTGCCAGCCTTCATGTACCAAAACCTTAGACGAAATATCTCGAAATATCGATAAAATGCTCAAGATACAAAACCCATCCGATAGGGATGCCAAAACATTAATAAGTCTGATGGCATCAAGTGAAGAGAACCTCGATTTTTTATGGTGGCAATTCATCGAGAGTTCAGTAGATTGTATTGAAAATAAACTTAGCGAAGAAATATGGCTGTACTTATTTAACAAACATTTTTCACCTGAACTCCAGAGATGGGCGCAACAACAAGATAATAAGTATGAACTCTATTTTTCTTGAGAAAATTACAAATCACCCAAAAAAAATTCAATATAAATAATTTTTTCTGGCATATTTTATGCATAACAATTAAAAGGCATAGTTATTATGATTAAAACCGAATTTGGTATTATTGATGAAATTGATGCCGATAAAAATTATAGTCACTATGAACCTGAAAAATATAATTGCGTTTATATTGATGATGACATTTACATTGATGAATGGTGGGAACAACTCCAGACAATAAAAACCTTCTATCATAGTTTAAATCGTCCAGGTTATGCGCTTGCTCGCTACGGAGTTACCATTATCCCACCAGATTCATTAAATCAGTTTCTTCATATTGTAATATCAGATCCAAAATTCCAGCACGATCCTTTACTTCTTTCTTTATCAGAAGTAATACAAAAAGCCATCAGAGAAAATAAACACATGATACATTTCGGCATATAAATAAATGCCTAATGAGATAGATTCTGAAGTAATATCCCCGGTAGCAATTCTGCTACCGGGAACAGCGAATTTAACGTCCGACCGCTGCTTTAGGGCGTTTCTTCGCGCCAGCATTCACCGGACGAGATTGCGTAGACGACGCTTTTTTTGCCGTAGCAGGCGTCTGACGCTGGGTCGCCATCGGCGTATGTTTGGTCAACGCCGGACGGGTATTGCGGTTCTGGCGACGAGCTTCACGCATCTCTTCAATGGTTGGCGCAGGCACTAAGCAATCGCGACGGCTGCCAATCAGATGCTTTTTACCCATCGCTTCCAGCGCCTGGCGGATTAACGGCCAGTTTGCCGGATCGTGGTAACGCAACAACGCTTTATGCAAACGACGCTGTTTGTCGCCCTTCGGTACGAAGACGTCTTCACTCTTATAACCAATCTTCGCCAGCGGGTTTTTCCCGGTGTAATACATGGTGGTCGAATTAGCCAGCGGTGACGGATAGAAGTTCTGTACCTGGTCGAGGCGGAAGCGATGCTTTTTCAGCCACAGCGCCAGGTTCACCATATCTTCATCACGCGTACCCGGGTGCGCGGAGATGAAATAGGGGATCAGATACTGCTCTTTACCTGCCTGTTTCGAGTAGGTATCGAACAGCTCTTTAAAGCGGTCATAACTGCCCATGCCCGGCTTCATCATCTTCGATAACGGCCCTTCTTCGGTATGTTCCGGGGCAATCTTCAGATAACCACCTACGTGATGGGTCGCCAGCTCTTTGATATAGCGCGGGTCTTCCACGGCAATGTCGTAACGCACGCCGGAAGCGATCAGGATCTTCTTGATACCTTTGAGATCGCGAGCACGGCGATAGAGATTGATGGTCGGTTCGTGGTTAGTGTCCATATGCGGACAAATATCCGGGTAAACGCACGACAAACGGCGACAAGTTTGCTCGGCGCGCGGCGATTTGCAGCGCAACATATACATGTTGGCAGTTGGCCCACCGAGATCGGAAATCACGCCAGTAAAGCCTGGAACAGTGTCGCGGATCGCTTCAATCTCATTAATGATCGAATCTTCCGAACGGCTCTGAATAATGCGCCCTTCATGCTCGGTAATAGAGCAGAAAGAGCAGCCGCCAAAGCAGCCGCGCATAATATTGACCGAGAAACGAATCATTTCGTAAGCCGGAATACGGGCGTTACCATAAGCCGGATGTGGCACGCGCTTATACGGCAGCGCAAAGACGCTGTCCATCTCTTCGGTAGAAAGAGGAATAGCAGGCGGGTTGATCCACACATAGCGGTCGCCATGTTTTTGCATCAATGCCCGGGCGCAGCCTGGGTTAGTTTCGTGATGCAGAATACGCGAAGCATGGGCGTACAGGACTTTATCGCCCTTCACTTTCTCGAAAGAAGGCAGCAACACGTAGGTTTTTTCCCACGGTTTCGGGCGCGGTGGCTGCACGGTAACGGCTTTGGCTTCTTGTTTTTTCGGCGCCACCGGTTTGTTATCCGCGCACGGCAAATCTTCGCCATACGGATGCGGGATCGGGTCGATTTTGCCCGGGGTATCGAGACGGGTGGAATCCACGCCGCTCCAGCCTGGCAGCGCCTCTTTCACGATAATCGCGGTATTACGCACATCGCGGATTTCGCTAATCGGCTCGCCCATTGCCAGACGGTGCGCCACTTCCACCAGCGGACGCTCACCGTTACCGAACATCAGCATGTCGGCTTTAGAATCCACCAGCACCGAGCGGCGCACGGTGTCAGACCAATAATCATAATGCGCGGTACGACGCAGACTGGCTTCAATACCGCCGAGGATCACCGGCACATCTTTCCACGCCTCTTTACAACGCTGGGTATAAACCAGTGTGGCGCGATCCGGACGCTTACCTGCGACGTTATCCGGCGTGTAAGCGTCGTCATGACGTAAACGGCGATCGGCAGTGTAACGGTTGATCATCGAGTCCATATTGCCTGCGGTAACGCCGAAAAACAGATTCGGTTTACCCAGACGCATGAAATCGTCTTTGCTGCTCCAGTCCGGCTGGGCGATGATCCCAACGCGAAAGCCCTGCGCTTCCAGCATACGACCGCAAATCGCCATCCCGAAGCTTGGGTGATCGACATACGCGTCGCCAGTAACCAAAATGATGTCGCAGCTATCCCAGCCAAGTTGATCCATCTCTTCACGAGACATCGGCAAAAACGGTGCCGGTCCAAAACAGGCGGCCCAGTACTGCGGCCAGGAGAACAGGTCGCGATCCGGTTGGATCAGGGAGATAGAGCTCATTTTGCTTCCAGAAATGGTAAAAAAATAATCAAAGGCCGGGGATTATACGCTGTATCACGCGCGGAAATGAAGTGATGTTGATAAACGGTGACGAAATACCCTGGTGAAGTTTTCACTGCCGATCGGGGCAAACACATTTAAGGCTAGCGGTATCGTGGCAACTGCCGCTACTATTTATGCCGATCAGCAACGTTCAGGTCATGTTGCACGACGATCGGCTATCCGAGGACACCCACAGTAAGGCAAGTTATGGAACAGGTTATTACAAAGCGCCGCTATTACGATATTGGTCTACAGATTGAAGAGTTGCTGTATTCAGGCGTATTCAAAGCCGGAGAGCGCTTACCTTCAGAACGTGAACTGAGCGAGCGGTTTAATACCAGCCGGACTACCATTCGTGAAGCCATCATTATGCTGGAACTGAAAGGCGTACTGAATGTGAAGCAAGGGTCAGGGATCTTCTTTGTCGATTCCACCGATAAGCTCAATCAGAAATCATTAATGCCTTATTCAGAAATTGGCCCGTTCGAACTGTTGCAGGCACGCCAGGTGATCGAGAGCAATATTACCGGTTTTGCAGCCAGCCAGATCAGCTTTAACGAATTACAAGAATTAAAGAAAATCATTAGCTTGCAGGAAAAGGCGATCGCAGCGGAAAGTGATAAATTTGAAGAGCTGGATCACCGATTTCATAGCCTTATTGCCGAAGCAACGCAAAATCGTGTGCTGATCAAACAAGCCGCCGAATTATGGCGGGCAGTGCGCACAGAAAACCCCCGCTGGAAGAAGCTGAACTACAAGTATTTGCACGAAAAGCCTTTGCGTCTGCAATGGCTGGAAGATCACCGGGCTATTGTCCTTGCGCTGCAACAGAAAGATTCAGAGCTTGCCAGAGAAGCGTCCTGGAACCATCTGGAAAACAGCAAAAATGAACTGATCAAAATCTTCAAACAAGACGCTTCCATTAGCGACTTTGATGACTTTTTCTTCGCTCGTTAACCTTCATTTATCCAGAGCTGACGTGAAAAATGACGCTGGCTCTGCATCCCCTCTCATCTGGTACACTCTATCTTGTTAATTGGTCTAATGAATTACCAACAGACTGATGATAAAGCGCGCTTTGCTCGTGCCGAATGCAGCGTGAATACCTAATCTGGCATAACAAATTAAAATTAAATACATTACACAATCATCGCCAGCCTGATCAGCGTAGCGCATCAGGCAGTTTTACGTTTGTCATCCATCTCAAATCACTTCCTCTTGTTCTGTTCCGTACTTTTACCTTTCTCTGCAAGCGTGATGCATCTCTCTGTTTTTGGTCTAATGAATTATGTAAATTGGTCTATACACACCAACTACCAGGAGTAAGCACATAATGTCAGGGAACGAGAGCATCACTGTCGCCCACCATGATCAGGTCACCACCTGGCCTCGAGACGGGTTACAGGCTGATATTGTCCATATTGGTTTTGGCGCTTTTCATCGCGGACACCAGGCTGTCTATACTGATCTTACTAATCAGCTTTCGAACACCCGCTGGGGGATCTTTGAGATCAACCTGTTTGGTGATGCTCAACTGATCGAAAACTTAAATGCGCAAAATGGGCTGTTTTCGGTGGTGGAAACGTCTGCATCGCAATCTACCTCACGCCTTGTACGCTCGGTGACTGGCGGTATCCATACCCCCGTGGACGGTATTGCCGCAGCAATCCAGAAATTGACTGAACCTCAGGTAAAAATCGTTTCATTAACCATCACCGAGAAAGGCTATTGCCTCGATTCGCAAACGCGATCACTTGATCTCACCAATGGATTAATCAAACACGATCTACAAAACCCGGATGCGCCTCAGTCGGCTATTGGCTTGATCGTCTGTGCTTTGCAACAACGTAAAGCAGCCGGACTTGCCGCTTTTAGTGTGCTCTCCTGCGATAACTTGCCTGACAATGGGCATCTGACGCGAAATGCCGTTCTCGGTTTTGCCCGCCAACTGGATCAGTCCCTGGCTCAGTGGATCGAAGAAAATGTCTCATTTCCAGGCACGATGGTAGATCGCATTGTTCCGGCAATGACCGAATCGCAATTCGCCTTACTGGAAACTAAAACCGGTTATGCCGATCCCTGCGGGATCATCTGCGAATCATTTCGCCAGTGGGTGATCGAAGATAATTTTGTGCATGGGCGACCGGAATGGGATAAAGCAGGCGCGATGTTTGTCAGCAATGTTCAGCCTTATGAAGAGATGAAGTTACGCATGCTAAACGGTAGCCATTCATTTCTGGCTTATAACGGCTCACTGGCAGGCTATGAATTTATCTGGCAATGCATGGAAGACGCTAATTTTCGTTCCATTACCCGCCATCTGATGATCAATGAACAAGCCCGAACACTTAATCCTGATTTAAATATCGACGTCCAGGAATACGCCGACCTGTTAATTGAACGCTTTAGCAACCGTAATGTTGCACATCGTACCGGGCAAATCGCTATGGACGGTTCGCAAAAGCTTCCCCAGCGTGCGCTGACTCCCTGGCTGAAATTGCATCAGCAAAAGCAAAACAATGCTGTTCTGTCACTGCTCGTTGCTGGTTGGTTGCATTATGTCATTGAAGCTGTTGAGAAAAGCCAGTCTGTCGCTGATCCAATGAGTGAACAATTTCATGCGCTAATAAAGGAACAACAAGACGCATGGCAACAGGCGCTCGCATTACTGCACCTTAGCGCCATATTTGGTGAATTAAGTAATCATCAGCCCTTTATAAATGAAATAAAAATTGCCTTTGCAAATATAAAAAACAAGGGCATCAAGGCCACAATCAGCCAATTATTATCGGACGAGCAGAAATGAAAACATTAATTTGTCAGCAGCCTGGCGTTATGGAGTATGTGGAAAAGGATATTCCCGTGCCAGCAGATAACGAAGTGCTATTAAAAATTAAAGCCGTGGGTATCTGTGGTACGGATATTCACGCATTTGCCGGCAGACAGCCTTTTTTTAGCTACCCACGTGTATTAGGTCATGAAATATGCGCCGAAGCAGTTTCACAAGGCAGTCAGTGTCAAACGGCACAATCAGGCCAGCGCTATTCCGTTATCCCATGCATTCCGTGTGGCGAGTGCGCCGCCTGTCGGGAAGAGAAAACGAACTGCTGTGAACGTGTTTCGCTGTATGGCGTGCATCAGGATGGGGGTTTTAGTGAGTACCTTGCGGTACGTGAAGACAACCTTGTGCCGCTCCCTGACGAGGTCAGCGACAGCGCCGGCGCATTGGTTGAATGCTTCGCCATTGGTGCACATGCCGTTCGTCGGGCTGAGATCAAGGCTGCACAAAACGTACTGGTGATTGGCGCCGGGCCAATCGGTCTGGCAACGGCAGCCATCGCCAGGGCTAAAGGGGCGCAGGTTGTTGTTGCTGATATTGATAGTCAACGTCGCCAGCACGTTGTGGATAATCTTGCTATTAATGCCTTCGATCCCACACAGGAAGGTTTTATTGCCGCGCTTAGTGAAGTGTTTGGCGGCGAACTGGCTTGCGTCGTACTTGATGCTACGGGAAATAAAGCCTCGATGAGTCAGGATGTCAATCTTATTCGTCATGGCGGCAAAATTGTTTTCATCGGTTTGTATATCGGTGAACTCGTTATTGACGATCCGACTTTCCATAAAAAAGAGACAACGTTACTCAGTAGTCGCAATGCCACACGGGAAGATTTCACGTTAGTTATTGAACTGATGCGCAGCAATAAAATTCACGAAAACTTAATGAAAAACCAGGAATTTAATTTCTTTAATGTTGGCGAAAATTACCAACGTAACGTTGTAGAAAATAAAAATATGGTCAAGGGTGTGATCACTTTTTAAGGGAACAAAGATGACAACTGTTTATGTCGGTGAAGCAAATTTAAAATCACTGGTACACCACAAATTATATACTGCCGGGCTGGATACTAACACCGCACAACAAGTTACGGATGTTTTAGTACATGCCGATATTACCGGTGTGCATTCTCACGGTGTTATGCGTGTCGAACATTATTGCACTCGCCTTGCTGCCGGAGGGTTAAATAAAACCGCGCAATTTAGTATTGAGCAAATATCACCGTCAGTGGCCATTCTCGACTCTGATGACGGGATGGGGCATTCAGCATTAATTAGCGCCACAGAGCACGCCATCAAACTGGCACAGGAAGAAGGTCTTGGGTTTGTTAGCGTTAAAAACGCCTCTCACTGTGGCGCGTTATCTTATTTTGCAGAGATGGTCACCAACCAAGGATTGATTGCTATCGTAATGACGCAAACCGATACCTGCGTAGCGCCTCATGGCGGTGCCGGGCGCTTTTTGGGAACTAACCCCATCGCCTTTGGCTTTCCGGTGGAAAACAGCCATCCGATGATTGTTGATATGGCGACCAGTGCCACGGCTTTCGGCAAAATACTTCATGCAAAGGAAACCGGAAAACATATTGGTGAAGGACTGGCGATAGATAAAGACGGTAATGGCACCACTGATCCGCATAAAATTGAAAACCTGTTACCTTTCGGTCAGCACAAAGGTTCAGGCATTGCGCTAGCTATAGATGCACTGACTGGCGTGCTGATGAATGCGAATTTTGGTAACCATATTGTTCGCATGTATGGCGATTATGACAAGATGCGTAAGCTGGCAAGTTTGGTTATTGCCATCGATCCGAAAAAGCTCGGCAATCCTGTTTTTGCTGAAACTATGGCGCAAATGGTCACGGAACTTCATGCCGTTAAACCGGTTCCCGGCGTTGAAAAAGTATTAGCACCGAACGATCCACAAATGCACTATAAAGAAAAATGTCAGCAGGAAGGTATTCCCGTTCCGGCAGGGATTTTCCATTATCTGACAGAGAATTAATAATCTCTTTTTATTCTAACGATAGAAAAGCGCTGTATTTATCGTTTCTGTTATATTAACCAGGAGCAGGATATGAAAGCACTTCGTCCTCTGACGGCATCGCTTATGCTGTTGACCAGTTGTTTATTAATTTCCAATACCACACTGGCAAAAACAACATTAAAACTCAGTCATAATCAGGATAAAAGCCATGCTGTCCATAAAGCATTAAGCTATTTAGCTGATAAAACCAAAGAATATTCTAATGGTGAACTAGTTATTCGTATTTACCCAAATGCGACATTGGGTAACGAGCGCGAATCACTGGAACTAATGAACTCTGGCGCATTGCAGATGGTGAAAGTGAATGCTGCGTCACTGGAATCTTTCGCCCCGGATTACAGTCTTTTCAGTCTGCCTTTCTTATTCCGCGACCGTGAGCATTATTATCGCGTTCTGCAAAGCGATTTAGGTAAACAAATACTCAAGTCATCAGAAAGCAAAGGTTTTGTGGGTATTACGTATTATGACGGCGGTGCGAGAAGTTTTTATTCCAATAAACCGATTACAAAACCTGAAGATTTAGCAGGAATGAAAATTAGGGTTCAACAAAGCCCCAGCGCCATTGCAATGATGAAAGCACTTGGCGGTGTCGCCACACCGATGGCTCAGGGAGAACTTTACACTGCGCTCCAGCAAGGTGTTGTTGATGGCGGAGAGAACAATACCGTTGTCTATTCTGATATGCGTCACGCCGAGGTGGCAAAAGTCTATTCACGTGATGAACACACCATGGTGCCTGATGTGTTAATTATCAGCACCAATGTGTTGAATAAACTTGGCGACAAAGAGCGTACGGCATTATTAAAGGCAGCCGATGAATCAATGATGCAAATGAAAGATGTCATCTGGCCTGCCGCTGAAAAAGAAGCCTACGACAAAATGAAAGAGATGAACGCAACAGTGGTTGATGTTGATAAATCCGCTTTCAAAGAACGCGTAAAACCGCTATACGATGAATTTAAAGCAAAAGATGCACAATCGGCCAAAAACCTTGAGCAAGTAGAAAGTATGTAACCCTAATGGGCAGGTAATCCCTGCCCTTTCATGGAAGACTTATGCGCACACTCACTCATATTCTTAATAAGATCCTTGCCGGATGCTGCTGTATTATTCTCGCCATTATGGTGTTCTGCGTAACATGGCAAGTTATTGCTCGTTTTATTTTTAACGCTCCCAGCACCGTGCTTGATGAATTTACCCAGATTTTATTTATGTGGATGATTTTACTTGGCGGTGTATATACCGCTGGGTTAAAAAAACATCTGGCGATTGATTTGTTGGCTCAGAAACTTCCTGCGGCATCTGTTCTGACGCTTGACAGTTTTATCCAAATTATTATTACCGTTTTTGCAGTTATTTTTATGATCTATGGAGGAAACATTGTTGTTGAAAAAGCACAACATGTTGGACAAATTTCTCCTGTATTAAAATGGCCGATGGATAAGGTCTATTGGGTTATGCCTGCCAGTGGGCTTATTCTGGTCTGGTATTCAGTGATGAATATTATTGACAACTATCGTAAACGGAATTCTCATTAACGAGGGAAGTATGGACTTTGAATATATCTACCCCGTCTTAATTTTATTTGGCAGTTTTGCCGTCATGCTGGCAATAGGTGTGCCAATTACTTTTGCTATTGGCCTTTCTTCACTGTTATCTATTATTACTGCCTTACCTCCCGATGCCGCCATTTCTGTGATTTCGCAAAAAATGACAGTGGGACTGGATGGCTTTACGTTATTAGCCATTCCCTTTTTCGTGTTAGCCGGAAACATTATGAATACCGGAGGCATCGCCCGACGGCTGGTTAACCTGGCGCAAGCATTAGTTGGGCGTCTGCCTGGCTCACTGGCTCATTGTAATATCCTTGCAAACACGCTGTTTGGTGCTATTTCAGGTTCTGCTGTTGCGTCAGCCGCCGCGGTAGGTGGGATTATGTCACCACTGCAGGAAAAAGAGGGCTATGATCCGGCGTTCTCTGCGGCAGTGAATATTGCCTCTGCCCCCATTGGTCTGATGATCCCACCGAGCAATGTGTTGATTGTTTATTCCCTCGCCAGTGGAGGCACTTCTGTTGCAGCGTTGTTCTTAGCTGGATACTTGCCAGGCATTCTCACCGCTGCTGCTTTAATGTTTGTGGCGGCTCTTTATGCACGACGTAACCATTATCCAGTGGCAGAACGCATCAATTTTCGTCAGTTTTTGCAAATATTCCGTGAATCAATACCCAGCCTGATGCTTATTTTTATCATTATTGGCGGTATTATCGCGGGGGTATTTACGCCCACAGAAGCATCGGCAATAGCAGTAATTTATAGTTTATCCCTGGCGATGATTTACCGGGAAATCACCCTTAAGAAGCTCAATGATATTCTGTTAGATTCGGTGGTAACCAGTTCAATTGTTCTGTTGCTGGTAGGCTGTTCGATGGGGATGTCATGGGCCATGACGAATGCTGATGTGCCTGAGTTAATCAACGAATTGATTACCAGCGTTTCGGATAACAAATGGGTCATTCTTCTTATCATTAATATCATTCTGTTGATCGTTGGCACCTTTATGGATATCACACCAGCGATCCTGATATTTACACCTATTTTTCTGCCGATCGCCCAACATCTGGGGATAGATCCGATTCACTTCGGCATTATTATGGTTTTCAACTTAACCATCGGTCTTTGCACACCTCCTGTCGGTACCATTCTGTTTGTTGGTTGCAGTATTGGCAAGGTCAGTATCGACAAGGTAATAAAACCATTGCTGCCGATGTTTCTGGCATTGTTTGTGGTGATGGCAATGATTTGTTATTTCCCGCAGCTCAGTCTGATGCTGCCTGGGTTATTTTCAACCTGACAAACAGACGGGCCTGAATGATTCAGGCCCGTCTGTTTACGTCTTTACTCACTGTGAGGACTGCATATCGCCGGGAGATTTAATTGGTCCATTACGGTATCGGATTGACCAACAGCTGCCCTATCGAGCCGCGATCGGCCATTTCCAGCGTCTGGCTATTAAAGTAGAACGGGAAGTGCGCCCAGGAAGGCTGACCGAAATAGACAAGCAGCTCCACTTGTCCGTCGACCCAAACGGTATCTTTCCAGCCTCTGTCTTCCGGGAACGGCATTGCGCCGTTAACGTTGCGGATCTGGAACATCACGCCTTCAATATGGAACGCTTGCGGTTCATCTGCTCGTACGGTCCAGCGCTCCCATGTTCCTTGCTGCGCGGTGACATCAATACGGTTGACGTCCCACAGCTTTCCATTGATACCCGGGTCATCACTCAGACTGATATCACGGCTGCGAATCGGCGAACCGGCCATGATTTCGGTTGGCAGCAGGCGCATCGGAAGACTGTCTGTGACCAGCGGCAGAAGACCGGTTGGGCGCAGCGTTAGCACCAGCGTGGAAACCAGAATGCTGGATGGCTCAAAGAAGCCACGAATACGATCAACAATGCTCGCCGCTTCGCCACAGGTGATAGACACTTCATCACCGTTGCTCATATCCACCAGAATCTCGCGGCGCTCGCCCGGTGCCAGCGAAAGTTGCTTCACCGACACTGGCGCAGGCAGGAATCCCTGATCGCCAGAAATCACATGTAACGGGCGACCATCGCTCATCTGTAGTTGATAGCGACGAGAGTTCGACGCGTTCAGCAGTCGCAAGCGCACCCAACCACGCGAGACTTCAACGTACGGGCTTTGCACACCGTTGACCAATAACGTATCGCCAACAAAGCCGCCGCTTCCTGGCTCGCTGTATTCCGGCGTGCCAAAGTTATCCAGCCTTTTATCCTGGATAATGACTGGAAAATCATCCACGCCATAATGGTTAGGAATGGGCAGCGACTTGCTGACTTCATCTTCCACCAGCCACATTCCGGCAAGGCCGTTATAAACCTGCTGTGCCGTGCGGTTGGGGGTATTGGCGTGATACCACAAGGTCGCTGCGTTCTGGCGAATGGGGAGTACGGGCGCCCAGTCAGCGTTTGGCGACATCATGCGTGCCGGACCGCCCATCAGTGGGCCTGGCACCTGTAGCCCGGCCACCGTCATTGAGACATTTTCTGTCAGTCGGTTGCTGTAAATCAGCTTAACATCATCGCCCTTCCAGACGCGGATAGTCGGCCCAAGATAGCGACCATTGATACCCCAAACCGACGCGCGCGTTCCTGGCGTAAATGACCAGTGCGCACGCTGTACGGTCATAAACAGCGGTTGCCCACGGCGAGATTCAAGCAGCGGCGGAACGGGCAATGGTTGCTGTTGACCGGCTGCGCTGGCCTTCAGGGGGACAGCACCTGCACAGAGTGCAATCCCCGATGCCTGAATGAACTGACGCCGACTGAGTGACATATTTGCTCCATGTAAAACTGGCTAAAGTAATACCGTGCAGGAAAGTGTTCCCGCAAAAAACAGATTGCCGACTTAAACTTTTCCGGCGGCTTCGCGCTCTGCGACTTCTTTATCGAGCTCGGCGATTTTTTGTTCCATTATCGAACGACAATGGGCCGCCAGCTCGCGAACCTGATCTTTACCATATTGACTGACATCAATTGGCGGCAGCATTTCTACGATCACTAAACCATTATTCAGTCGGTTAAGATTAATCTTATTCGAAGTCGTGGAAACACACACGGGAATAATCGGAACGCCTGCGGCAATCGCAGCATGAAATGCCCCTGTTTTAAACGGCAGCAGACCGCGACCACGGCTGCGCGTTCCTTCCGGAAACATCCAGATGGAGATACGGCGTTTTTTGAAATGATTCACCACTTCGGCGATCGTGCCGTGCGCTTTAGTGCGATTGTTTCTGTCGATCAATAAGTTGCCGGTTAACCAGTACAACTGCCCAAAGAAGGGGATCCATAGCAAACTCTTTTTACCCACAGTGACTGTCGGCGGCTGCACGATGTTTGATGCCGTCACCATGTCATAGTTGTTCTGGTGGTTAGCGATATAGATAGCATTGCCGTAGCTTTCAGCATCAGCAGGTTTGCGACATTCGACCTTCAGGCCGTACAGCGGCGCAAGACGACCAAACATATGCCCGAAGGTAGCCACATGCTTCGGATTACGCGGGCTGAAAAGGCAGTAAATAGAGCCGAATACACAGACTAAGATGCTGTAAATAACGGTAATAATAAGACGAAAGATATATAGCATAACACCCTCTGAAGATCTGAGAGACTGGCATTGTACGTCACCTGAAATCAGGTTAGGGCATTGTTAAAAGCCGCTCTCTGGAAAAACGTATTGTTAATCGCAACGCATGAATAAACAACGGTTTCAAGGGAATTTTTATTGTTTATACAGACTAAATGCGGCACCGGATGACGACTTCAACGTTTCATCCGGTTCACCTTTTTGACAGGAGAAGGTACGGCCCTCTCTTGCATTTTACTCTTCGCTGTCAGCACGCCGCGGGGAGTCAATCTCGACGCGGTCGATACGCTGTAAACCACGCATCAAGGTGCCGCGACGGCCACGCTCACCGGTCACTTTCAGCAACTCTTCCGGGCGCAGTTTGATTTTGCGTTTCCCGACATGAATCGTCAGCGTACTTTGTGGGGGCAGGACATACAGATGTGCAAGGCCATCCTCGCCACGAGCGGCTTCTGCCGACGGGATGTTAATGATCTTGTTGCCTTTACCCTTCGACAGTTGCGGGAGCTCACTGACTGGGAACATTAGCATACGTCCAGCCAGAGTAATCGCCAGCAACATATCGGAAGGGTCCTGAATCACCACTGGCGGCATAACATGCGCGTTTTCTGGTAGAGTAATCAGTGCCTTACCTGCACGGTTACGCGCCACCAGATCGTTAAAGGTACAGACGAATCCGTAACCTGCATCGGAAGCCATCAACAGTTTCTGATCGTCGCTTTCCATTAGCATGTGATCAACGGTAGCACCTGGCGGCAACGTCAGTTTACCGGTGAGCGGTTCGCCCTGACCACGCGCTGAGGGCAGCGTAATGGGGTCGATAGCGTAGCTGCGTCCGGTAGAGTCTACAAACACCACAGGCTGGTTACTCTTGCCTTTCACCGCAGCTTTGAAACTGTCACCCGCTTTGTAATTCAGACCAGGAGCGTCGATATCATGACCTTTGGCGCTACGCACCCAGCCCATCTGCGACAACACAATGGTAACCGGCTCAGACGGCAGCATGTCATGCTCGCTCATCGCTTTCGCTTCTTCGCGTTCCTGCAACGGCGAACGGCGATCGTCGCCATAAGCTTGGGCATCGGCCTGTAGCTCTTTTTTCAGCAGGTTATTCATTTTGCGCTCGGAAGCCAGAATGCCCTGCAATTGATCGCGCTCTTTTTCCAGCTCGTTCTGCTCACCGCGAATCTTCATCTCTTCCAGTTTGGCGAGGTGACGCAGTTTCAGTTCGAGAATCGCTTCCGCCTGAGTTTCCGTAATGCCGAAGCGCGACATCAGCGCCGGTTTCGGTTCATCTTCATTACGAATGATCTCAATCACTTCGTCGATGTTGAGAAATGCCACCAGCAAACCTTCGAGGATATGCAGGCGCTTGAGGACTTTCTCCAGACGATAGTTCAGACGGCGGCGTACGGTATCACGACGGAACACCAGCCACTCGGAGAGGATTTCCCGCAGATTTTTCACCGCAGGACGCCCATCCAGACCGATCATATTGAGGTTAATACGATAGCTCTTTTCCAGATCGGTGGTGGCGAAGAGGTGATTCATCACCTGCTCCATATCCACGCGGTTGGAACGCGGTACGATCACCAGACGGGTCGGGTTCTCGTGGTCAGATTCATCGCGCAGATCGTCAACCATCGGCAGCTTCTTGTTGCGCATTTGCGCAGCAATCTGTTCCAGTACGCGCGCGCCAGAAACCTGATGCGGTAATGCGCTGATAACCACCGCGCCATCTTCTTTCTTCCACACCGCGCGCATACGCACAGAACCGCGACCGTTTTCGTAGATTTTGCGGATCTCCGCTCGGGAGGTAATGATTTCCGCTTCGGTCGGGTAGTCCGGTCCCTGCACGATATCCAGTAACTGGTCGAGCGTGGTATTGGGCTGCTCAATTAAGGCGATTGCCGCCTGCGCGACTTCACGCAGGTTGTGCGGCGGAATATCCGTCGCCATGCCGACGGCAATGCCAGTGGTGCCGTTAAGTAAAATATTCGGCAAGCGGGCAGGGAGCATTTTCGGCTCTTGCAACGTGCCGTCGAAGTTTGGCACCCAATCCGCCGTTCCTTGCCCCAGTTCACTTAATAAAAGCTCGGAATATTTCGACAGGCGGGATTCGGTGTAACGCATTGCTGCGAACGATTTCGGATCGTCCGGCGCCCCCCAGTTCCCCTGCCCGTCCACCAGCGGATAACGGTAAGAGAATGGCTGCGCCATCAGCACCATCGCTTCATAGCAGGCGCTGTCGCCATGCGGATGGTATTTACCCAGTACGTCACCGACAGTACGAGCCGACTTTTTAAATTTGGCGGTAGCATTCAGGCCCAGTTCTGACATCGCATACACAATGCGGCGTTGAACGGGTTTCAGACCATCACCAATAAACGGCAACGCACGGTCCATGATCACGTACATGGAGTAGTTTAAGTAGGCGTTCTCCGTAAACTCATGCAGCGCAAGGCGCTCTGCCATATCGCTCATTAATTCTGATTCCTCAACTTATTCGCCAGCCTTCAAAGGGGCAATATTGCTGGAGATACTACATTATCTGCCGCGTCGAGTCACAGGAGATCAGCGTCATTAGCGCCGCCGGACGTGCTCCGGCGGCGATAAAGGCATCAATGTGCCTTGATATACAACTCTTTGCTGTGAACATAATCCTGAGGATTATGCAGCGGGAAACCGCCAACGTAGGGTTTAAGCAGTTTGATCAGCGGTTGATAGTAGATGGGAATGAGCGGAGCCTGCTGGTTGATAATGGCCTCGGCCTGTTGATACAGCACGTTACGTTTCCCCGCATCAGTGGTTTGCGCCGCCTGATTCAATATCGCGTCATACTGCGTGTTTTTCCAGTGACCGACGTTCTCTTCACTATCGCTTTTAAGCGTGTTCAGGAAAGTGGAAGCATCATTGTACGTCGCATCCCACGACTGCCGCGACAACATGAAATCACCGCTACGCCGGGCATCAAGATACGTTTTCCACTCCATCGTGCGCAGCGTCACCTGTGCGCCAAGCCATTTTTTCCATTCGGAAGACAAGGCTATCGCCGTTTTCTCATGCAGATCGTATTTGTTGTAGAACAGTTCAAAGCGTAGCGGGTGAGAGGCGTCGTATCCCGCCTGTTTCAGCAAGGCTTTTGCCATCGCGACGCGCTCACTCATTGGCTGTTGCAGTTCATCGAACGTCGTCGCACTAAAAACTTCTACCTCTGGCGGCGTCAGCGTGGTTGCAGGCGTTCGCAGCCCGAGTACCTTTTGCGCGATTAACGGCCTGTCGACCGTCAGATATAGCGCCCGCCGGACACGAACATCGTCAAACGGCGGTTTCTGCATATTGAAGTTGTAATATTCGCTGTTCAGACGCGGGATAATCTGCAACTCGCCTGGCAACGATTTTTCGATAGCAGGAATTTGCTGCGCCGGAACCCAGGCCAGATCGACCTCTCCCGCGCGATAGCGGTTATAGCCAGTGACCGAATTATCCAGCGCCAGATACTCGACCTGCTGCAAAACGGTATGCTCTGCATCGCGGTACTTAGAATTTTTGCGAGCAGTAATCTTTTCGTTAACGACCCACTTATCAAGCACAAAGACACATTTGGCTCACAAGATTCCCCATCACACCAACGGCACATAAACATCCGTTTCCAGTCGCTGCTCTGTCATCCCTTCGGCAAGATTGGTGTAGTGAAACAGGAGCGGTGCTTTACGCATTTTCTCACCACTTTCAGGAAGCCAGCGGCGAATGATGGCCCAGATGGTATGAGATATGTTATCCGGATTGCCAACATGGCGGGCAACGGCATAGCGTCCCGAAGTAAGTTCACCATTACTCACGCCATAACGATTCTCCGGAATCGGTTCGTTAACGCTGCCGCAGATATCAAAGCGAAACGCATCTGGTGAGGTGGTGGCAGGATCGTCCCAGGCGACGCCAAAGGTCTGGCTTTGATTAACAGGGGAAAGCCCCGTCTCTTTGCGCCACATGATAAATTTCGCCACGCTGTAGTTGAGCAACTCAGGACTACCGCGATGCGGCAAAATCGCCACATGGGTGGATGGAAAATCGATAACACTTACTTTCAAGGTCTGGTTTTTCATTTTGCCTCCCTGCGAAATTATTCCCGGGAACGCGTCCCGGGAGCGGTAAAATTACGGGTTTACTTTGCGGATCTGTTTAACGTCAATTTCAACAGAGTTCCAGTCTTTATCCACTTCGCCCTGAATCTCAACCGTATCTTTCGGCGTTACCGTCACACCGTTCCAGCGTTTATGGTCGATATCTACATTGATGGTGCCGCTGGCATCTTTGAACAGGTACAGATCGTCAGAGATGCGCTCAACGATATTGCCACGCAGAGTTACCCAGGTGTCGTCACGCAGAGATTTCGCGTTTTCTACGTTAGTTACGCTGCCGTTCGGCCCCTGGAATCCTCCGGTCTGACTTTGTGTTGCCGATGGGCCAGAAAAACCACCCTGCTCTGCTGCCATTACCGGTGCACTGCACAGGGCCATTACTGCAATTGCTGCTGCGAATTTTTTCATGTTTGTTACTCCCTTTAATGTCTGTTTCCGAGCATTAAACAAGATAGTCCTTAACAACTTCTTAAGGAAAAAAAAGAAAATTTAGGGCTGTACAGAGCACGTTACAACACGGTTTACTTGCAACAAATACAGTTATCGCAGGGATGAAAAGATGCGAATTTTACTGATAGAAGATGACATGCTGATTGGCGATGGCATCAAAACAGGTCTGAGTAAGATGGGTTTTAGCGTCGACTGGTTTACGGAAGGTCGTCAGGGAAAAGAAGCGCTCTATAGCGCACCTTACGACGCGGTAATTCTGGATTTAACCTTACCGGGAATGGATGGCCGCGATATTTTGCGCGAATGGCGAGAAAAAGGTCAACGTGAGCCGGTACTGATCCTGACCGCGCGCGACGCACTGGCGGAGCGCGTAGAAGGTTTGCGCCTGGGGGCCGACGATTATCTGTGCAAACCTTTTGCGCTGATAGAAGTCGCCGCCCGGCTGGAAGCCCTGATGCGTCGAAGCAACGGGCAAGTCAGTAATGAGTTACACCACGGCAACGTAATGCTTGACCCCGGCAAACGTATCGCCACCCTGGCAGGTGAACCCTTAACGTTAAAACCAAAAGAATTTGCCCTGCTGGAACTCCTGATGCGCAACGCCGGTCGGGTACTGCCGCGCAAACTGATTGAAGAAAAACTGTATACCTGGGACGAAGAGGTCACCAGCAATGCCGTCGAAGTGCATGTGCATCATCTGCGGCGCAAACTCGGCAGTGACTTTATTCGTACCGTTCATGGTATAGGCTACACATTAGGTGAGAAATGAAATTTACCCAACGCCTTAGTCTGCGAGTCAGGCTGACGCTGATCTTTTTGATTCTGGCCTCGGTGACCTGGCTGCTTTCCAGTTTTGTCGCCTGGAAGCAAACAACGGATAACGTCGACGAGTTGTTCGATACCCAGTTAATGCTGTTTGCCAAACGGTTAAGTACGCTCGATCTCAACGAAATCAACGCGGCAGATCGTATGGCAAGAGCGCCGAAGAAATTCAAACACGGTCATGTAGATGATGATGCGCTAACCTTTGCCATCTTTACCCACGATGGAAAAATGGTGCTCAACGATGGCGACAACGGGGAGGATATTCCCTATCACTATCAACGTGAAGGATTTACTAACGGTCAACTGGTAGATGAAGATGATCCCTGGCGTTTTGTCTGGATGACGTCGTCTGATGGTAAATACCGCATTGTTGTAGGTCAGGAATGGGAATACCGTGAAGACATGGCGCTGGCGATTGTCGCCGGGCAATTGATCCCGTGGCTCGTTGCGTTACCCATTATGTTAATCATCATGATGGTACTGCTGGGTCGTGAACTCTCGCCGCTGAACAAACTGGCGCTTGCGCTACGTTTGCGCGATCCCGACTCAGAAAAACCACTTAACACCGCAGGTGTACCCAGCGAAGTGCGTCCACTGGTCGAGTCGCTGAATCAACTGTTCGATCGTACACATGCGATGATGATCCGTGAGCGGCGCTTTACCTCTGATGCAGCTCACGAACTGCGCAGCCCATTAACGGCGCTGAAAGTGCAAACCGAAGTCGCACAGCTTTCCGATGATGATCCACAGGCACGGAAAAAAGCACTAATGCAATTACATTCGGGGATCGATCGCGCTACCCGCTTGGTTGATCAGTTGCTCACCCTGTCGCGGCTCGACTCACTGGATAACCTTCAGGACGTCGCGGAGATCCCGCTTGAAGACCTCCTGCAATCGTCAGTGATGGATATTTACCACACGGCGCAGCAGGCAAAAATTGACGTGCGGCTGACGCTCAATGCCCACGGCATCAAACGCACCGGGCAACCGCTATTGCTAAGTCTACTGGTCCGAAATCTGCTGGATAACGCAGTACGTTACAGTCCACAGGGCAGCGTGGTGGACGTCACTCTGAATGCAGATAATTTCACCGTAAGAGACAACGGCTCCGGTGTGACGCCAGAGGCACTGGCGCGAATTGGTGAACGTTTCTACCGCCCCCCTGGACAAACCGCTACCGGCAGCGGGCTTGGGCTGTCGATTGTCCAGCGAATCGCCAAATTGCATGGCATGAATGTTGTGTTTGGGAATGCGACACAAGGTGGATTTGAGGCGAAGGTGAGCTGGTAGTGCATATGTCTATGAGAGCCGTTTAAACAGCTCTCATAGATATTCTTAATAGCAAAATATAAGCTGTCCCCAAAAAAGCCACCAACCACAAACCAGACAAATAACGAGCGAGAATACATATAGCCAAAACTCGAACATTTCCCGAACAAAGAGTTTTCTTAAGATGATAATAATAAGTGGCGTCAGAAGAAAAAACGCGGCTATCACTGCTTGTAATATACGTTCTTCGCCTGATACGGAAGGTATATTGCAAATATTGTCTCCCGACTCAAGCATCCAGTCATACTCATTGAAAGCAAAGAAATTTTTTGCCAACCAAAAAGAAAGGATAATATATAACAGAGCTTCGAATATTGTTTGAATTTTCTGCTTTAACATATGTTAGCACTCTCTAAAAAAGTCCAATCTGAGCTCTGATTTTCGATACCCTCCAGTAAATCTATTTATAATTATCTGCATCACACGCTGATAATTTCATTTTTGCTTATTCGACCTTCAACGCCATAATTATCAGCTCGCAGAAAATCTGCACCAAACCTGTAAGTTAATCCTGTACCAAGGGGAATTATGAGAAATTGCTATCAGTATTGTCATTTTCAGAAAATATTTATCCTGCATCGATGAGTCAGAGCAAAATCAAATTTTTGCAAAATTCGCAAAAGACTTTGCACATTTTGCTAATTTCACCGCACCGCTCTGTGACGTACTATAGTCGGCAAACGTCTCACCTTGAGGATAAAAAATGAGCAACATCCTGATTATCAACGGCGCGAAAAAATTCGCCCACTCCAATGGTCAACTGAACGACACCCTGACCGAAGTCGCGGATGGCACGCTGCGCGACCTCGGGCATGATGTCCGCATCGTTCGCGCCGACAGCGACTACGATGTCAAAGCCGAAGTACAAAACTTTCTCTGGGCTGATGTGGTGATCTGGCAGATGCCAGGCTGGTGGATGGGCGCACCGTGGACGGTGAAGAAATATATCGATGATGTGTTCACCGAAGGTCACGGCACGCTGTATGCCAGCGATGGTCGTACCCGCAAAGATCCGTCGAAAAAATACGGTTCTGGCGGCCTGGTACAGGGCAAAAAATATATGCTTTCCCTGACCTGGAACGCACCAATGGAAGCCTTCACCGAAAAAGACCAATTCTTCCACGGCGTTGGCGTTGACGGCGTGTATCTGCCGTTCCATAAAGCAAACCAATTCCTGGGTATGGAACCGCTGCCGACATTTATCGCTAATGATGTGATAAAAATGCCTGATGTTCCCCGCTATACTGAAGAATATCGCAAGCATCTTGTAGAGATTTTTGGTTAACTAGGGCTCTGGCTTTAGAAGGAGTTAACCATGATTACAGTAATCGCAGAAATCCGTACTCGTCCTGGTCAACATCACCGTCAGGCGGTATTGGATCAGTTTGCTAAAATCGTTCCAACCGTACTGAAGGAAGAAGGTTGCCACGGCTATGCGCCGATGGTGGATTGCGCTGCTGGCGTGAGTTTCCAGTCTATGGCGCCGGACTCTATCGTGATGATTGAGCAGTGGGAAAGCATCGCGCATCTTGAAGCGCACTTGCAGACCCCGCACATGAAAGCGTACAGCGAGGCCGTAAAAGGCGATGTGCTGGAGATGAATATCCGCATCCTGCAACTAGGGATTTAACCTTCCTGAAAAGAGGCCGGTGTTGCTACCGGCCTCAGGTCAGATTAGCCATTCTTTCTTCCCGTTTTCAAACCCCGATGGAAATCGTTAATTCGCTTAATGGTTTTAACCGCACGCTGCGGCATCGCGGAAGCCACCGACCAGACAATCATTTCCAGACACAACAATACCGTACCATGTAGTGGCGTTTTCCCCTTTTCATCCCCGCGCGGAACATGAATCACGATACTGGCGTCTTTGCTAAAACGTGAATCCAGCGCGTTTGTCAGCAAAATAACAGGGATCCCCAGCCGTCTCGCTTCACGCAGCGTTGTCAGCCCTTCCCGGTGCGCAGATTTTTGCGCCATCATGATCAGAACATCACCTCGCTGAAGCGCGATCAATTGCTCGGCAAGGCCAATACCCGTACGGTTTAGCGCCGTGGCAGGCAAGCCTATGCGGTTGAATAGTCGTGCGGTATAGTCCGCCAGAATTCCCGAAGCGCCAATGCCAAAAATTGCGACTTGCCGTGCCTGCACCAACAACGCTACCGCTTGCGCAAGCGCGTGGCGGTTTTCAGGCTCTGACAGGACATTACAGGTATACAAATGCCCTTCAAGAACAAAGTCGATTGCGGTGTTAACATCGCTCGTCAAGTTACTCACCGTCGTAGACATCTTTTCGCTGGAACTAAGGGCTGGACCAAGCCACTGTTCCAGAGTGCGTTTCAGATCACGCAGCCCGGCAAACCCCAGGGCCTGGATAGCCCTGATAACTGTGGCATCGGAAGTGTTCAACGTGGCAGCAATTTCCATCGCCGTTTGCTCGAGTACCACTTCACGATGCTCATTAATGTAGCTGGCGACAGCTCTTAACCCAGGCGTTAACTGACTCGCGCGAGTGCGAAAACGCTCACCATAAATATCAACCCGCGTTTTGTCTTTCTGAATCATTTGGCCTCCGGTAGAGGTCGTCCCGCAATTTGTGATTGTATCTGCGCAGCCATCAGCCCCAGAGATGCAAAGGAGTTAGAAATCGCCTCTTCACGAGAAATCAACACATAGCGTCCTGAACGACAGGCCGTCAGAAACTGACACCACCCCGGCATGACTTTTTCCATTGCTGCCAGCTCATCCTGAGGTTTACCACCGGTGTCACCGCGCCAGGTTGCAAAAACAAAATCGGCATCCAGTTCAGGCAAACGCTCCGCGCTCACATCCATTCGCCCACCTTCAGGAATGCTCTCAATCAGCGGCGGAAAGCGAAAACCAGCATCGCGTAATACCCGCCCCAGCGAATGATAGCTATGCATCACATTAATTTTTCCCTGATTTGCCTGAATCACCGATACCGTTATTTTTTGGCTGTCCAGCGTCGCCTTCAGCGCATTGATTTGTGCCTGATAGCGGCGTTCAAGTATCGCCAGCTGCGCCTGTGTTCCTGTAAGTTCTGCCAGCTTGCGGTAGATTTCTGGCGCGCCCCCTTTGAGATGATCAATGCTCACCGTGGGCGCAATTTTTTCCAGTTGTTCAATGGGCGTATTACGGGTCGGTTCTGTGATGATCAGATCAGGCTTTGCCGCCACAATCGCTTCAATATCAATATCAGCGGTGCCAATAAAAGCGATCGATGAATTATCAAAGTCGACACCTGTCAATAACGCGCCTGATCGAATGAAATGGCTACCGTCAGGCCGTGTTCGCCCGTGGCTGGCGACAGGAGGTACACCAAGCTCAATCAGAGGAATAGTGATATCAAGATCGTGTAAAGAGACAATTCTCTTTGGATGTGCGGGCACTGTGACTTTGCGCCCTAAATCATCGGTAAACACCTGAACAGGTTCTGTCGCGCGGGCAAAAAATGACAACAGTATCAGCAGAGAAAAAAATAAACGCATATAACTCCCGTTAAAAACTGTTCCTGCGCTGCCAGAGCAGTAGCAAAAAGAATGGTCCACCAATCAATGAAATAATGATTCCGGCAGGCAGTTGCAAAGGCAAAAAAGCCAAACGACCAATGCTATCCGCCAGGATGACTAACAACGCCCCCGATACGGCGCTCCCCAGCAGTAATGTCGTCTGCCCGCCACGTAGAATAAAACGTGATATATGGGGTGCTATCAATCCGACAAAACCGATGTTACCAACACACGAAACGCAGACGGCTGTCAGGATTATTGGTGCGGCTACACGTAACAACGCCAGACGAGAACTATTCACCCCTAACCCAGTTGCAACCTGATGACCAAGCAGAGCGATATCCGCCGTCCTGGCGGTGAACAGCAATAAAAGAGCGGCTGGCAACATCCAACAGGCTGAAATACCGACTAACATCCAGTTAGCTGCATGCAGGCTTCCCGATAACCACATCAATGCAGTTTGTACATCTCGAACATCTGCAGTGGTCATAAATACACCGATACCGGCGGCGAAAAACCAGGAAACACCAATGCCAATCAGAACAAATCGCGGGCGGGAAATATCGCGCGCACAAAAAATCACGATTAAAGCCACCAACAAGCCACCAGCAAGACCAGCCACTGGACGCCAGAACATTCCCAGCATGGGAAACTGGAAGATCAGCCACAGCACCGCCACGCTACATCCTTCTTTGACGCCGATTAAACCGGGATCGGCAAGGCCGTTACGCGCAATGGATTGCATCGCTGCCCCCGCCATACCTAACATGGCTCCGCATAGCAATGCCATGATGACTCTCGGCAAGCGAATATCCTGCACAATATAACGTGCGTCTGTGCTTACGTTTTCTGGAGCAAACAACGCTCGCCCTACTTCCGATGCCGGGACAGAGAAAGAGCCATGCATCAGACCGAATATCAGTATTCCAACCGCAAACAGAAACAGCCCACCAAGCAACACCAGATTTTTAGGGCGTACCAGCGTCGAAAACTTACCAACACGTAGTGGGCGTAGCCCGACGTTCATTATCCGACTCATTTGAACATCCTCGTCGCCATAATGACAAAAACGGGCGCACCAACTAACGCAGTCATGACACCGGTCGCTAACTCATGGGGCGTGAAAAGCGTCCGGGCAATAATATCTGCCAGTAATAGCAGTAAGGCACCGACACAGGCTGAAAGAGGGAGCAGAACGCGCAGATCCGCTGATACCAGACGCCGGACAATCTGCGGTACCAACAGGCCGACAAAACCAATGGGGCCAGCAATCGATACGGCTGCGCCACAGAGCAACGCGATCGCAAGCAGGGTGAATGTTCGCGTGCGGAGTACCGAGACGCCCAGCCCCTGCGCCATGCGATCGCCCAGAGCCAACATGTTAAGAGAGGGCGCAAGGTAAAGGGCTAACACAAATCCCCCCAGAGAAAACCAGGCGGACGTACCCAGCGTCGCCCAATCCTGCCCTGCTAAATCACCAGCTAGCCATGTCCGCATCGCCAGCAAGGTTTGTTCGTCAAGAATCAGGATTGCCGCCGTTATTGAGGACACGAACGCCGATAGCGCCACGCCGCATAAGGTGACTTTCATTGGCGTTAACCCTGAACGCCCTGCGGAGGAAAGCAGCAATATCAACAGAAACAATAACGCGCCTCCCGCAGATGCCAGCAGTGGGCGTCCAACCGGAAAGGCCAGTCCAAGCGCGCTGGCGGCAACGACAGCGAGGGCGGCTCCGGCATTTAAGCCTAAAATATGTGGCTCTCCCAATGGGTTACGAATGACAGCCTGCAACAAAGCACCAGCAACACCAAGAGAAGCACCGGTGAGCAATGCTGCCGCCAAACGCGGCAAACGGAGTCTTACAATCACGTTGTGATCGAAGTTTTGCGGTTCAAAATGAAGAAATGACTGCAACACCGTTTGTGGTGCAATAAATCGGGCACCAATCCCTGGATATACCACGCATCCCACCAACAGTAAGGCGAGGAAAAAAACAGTAACCAGCCCCGTGCGCATCATACTTTTTCTACACCACGAAACGGCATGAAGAACGGTTTCCCCGTCAGAGCATTTATTGATGCGTGAACATCAACGTCAAAAACCGCTTTTACCAGCTCAGGCGTGCAATGTTCCCCCTCATTTAACACACGCACCACTTTCCCCTGGCGTAAAAATATCAGCGTATCGCCATAATTCACGGCAAAATTCAGATCATGCAACACCACGACGACTGTACGCCCGTGATGACGCGTTAAATCATGTAATAACTCAAGAATTTCAACCTGATAACGTAAATCAAGCCAGGTTGTGGGTTCATCCAGCAGGATATAAGGCGTCTTTTGCGCCAACACCATCGCAATCCAGCAACGCTGGCGCTGCCCACCAGAGAGTTTTTCAACCGGTAAATGTGCAAACTCCTGCGTACCGGTTAATTTCAGAGCCTCTTCTACCGCCTGCTCATCGGCGTCGCTCCATTGACGTATGAAATTTTGCCAGGGAAAACGCCCACGCGACACCAGTTCATAAACGGTTAAGCCCTCCGGCAATAATGGCGACTGCGGCAAGATCCCAAGTCTGCGGGATAACGTTTTCGTTGGTTGCTCGTGAATCGCTTTACCATCCAGCAATATCGCGCCGCCCATGGGTTGCAAGATACGTGCAATGGTGCTGAGCAACGTCGACTTTCCACAGCCGTTTGCCCCAACCAGAACGGTCATTTTTTCTGTGGGAACGGAGAAAGAAACACCATCAACAATGATTTTCTTGTGATACCCGGCAGAAACATTGTCGAGGATCAGCCCCTGCCCTTTTGCGTTATGTGCCACGTGTACGCCAACTTAATCAAAGACAAACAAAAATAAAACTCATTCTCCTTTGAGAGTTTGACGCCACAAAATGTAGTAGTCAAGAAGTTAAAAGCCATACAAAAACAAGGTAAATAACAGGTGAAATATTTTTAAAAATAAAAATAAAATCATTAAATATTAACAGGTTAATATCAATTTAATTGCATTAACCTCTCATAAAAATACATGTAGCAATTTTTTGTTATTTCTCATTTACTACTACATCACCGCATGATTGAATGATTCTCAATTACATATCCGATGGCGAAATAACAAACGGATAGTGCTTAGTGAGCAACAAGAAACAATTTTCACTCGCGACAATCCGTGAGTTTTTGGGATAACAGACTAAATGGCTAAGTTCACACCTTCATTCTCAGGAATCAAAGGTCGGGCGCTCTTTTCACTGCTCTTTGCAGCACCGATGATTCATGCAACCGACACTGTAACGACCAAAGATGGCGAAACAATCACTGTTACAGCGGATGCAAATACCGCAACTGAGGCGACCGATGGTTATCAACCCCTGAGCACCTCCACGGCGACATTAACCGATATGCCGATGCTGGATATCCCGCAGGTGGTCAATACGGTTAGCGATCAGGTTCTGGAAAATCAGAATGCGACGACGCTGGATGAGGCGCTTTATAACGTCAGTAACGTGGTACAGACCAATACATTAGGCGGAACTCAGGACGCCTTTGTACGTCGTGGGTTTGGTGCTAACCGGGATGGCTCCATCATGACCAATGGTCTGCGAACCGTACTTCCTCGTAGCTTCAACGCTGCAACTGAACGTGTGGAAGTGCTAAAAGGTCCGGCCTCCACGCTGTATGGCATTCTCGATCCTGGCGGACTGATTAACGTCGTGACAAAGCGCCCGGAAAAAACATTCCATGGTACTGTCTCAGCCACTTCCTCCAGTTTTGGCGGAGGCACTGGGCAACTGGATATCACAGGCCCCATTGAAGGTACTCAGCTGGCATATCGCCTGACGGGGGAAGTGCAGGATGAAGATTACTGGCGGAATTTCGGTAAAGAGCGCAGCACATTTATTGCCCCATCACTCACCTGGTTTGGTGATAATGCAACAGTAACCATGCTCTATTCACATCGGGATTATAAAACGCCGTTCGATCGTGGAACGATTTTCGACCTTACGACGAAACAGCCCGTCAACGTTGATCGAAAAATACGTTTCGACGAACCGTTTAATATTACAGATGGTCAGTCCGATCTGGCGCAACTCAACGCAGAATATCATCTCAATAGCCAGTGGACAGCGCGCTTTGATTACAGCTACAGCCAGGATAAATACAGCGATAATCAGGCTCGTGTTACCGCGTATGATGCAACGACAGGAACGCTGACACGGCGTGTTGATGCAACTCAGGGATCTACCCAGCGTATGCATTCTACTCGTGCGGATCTGCAAGGGAATGTTGATATTGCTGGATTCTATAATGAGATTCTGGGTGGGGTGTCATATGAATATTATGATCTTCTGCGCACAGATATGATTCGCTGTAAAAACGCTAAAGATTTCAATATCTACAACCCTGTTTATGGCAATACCAGCAAATGCACAACGGTTTCGGCGTCGGACAGCGATCAGACGATCAAACAGGAGAGCTACTCAGCTTATGTACAGGATGCGCTCTATCTGACAGATAACTGGATTGCCGTCGCCGGGATCCGCTATCAGTATTACACGCAATATGCGGGTAAAGGCCGTCCTTTTAATGTCAATACTGACAGCCGCGATGAACAATGGACGCCCAAACTGGGGTTGGTCTACAAACTGACGCCATCGGTATCTTTATTTGCCAATTATTCGCAAACATTTATGCCGCAATCGTCAATTGCCAGCTACATTGGCGATCTTCCACCGGAATCATCTAATGCTTACGAAGTCGGGGCAAAATTCGAGCTGTTCGATGGTATAACCGCAGATATTGCGCTGTTTGATATCCATAAACGTAATGTGTTGTATACCGAAAGTATTGGTGATGAAACCATCGCCAAAACGGCGGGCCGCGTTCGTTCAAGAGGGGTAGAAGTCGACCTTGCAGGAGCATTAACAGAAAACATTAATATCATTGCCAGCTACGGCTATACCGATGCTAAGGTTCTGGAAGATCCTGATTATGCAGGAAAACCATTGCCGAATGTTCCTCGTCATACCGGTTCGCTATTCCTGACCTATGACATTCATAACATGCCTGGCAATAACACACTGACGTTTGGCGGTGGCGGACATGGCGTAAGCCGTCGTTCGGCAACCAATGGGGCTGACTATTATCTGCCAGGCTATTTTGTTGCCGATGCCTTCGCCGCATACAAAATGAAATTGCAGTATCCAGTCACTCTGCAATTAAACGTCAAAAACCTGTTTGATAAAACGTATTACACCTCTTCCATCGCCACAAATAATCTGGGTAATCAGATTGGCGATCCGCGTGAAGTACAATTCACAGTGAAAATGGAATTTTGATAAAAAAAGCCCGGTATACGCGTGTATACCGGGCTATGTTTTATTCTCCTGACGGGAAGATCATCAGACCTCAATCTCCGCCATGTCGCCTTTCTCTTGCAACCAGTTACGGCGGTCTTCCGAGCGTTTCTTCGCCAGCAGCATGTCCATCATCGCGTCGGTAAGCTGATCGTCTTCATCGTCGATGGTCAACTGCACCAGACGGCGAGTGTTCGGGTCGAGCGTGGTTTCACGTAGTTGCAGCGGGTTCATTTCACCCAGACCTTTAAAACGCTGGACATTTGGCTTGCCTTTCTTGCGTTTTAATTGTTCGAGCACGCCCTCTTTCTCTTCTTCCGTCAAGGCGTAATAGACCTCTTTGCCAAGGTCAATGCGGTAGAGCGGTGGTAGCGCTACATATACGTGACCATGTTTCACCAGCGTACGGAAGTGTTTTACAAACAAGGCGCAGAGCAACGTGGCAATGTGCAGACCATCGGAATCAGCATCCGCCAGGATACAGATCTTGCCATAACGCAGTTGGCTAAGATCGTCGCTGTCAGGATCGATACCGATCGCTACCGAAATATCGTGTACTTCCTGTGAGGCCAGCACTTCGTCGGAAGAAACTTCCCAGGTGTTAAGGATCTTACCTTTCAGCGGCATGATCGCCTGATATTCACGATCGCGCGCCTGCTTGGCAGATCCGCCTGCAGAGTCACCTTCCACAAGGAACAGTTCGGTACGGTTAAGATCCTGCGCGGTACAGTCTGCCAGTTTGCCAGGCAGTGCCGGGCCGCTGGTCAGCTTTTTACGCACCACTTTTTTGGCCGCACGCATACGGCGCTGGGCGCTGGAAATCGCCATCTCCGCCAGCAGTTCAGCCGCCTGAACGTTCTGGTTCAGCCACAAGGTGAAGGCATCTTTCACCACGCCCGAAACGAATGCCGCACACTGACGCGAAGAGAGACGCTCTTTGGTCTGCCCGGCAAACTGCGGATCCTGCATTTTCACCGACAGCACATAAGCACAGCGATCCCAGATATCTTCCGCCGACAGCTTCACGCCGCGCGGCAGAATGTTGCGGTATTCGCAAAACTCACGCATCGCGTCCAGCAGCCCCTGACGCAGACCGTTAACGTGCGTACCGCCCTGCATCGTTGGGATCAGGTTGACGTAGCTTTCGGTCAGCAGTTCGCCACCTTCCGGCAGCCACAAGAGCGCCCAGTCCACCGCTTCGGTATCGCCAGAAAAATTACCGATAAACGGTTTTTCCGGCAGCGTCGGCAGGCCGTTTACCGCTTCCGCCAGGTAATCATTCAGACCGTCCTGGTAGCACCAGCGTTGTTCGGTATTGTTGATCTCATCTTTAAAAGTGATCTCAACGCCAGGGCACAGTACCGCTTTGGCTTTCAGCACATGTGTAAGACGGGAAACAGAGAAGCGCGGGCTGTCAAAGAAAGTCTCATCCGGCCAGAAGTGCACGCTGGTGCCTGTGTTGCGTTTACCGCAAGTACCAACAACCTGCAAATCCTGCACCTTTTCGCCATTTTCAAAGGCGATGTTATAAATCTGACCATCGCGGCGCACGTTAACTTCTACGCGCTTCGACAGGGCGTTAACCACCGAAATCCCCACGCCGTGCAGACCGCCAGAGAACTGGTAGTTTTTGTTAGAAAATTTACCGCCCGCGTGCAAACGGCAAAGAATCAGTTCTACCGCCGGAACACCTTCTTCCGGGTGAATATCCACCGGCATTCCACGGCCATCGTCAATCACTTCCAGCGACTGGTCAGCATGTAAAATAACGTCCACGCGTTTTGCGTGACCGGCCAGTGCTTCATCCACACTGTTATCAATGACTTCTTGCCCCAAATGGTTAGGGCGAGTGGTATCGGTATACATCCCCGGACGGCGGCGAACCGGCTCAAGCCCGGTGAGTACCTCAATGGCATCAGCGTTATAAGTTTGCGTCATGGTTTAAGTTAGTAATTCGAGTTGATCGTCAGAGATGGTGCAGACCAAGAAAATCGACGATCGGGTTGAAATAATCTTCGAAGCCCGTGAATGCGTGGTTGCCGCCTTCTATAACAGTCTGGCGGCAGGAAGCGTAGTACGCCACCGCCTGGCGGTAATCCAGCACTTCATCTCCCGTCTGTTGCAGCAGCCAGATCAAATCCGGCGCTTCCAGCGGGTCAATCTGCATGACTTTAAGATCGTAAATATGGCGAGACTCTAGCACATATTGCTGCCCGGTGTAGGGGTTCTCGTTCTGACCGAGATAGTCAGTAAGCAGTTCAAACGGGCGCACCGCCGGGTTTACCACCACTGCGGGCAGCATAAAACATTGCGACAACCAGGTGGCGTAATATCCCCCCAGTGACGAACCGACAATACCCAGCGAATCGCCGCCATGTTCCAGGACAATGGATTCCAGCAGTTCTGCCGCATCGGAAGGATACGGCGGTAACTGCGGAATTATCATCTCAACGTCAGGGTGATGTTCCGCCAGCCAGTTTTTCAACAAGCTCGCTTTCGCAGAACGCGGCGAACTATTGAAACCGTGTAAATAAAGAAGCGTCGACATCAGTAACCTTCTGAAGCGGTATCTGGTTGGAAACGGGAGTCTGCCAGGCGGTGTACTTCTGTGGTCAGCGTACCATCGGCATGGAGTTCCAGCGTACGCCAACCGGGCGCGATAGTGTCCAGCGTGAAGTTGGAACAGTGCGGCTTAAACTGCACGCAGGTCGATGGCGTTGCCAGCAGGCGACGACCATTCCAGTCGAGATCCAGTTCCTGATGGATATGGCCGCATAACAGATATTTGACGTGCGGAAACTTCACCAGCACGTTATCCAGTTCACCCGCGTTACGCAGACTGTGTTGGTCAAGCCAGCTACAGCCCGCAGGCAACGGATGATGATGCAGCAAAAGCAAGGTATGGCGCTCTGGCGCATCAGCCAGTTTACGTTCCAGCCACTCGAGTTGAAACTCGCTTAGCTCACCGTGCGGTACGCCAAACACCTGGCTGTCCAGCAACAGGATTTGCCACTGTTCACCGATAAACACGCGTTTCGCTGAAGATATACCCGCGTCCTGTAGCGCGCTGTACATCGCAGGCTGGAAATCATGGTTGCCCGGCAGCCAGACGCAGGGCGCACGAAAACTTGCGATGCCTTCAGCGAAGTGCTGATAGGCCGCAGCCGTTTGATCCTGCGCTAAATCACCTGTCGCGACAATCAGGTCGAATTCGTGCTGGTGTGGGCGAATCGCCTCCAGCACCGCCTGGTAACTTTCCCAGGTGTTCACCCCTAACAGGGCTTCGTGCTTTTGCGCAAACAGGTGAGTATCGGTAATTTGTAAAATCCTGACTCTGGACTCACCAGCCAGAGGAAGGGTTAACAGGCTTTCCAAATGGTGTCCTTAGGTTTCACGACGCTAATAAACCGGAATCGCCATCGCTCCATGTGCTAAACAGTATCGCAACCAGTCCGCTAAAAACTGATTAATTTGATGCTTTTCGTCGCGTTGATGCAACTTTTTATTAGGATAATCATACCGCGCTTTGAAGCGAAAAATCTGCTGACTTGAACACACTTCAGCCACCATCGCGTCATGATACAGACGCACCGTCATCGACGGAAGGCTCCAGTAACTGATCGCTGGCGCAATCTGTTCAATAGTCACCAGGGTAGTGTATCGGGTCGATTCCACAATCGTTAGCCGATATTGTGCGTTTGCCACCTGATAGCTTACAGTTTCACCGGGTGCGTCATTGCGCGGTAACAAACGGCGCAATTGTGAAAAGTTCATCTCGCACAGGCGCATCATTTCAGGAAAGTCAGGTGTGTAACGCTTCATTTATGCCCACTCATTTTTTAACGCTTGATGATGCAGTTGCAGCCATTGCAAAGCGATGACCGACGCTGCGTTGTCGATTTTCCCCTCTTCTACCCATTGGTATGCCTGTTCCCGACTTACCACATGAACGCGAATATCTTCGTTTTCATCAGCCAGACCGTGAATGCCGCTTGCGGTCGTGGCGTTCACTTCGCCCACCATAATTGACGAACGCTCGCTGGTGCCGCCCGGGCTTGCCAGGAAACTTAACACCGGTTTGGTCCGTTTCACGTTTAGTCCCGCCTCTTCAATCGCTTCGCGACGGGCAACATCTTCCACACTCTCACCTTCTTCAATCATCCCGGCAACCATTTCCAGTAACCAGGGCGTTTCGCTGGTGTCATACGCGGCGATTCGTATCTGCTCAATCAGTACAACTTCATCGCGCACTGGGTCAAAGGGTAGCAAGACTGCGGCGTGACCGCGTTCAAAAATTTCCCGTCGGACCTCATGACTCATTTGCCCGTTGAATAAACGATGACGAAATCTATAAAGATCTAATGAAAAAAAGCCGCGATAAAGTGTTTCTCGTGCAATAATTTCTACATCGTTTTTGCCAAATGTAACGGGCAGGTTGTCTGGCTTAAGCATGGCTAATGTCCTGGCACTAATAGTGAATAAAATGTGAATTTCAGCGACGTTTGACTGCCGTTTGAGCAGTCATGTGTTAAATTGAGGCACATTAACGCCCTATGGCACGTAACGCCAACCTTTTGCGGTAGCGGCTTCTGCTAGAATCCGCAATAATTTTACAGTTTGATCGCGCTAAATACTGCTTCACCACAAGGAATGCAAATGAAGAAATTGCTCCCCATTCTTATCGGCCTGAGCCTTTCTGGGTTCAGTTCGTTGAGCCAGGCCGAGAACCTGATGCAAGTTTATCAGCAAGCACGCCTTAGTAACCCGGAATTGCGTAAGTCTGCCGCCGATCGTGATGCTGCCTTTGAAAAAATTAATGAAGCACGCAGTCCATTACTGCCACAGCTAGGTTTAGGTGCAGATTACACCTACAGCAACGGCTACCGCGACGCGAACGGCATCAACTCTAACGCGACCAGTGCGTCCCTGCAGTTAACTCAATCCATTTTTGATATGTCGAAATGGCGTGCGTTAACACTGCAGGAAAAAGCAGCAGGGATTCAGGACGTCACGTATCAGACCGATCAACAGACCTTGATCCTCAACACCGCGACCGCTTATTTCAACGTGTTGAATGCCATTGACGTGCTTTCTTATACCCAGGCACAAAAAGAGGCAATCTACCGTCAGTTAGATCAAACCACCCAACGCTTTAACGTGGGCCTGGTGGCGATCACCGACGTGCAGAACGCCCGCGCACAGTACGATACCGTGCTGGCGAACGAAGTGACCGCACGTAACAACCTCGACAACGCCGTTGAGCAGCTGCGTCAGATCACCGGTAACTACTATCCGGAACTGGCGGCGCTGAATGTCGAAAACTTCAAGACCGACAAACCACAACCGGTTAACGCGCTGCTGAAAGAAGCCGAAAAACGCAACCTGTCGCTGTTACAGGCACGTTTGAGCCAGGATCTGGCGCGCGAGCAAATTCGCCAGGCGCAGGACGGTCACTTACCGACTCTGGATTTGACGGCCTCTACCGGAATTTCTGACACCTCTTACAGCGGTTCAAAAACCCGTGGTGCGACAGGTACCCAATATGACGACAGCAATATGGGTCAGAACAAAGTGGGCCTAAGCTTCTCGCTGCCGATTTATCAGGGCGGAATGGTTAACTCGCAGGTGAAACAGGCACAGTACAACTTTGTCGGCGCCAGCGAGCAACTGGAAAGCGCCCATCGTAGCGTCGTGCAGACCGTGCGTTCCTCCTTCAACAACATTAATGCATCTATTAGTAGCATTAACGCCTACAAACAAGCCGTGGTTTCCGCCCAAAGCTCTTTAGACGCGATGGAAGCGGGCTACTCGGTCGGTACGCGTACCATTGTTGACGTGTTGGATGCGACCACTACGCTGTACAACGCCAAGCAAGAACTGGCGAATGCGCGTTATAACTACCTGATTAACCAGCTGAATATTAAATCAGCTCTGGGTACGCTGAACGAGCAGGATCTGCTGGCACTGAACAATGCACTGAGCAAACCGGTTTCCACTAACCCGGAAAACGTCGCACCGCAAACGCCAGAACAGAATGCTATTGCTGATGGTTATGCACCTGATAGCCCGGCTCCAGCCGTTCAGCAAGCATCCGCACGCACTAACACCAGTAACGGTCATAACCCTTTCCGTAACTGATGACGACGACGGGGCTTCGGCCCCGTCTGAACGTAAGGCAACGTAAAGATACGGGTTATCTGCCGCATTCTTCCCCCTTCTCGCTTCAATTTCGACCAGCCATCCTCTATTCTGATGGGTATTTACCACTGGTCCTGGAAGACAAAAATGAAACGGACAAAATCCATACGCCACGCATCGTTCCGCAAAAACTGGAGCGCACGCCACCTGACACCTGTCGCTCTCGCTGTTGCTACTGTTTTTATGCTGGCAGGCTGTGAAAAGAGTGATGAAACAGTGTCTCTCTATCAAAATGCTGACGACTGTTCAGCTGCAAACCCAGGCAAAAGCGCCGAATGTACCACCGCGTACAACAATGCGCTGAAAGAAGCAGAACGTACTGCGCCGAAATACGCCACTCGTGAAGACTGTATTGCCGAATTTGGTGAAGGTCAGTGCCAGCAGGCACCAGCCCAGGCTGGCATGGCACCTGAAAACCAGGCGCAGGCCCAGCAATCCAGCGGGAGTTTCTGGATGCCGCTGATGGCCGGCTACATGATGGGACGTCTGATGGGCGGCGGCGCGGGATTTGCACAGCAGCCGCTGTTCTCCTCGAAAAACCCAGCCAGCCCGGCTTATGGTAAATATACCGACGCGACGGGTAAAAACTATGGCGCAGCCCAGCCAGGCCGCACCATGACCGTACCGAAGACGGCAATGGCACCAAAACCGGCGACCACCACTACCGTTACCCGTGGCGGTTTTGGTGAATCTGTTGCCAAACAAAGCACTATGCAGCGTAGCGCAACCGGCACCTCTTCTCGTTCAATGGGTGGCTGATACCGATGGAAAGAGTCAGTATTACCGAGCGCCCAGACTGGCGTGAAAAAGCCCACGAATACGGTTTCAATTTTCACACCATGTACGGCGAGCCGTACTGGTGTGAAGATGCTTACTACAAGTTGACCCTCGCCCAGGTTGAAAAGCTGGAAGACGTCACCGCCGAACTGCACCAGATGTGTTTGAAAGTGGTGGAAAAAGTGATCTCCAGCGATGAGCTGATGACCAAATTCCGCATTCCAAAGCACACGTGGAGTTTTGTGCGTCAGTCATGGTTGACGCACCAGCCGTCGCTTTATTCACGCCTTGATCTGGCGTGGGATGGCACTGGCGAACCTAAACTTCTGGAAAATAACGCTGATACGCCCACGTCACTGTATGAAGCAGCATTCTTTCAGTGGATCTGGTTGGAAGATCAGCTTAACGCGGGCAACCTGCCGGAAGGCAGCGACCAGTTTAACAGTCTGCAAGAAAAGCTGATCGATCGCTTTGTCGAGCTGCGTGAACAGTATGGCTTCCAGTTGCTGCATCTCACCTGCTGTCGTGACACGGTGGAAGATCGTGGCACCATCCAGTATTTGCAGGACTGCGCGACGGAAGCTGAAATCGCTACCGAGTTCCTGTACATCGACGATATTGGTTTAGGCGAAAAAGGTCAGTTCACGGATTTGCAGGATCAGGTGATTGCTAACCTGTTCAAGCTTTATCCATGGGAATTTATGCTGCGCGAGATGTTCTCCACCAAGCTGGAAGATGCTGGCGTACGCTGGCTGGAACCGGCGTGGAAGAGCATTATCTCCAACAAAGCACTTCTGCCGCTACTATGGGAGATGTTCCCGAATCATCCGAACCTGTTGCCCGCTTATTTTGCTGAAGATGATTATCCAGAAATGGAAAAATATGTGGTTAAGCCAATCTTCTCGCGTGAAGGCGCAAACGTGTCGATTATCGAGAATGGCAAAACCATTGAAGCAGCAGAAGGTCCGTATGGCGAAGAAGGCATGATTGTTCAGCAATTCCATCCGTTACCAAAATTTGGCGACAGTTATATGCTGATTGGTAGCTGGCTGGTGAACGATCAACCCGCCGGAATTGGCATTCGTGAAGACCGTGCGTTGATCACCCAGGATATGTCTCGGTTTTATCCACATATTTTTGTTGAATAACACTGCTTAATATTGCCCCGATAATCGGGGCAACTTTTCATAATCCATCATTTATAATCTTCATCAATATATAAATCCATACATCTCCAACTTTTATTTAACATTAATAACCAATTTAATGTTAAATCGTCATATGTAAGTGGTATTGCAATTAAAGTAAGTAAATAAATCACCGCACAACACATTGATATATATTAAATATTTTATATTTACCTCTTCATATTTTAATTTAATAATTAAAAAACAATGTCGCAGAGATCACACTACGCAATATTGAACATTGTTATTGATATATCGCCACCCTACTATCCATTAAAAATAAATAGTTGTTTCAACAAATAACAACATATTCAAAAGCAGCAAAACATTCTCATATTTTATTAGAGTTACATTATTCATTCACAAAACAAATTTATTAGTACCATCTCAACAGTCGATATTCATCATTATTATATATTTGCGTTATATAAGGAGATATATCCATGTTTGATAAATATAGAAAAACACTAGTAGCCGGAACAGTAGCATTAGCCCTGGGGTTGTCTGCAACTAGCGTAATGGCGGCGGGTTTTAAACCTGCACCACCTGCCGGGCAACTCGGTGCAATCATTGTCGATCCCTACGGCAATGCACCACTGACCGCTCTGGTTGACTTAGATAGCCACGTCATTTCTGACGTCAAAGTTACCGTCCACGGGAAGGGCGAAAAAGGCGTTGAAATCAGCTATTCCGTGGGCCAGGAGTCACTAAAAACTTACGATGGTGTACCGATTTTTGGTCTTTATCAGAAATTTGCCAACAAAGTGACCGTTGAGTGGAAAGAAAACGGCAAGGCCATGAAAGATGATTACGTGGTGCAAACTTCAGCCATCGTCAACAATTACATGGATAACCGTTCCATCTCTGATCTACAGCAGACCAAAGTCGTTAAAGTCGCACCTGGTTTTGAAGATCGCCTCTATCTGGTTAATACCCACACCTTTACTGCACAAGGTTCCGATCTCCACTGGCACGGTGAGAAAGATAAAAATGCAGGGATCCTCGATGCAGGTCCGGCAACCGGCGCACTGCCCTTTGATATCGCGCCCTTTACTTTCATTGTCGATACCGAAGGTGAATACCGCTGGTGGCTGGATCAAGACACCTTCTACGATGGCCGTGACCGTAATATCAACAAACGTGGTTATCTGATGGGTATCCGCGAAACACCACGCGGCACCTTTACCGCAGTACAAGGCCAGCACTGGTACGAGTTCGACATGATGGGTCAGGTGCTGGAAGATCATAAACTGCCGCGCGGATTCGCTGACGCCACTCATGAATCCATTGAGACGCCTAATGGTACGGTACTGTTGCGCGTAGGTAAAAGTAACTACCGTCGCGATGACGGCGTACACGTCACCACCATTCGTGACCATATCCTCGAAGTCGATAAATCTGGTCGCGTTGTCGATGTATGGGATCTGACGAAGATCCTCGATCCGAAACGTGATGCTCTGCTCGGTGCACTGGATGCAGGCGCAGTTTGCGTCAACGTTGACCTTGCTCACGCCGGACAGCAGGCAAAACTGGAGCCAGATACACCGTTTGGCGACGCGCTGGGTGTAGGACCAGGTCGTAACTGGGCGCACGTCAACTCCATCGCCTATGACGCGAAAGATGACTCAATTATCCTCTCTTCTCGTCACCAGGGCGTTGTGAAAATTGGTCGTGATAAACAAGTGAAATGGATCCTTGCCCCATCGAAAGGCTGGGAAAAACCATTGGCCAGCAAATTGCTGAAACCCGTTGACGCTAACGGTAAGCCGATCACCTGTAACGAAAATGGCCTGTGTGAAAACTCAGACTTCGACTTTACCTATACCCAGCATACCGCATGGATCTCCAGCAAAGGTACACTCACTATCTTTGATAACGGCGACGGTCGCCATCTGGAACAACCTGCCTTACCAACCATGAAATATTCCCGTTTTGTGGAATATAAGATTGATGAGAAGAAAGGTACCGTTCAGCAAGTTTGGGAATACGGTAAAGAACGTGGTTACGATTTCTATAGCCCAATCACCTCCATTATCGAATACCAGGCTGACCGTGACACCATGTTCGGCTTCGGTGGCTCCATTCATCTGTTTGACGTCGGCCAGCCGACCGTCGGCAAGTTGAACGAGATCGACTACAAAACCAAAGAAGTGAAAGTGGAAATTGACGTGATGTCTGATAAACCCAACCAGACTCACTACCGTGCGCTGTTAGTCCGTCCAAAACAGATGTTTAAATAATTAAGAAGGGAATAAAAATGTCGAAATTAGGGATCTCATCACTGTTTAAAAGCGTACTGCTTACTGCGGCTCTGGCGGTTTCATTTACTGCTTCTGCATTTACCGAAGGCACGGATTATATGGTACTGGAAAAACCGATTCCGAATGCCGACAAAACGCTGATTAAGGTATTCAGCTACGCCTGCCCGTTCTGTTACAAGTACGACAAAGCGGTTACCGGTCCGGTATCGGAAAAAGTGAAAGATGTCGTTGCTTTCACGCCGTTCCATCTGGAAACCAAAGGCGAATACGGTAAACAGGCGAGCGAAGTCTTTGCTGTCTTGATCAATAAAGATAAAGCAGCAGGTATTTCCTTATTTGATGCTAACTCTCAGTTTAAGAAAGCCAAGTTTGCCTACTACGCGGCTTATCACGACAAAAAAGAACGCTGGTCTGACGGTAAAGATCCCGCTGCCTTTATCAAAACGGGTCTGGATGCTGCTGGTATGAGCCAGGCGGATTTTGAAGCTGCACTGAAAGAGCCAGCGGTACAAGAAACACTGGAAAAATGGAAAGCCTCTTATGAAGTCGCCAAAATCCAGGGGGTTCCGGCTTACGTCGTTAATGGTAAGTATTTGATCTACACCAAGAGCATCAAATCCATCGACGCGATGGCAGACCTTATCCGTGAGTTAGCAAGCAAATAACAGGGAAACAGGCTATGGGTATTAAGGGAATGTGGAAAGACCTTCGCACATCACCAGTCGACACACTGGTCAGATGGCAGGAGCAACGCTTTTTGTGGTTGTTAATGACCGTTGCGATGGGCGCGTTAATTATCCTGGCGCACTCTTTCTTCCAGATCTATCTCTACATGGCCCCCTGTGAGCAATGTGTATACATTCGCTATGCCATGTTTGTGATGGTTATTGGAGGATTGGTTGCGGCGATCAACCCGAAGAACATCATCCTTAAGCTAATTGGCTGCGTGATGGCATTTTACGGCAGCATCATGGGGCTGAAGTTTTCATTCAAACTGAACGATATCCACCATGCGGTGCATAACCCGGATCCCGATTCACTGTTTGGCGTTCAGGGTTGCTCTACCGATCCAACTTTCCCCTTTAACCTGCCGCTGGCACAGTGGGCACCAAACTGGTTCAAACCTACCGGGGATTGCGGCTATGATGCGCCAATCGTTCCCGATGGCGTTACTCTGAGCAGTATGCAGCAGTGGTTTGTGGCGATGTATCAGCAATCTGAAGGCTGGTATCTGCTACCGCCGTGGCACTTTATGAACATGGCTCAGGCCTGTATGTTGGCTTTTGGTCTTTGCTTATTGCTGCTATTAGTGATGAGCGGCGCATGGGGACTCAAGCTGCTGAGAAAGTAAGGTAATGCAAACCGAAGCCAGAAATTGGCTTCGGTTTTCTTCATCTATTAACCTACCTGCACCGACAACATACTTAAACTGCCCATTTCTATACCATCGGCCGGAATGGTAATTGGCTCCTGCCCATCCCATGCACCTAAAACATACAATAGCGGCAGGTAATGCTCCGATGTTGGATTCGATAACGCGCCACCTTCATGGTCGAGATAATTCACCAGAGGATGCTGCTCCACCGGTCCTTGCCACGTCAGATTCGCTTTCACATACTCATTAAACGACGTCGCCCACGGATAGGGGGAACTATCGCCATGCCATTTCACCGTGCGCAGGTTATGCACCACGTTACCGCTGGCGACCAACATTATTCCTTCATCTCGCAGCGCTGCCAGTTTACGCCCCATCTCAAAGTGCCAGGCGGCGGGTTTGGTACTGTCGATACTCAACTGCACCATCGGGATATCCGCTTGCGGATACATCTTAATTAGTACGCCCCACGAGCCGTGGTCAAAGCCCCAGGCTTCTTTATCCAGTGTGACAGGCACTGGCGCTAACACCTCAACCAATCGCTTAGCCAAAGCCGGTGAGCCAGGAGCCGGATAATGGGTGTCGTACAGCGCCTGCGGAAAGCCGCCAAAGTCATGAATCGTTGGCGGCGTCTCCATCGCAGTCACTCCTGTACCACGGGTAAACCAGTGAGCCGAAACCACGACAATCGCTTGCGGGCGTGGCAATGTCATCCCCAACTTCTGCCAGCTGCGGGTATACAAATTATCTTCCAGCACGTTCATCGGACTACCGTGACCTAAAAACAATGCTGGCATACGTGTTGAAGACATGATGATATCCTTAACTAAAGGTGTCATTTTGATATCCTCACAATACGCTCGTTCGGCGGAGTAAGAACCCGGATAACGATGATGATCATCATCAGTTATTTTGACGATCTGCCTGAAGGTGAAGATTTATAAGGAGTTGTCGATGTCAGTACCTCTCATTCTGACCATACTGGCGGGGGCAGCCACGTTTATTGGCGCGTTTCTCGGCGTTCTCGGGCAAAAACCCTCGAACCGACTGCTGGCATTTTCGCTAGGGTTTGCAGCGGGGATCATGTTGCTTATCTCATTGATGGAGATGCTCCCTGCCGCATTAGCCGCCGAAGGAATGTCCCCCGTTCTGGGCTACGGGATGTTTATTTTTGGTCTGCTGGGCTATTTTGGTCTGGACCGCATGTTGCCGCATGCGCATCCGCAGGATTTAATGCAAAAATCGGTGCAACCGTTGCCCAAATCGCTCAAGCGCACTGCTATTCTGCTCACTCTTGGAATCAGTCTGCATAACTTCCCGGAAGGGATTGCCACCTTTGTTACGGCAAGCAGTAACCTGGAGCTGGGCTTTGGCATCGCACTGGCCGTGGCTTTGCACAATATTCCTGAAGGTCTGGCGGTTGCGGGGCCGGTTTACGCGGCAACGGGGTCGAAACGCACCGCAATTCTGTGGGCGGGGATTTCTGGGCTGGCGGAAATTCTCGGCGGCGTTCTGGCGTGGTTAATCCTTGGTAGCATGATTTCCCCTGTGGTCATGGCGGCAATCATGGCGGCGGTTGCAGGAATCATGGTGGCGCTCTCCGTGGACGAATTAATGCCGTTAGCCAAAGAGATTGATCCCAATAATAATCCCAGCTATGGCGTGCTGTGTGGGATGTCAGTAATGGGATTTAGTTTAGTGCTGTTACAAACGGCGGGAATTGGTTGAAAACAACTTCAGATGTTGTCCAGCATGGACAACATCTGCAGGCATCGCAGAAGCACTACTCCAGCTTTTCTGCTGTCTCTTCTCTCGCACTGTTTAAGTATTTGTTTCTCGCTTCAAGCAGTGCGTCTCTGTCCTGGCGAAACGCCCGACAATAACGTTTCAAATGCAGGAAATACCCCACCACAACCAGCGCAATCAATACAATCCAGTACCAGGAGATAAACATCCTTTTTACCCTTAATATTTAACAATACCAAACATTTAGCGCATAAATTTCACATATCCATTTTCGGATATATTTATATGGTCGCATAATATCGGAACATTTATATGATTTTGATCATAATGAAAAAGGTTGTCTGATATTAGTGAAATTTACTCATAGATAAAGCGGTGAAATTTACATTCAGCAGGGTAAGGGCAAAATAAAACCGAAGCCTTCAACAGCTTCGGTTTCTTTGATTATCGCACCAGTTTTAGCAGTTATTTTCAGCTAGCTTTGCGCTCATGCGCCTGACGGTATGCAACCAGATCCTCAATAGTGACCAGCGCCATATTGTGTTTGTTGGCAAACTCGATGCACTCTGGCGCGCGGGCCATAGTGCCATCGTCATTAGTCAGTTCACACAGCACACCTGCAGGTTTAAAGCCTGCCAGCGTCATCAGATCAATAGTCGCTTCGGTATGACCGCCACGAGTCAGTACACCACCCGCCTGTGCGCGCAATGGGAAAACGTGGCCAGGGCGATTCAAGTCTGAAGGTTTTGCGCCATCGGCAATCGCTGCGCGAACGGTCGTGATACGGTCAGCGGCAGAAACACCGGTAGTCACACCTTCAGCAGCTTCAATGGTCACGGTAAAACCAGTGCCATAGGCGCTGGTATTATTTTCGACCATCATTGGCAGATCGAGTTGTTTACGGCGTTCTTCGGTTATGCACAAGCAAACAATACCGCTACCGTGGCGAATGGTCAGAGCCATCTGCTCAACGGTCATGGTTTCTGCCGGGAAGATCATATCGCCTTCGTTTTCACGGTCTTCATCATCAAGCACCATCACACCGCGTCCTTCACGCAGCGCAGCCAGTGCATTTTCAACACGTTCGAAAGGCGTACCAAAAGAGGAAAGTAGCGTCTGATTCATGGTAAAAAAACCTCACTAAAATTATGGTTACCAGAATCAGGGCAGTCTTAGGAGTGGCGACATATAGCCAAAATAACGTGAGCGGGTCCATGCCCGACAGAATCGTTACTCTCTCCCATCCGGACTCTAACCGTCGGCCCCGGAATTACACCGGATCTGCTGTCCTTTGAGTTTGCACCCAAAGCGCTCGCGGGCTTTCAACTGAGTTGATTTACCGCCGGTGGGGAATTTCGCCCCGCCCTGAGAATAAGCGGATTCACTATAACGCTAATGATTAACGGCAGCAACGCATAGGTTCACATAATTCTGGTTTATGACTTACCCTTATCGCACTACAATGGCACCAAACACCTATCAGTACAGGGAAACTACAATGATTGACCCGAAAAAAATTGAGCAAATTGCTCGCCAGGTTCACGAATCAATGCCTAAAGGAATCAGGGAGTTCGGGGAAGATGTGGAGAAAAAAATCCGCCAAACCCTACAAGCACAGCTGACTCGCCTCGATTTGGTAAGCCGCGAAGAATTTGATGTGCAGACGCAGGTCCTGTTACGGACTCGTGAGAAACTGGCGTTACTGGAGCAGCGCATCAGTGAACTGGAAGCTCGTAGTAATCCGGCAGCAGAAGTTCAATCTCCTCCCGCCATCCCGCCAGTTGATAAAGCAGAATAAAGCACCACAAAAACGGGCCTGACGGCCCGTAATCTCAATGTTCTAGTTCCAGTTCTCTTGACTGTGTCATTTGCTGGCAATACCAGGCATAACGAGCGCAAAACCAGGTTCTGTGTTCTTCATCCATATTACCAGTGACGGCCAGAATATCGACCGGTCGACCTTCAGCATTCATTCTGGCAAAACTACGCGCCAGGAAATCGAAATTATTTAAAGAATTAAGACCATGATCCATAAGCACATCCTCCGGTTATCGCATACCTTTTAAGGCCATATGCTTTTTCTGATTTCAGTATTCCTTAATCAGTGTAGTGCCTTTAAACATAACGTGCGTAAATATATTGTTTTGGATCACACTTTTTATTGAAAATAATTACAACGTTAAAAGACTTTCCCTTTTAAAATTTCACTAACACATGTTATTATTAGCAAAGATAAATGTAAGAAATGAAATCATACCATAGTAAACAATGCGTCACTGAATGGACGATGGAGTGACTGATGATTTTATTTGCCGACTATAACACACCTTATCTTTTCGCTATTTCCTTTGTACTTTTGATCGGCCTGTTAGAAATTATTGCTATTGTCTGCGGTCACATGCTCTCCGGTGCTCTTGATGCACATCTTGATCATTACGATTCCATAACCACAGGTAATATTAGTCAGGCACTTCATTATCTTAATATTGGAAGGCTACCAGCCCTCGTCATCCTCTGCCTGTTGGCTGGTTTTTTTGGCCTTATCGGCATCGTTCTACAGCATGCCTGCGTGACGGTCTGGAAAGCTCCACTCTCAAACCTGTTGGTGGTTCCTGTTTGTTTACTGCTCACTGTTATTACAGTGCATTATATCGGCAAGGCGATCGCCCCCTGGATTCCTCGCGATCATAGTTCTGCTATTACAGAAGAAGAATATATTGGCTGCATGGCATTAATTACCGGTCATCAGGCAATATCAGGCAGACCCTGTGAAGGAAAACTTACCGATCAATTTGGTCAAATACACTATTTATTACTGGAACCTGAAGAAGGAAAAAACTTCACCAAAGGTGACAAGGTATTGATTATTTGCCGACTTTCTGCAACACGATATTTAGCAGAAAAAAATCCCTGGCCAAATATATTGTAAATATTTAAACAAAAGGAAATTTAATAATGGATGATATCGTTAACTTAGTACCGTCATGGATGTTTATGGCGATTGTTGCCGTATGTGTTCTGTTTATTATCGGTATTATTTTCGCGCGACTTTATCGTCGGGCATCTGCCGAGCAGGCATTTGTTCGTACCGGGTTAGGCGGGCAAAAAGTGGTAATGAGCGGCGGCGCAATCGTAATGCCGATCTTCCACGAAATCATTCCTATCAATATGAATACGCTTAAGCTGGAAGTCAGCCGTTCTACTATTGATAGCCTGATTACGAAAGATCGTATGCGTGTTGATGTTGTAGTGGCTTTCTTTGTACGGGTAAAACCGTCAGTAGAAGGCATCGCCACTGCGGCCCAGACGTTGGGGCAACGCACTCTATCACCAGAAGATTTACGTATGCTGGTCGAGGATAAATTCGTCGATGCCCTACGCGCCACCGCTGCGCAAATGACCATGCATGAGTTACAGGATACCCGCGAGAACTTCGTGCAGGGTGTACAAAATACCGTGGCAGAAGACTTGTCGAAAAACGGACTGGAACTGGAAAGTGTTTCACTCACCAACTTTAACCAGACTTCGAAAGAGCATTTTAACCCGAACAACGCTTTTGACGCCGAAGGTTTGACCAAACTAACCCAGGAGACGGAACGCCGTCGTCGCGAGCGTAACGAAGTTGAACAGGATGTAGAAGTTGCAGTGCGTGAGAAAAATCGAGATGCTCTTTCGCGGAAGCTGGAGATTGAACAGCAAGAAGCGTTTATGACGCTTGAGCAGGAGCAGCAGGTTAAAACCCGTACCGCTGAGCAGAATGCGAAAATTGCGGCTTTTGAAGCTGAACGTCGTCGTGAAGCAGAGCAGACGCGAATTCTGGCTGAACGACAGATTCAGGAAACGGAAATCGACCGCGAACAGGCCGTCCGCTCAAGAAAGGTTGAGGCTGAACGTGAAGTTCGCATTAAAGAGATCGAACAGCAGCAGGTTACCGAAATCGCCAACCAGACGAAGTCGATCGCTATTGCGGCAAAATCAGAACAACAATCACAGGCAGAAGCGCGTGCCAACCTCGCACTTGCAGAAGCGGTAAGTGCGCAACAAAACGTAGAAACCACTCGCCAGACAGCCGAAGCCGATCGTGCCAAGCAGGTGGCGCTGATTGCCGCAGCGCAAGACGCAGAAACCAAAGCGGTCGAACTGACCGTCCGAGCAAAAGCAGAGAAAGAAGCCGCAGAGATGCAGGCGGCAGCGATCGTTGAGTTAGCCGAAGCTACGCGTAAAAAAGGTCTGGCGGAAGCAGAAGCGCAACGTGCGCTGAACGATGCAATCAACGTGCTTTCTGACGAGCAAACCAGCCTAAAATTCAAACTGGCGCTATTACAGTCGTTACCTGCGGTAATAGAGAAATCCGTTGAACCGATGAAGTCTATCGACGGCATCAAGATTATTCAGGTAGATGGATTGAACCGTGGTGGCGCTGCGGGGGATGCGGCATCAGGCAGCGTTGGTGGCGGAAATCTGGCGGAACAGGCATTGTCTGCCGCCCTTTCTTACCGCACACAGGCACCGCTGATTGACTCCTTGCTCAATGAAATTGGCGTTTCAGGCGGCTCGCTGGCGGCATTGACTTCACCCTTAACCTCAACAACTCCCGTCGCAGAAAACGTAGAATAAATTTTCATCTATGAACATCCCTGGCCCAAAAATCCGGGGATTTTTTATATCTGCGTTCCACTAAAAAGTGCAAATGATCAGTTTGTTACAGCGTTTTACGTGACCGCTCGGGGAAGAGAAAACTGTATCAGGGAAAGCGTTGCGCGGGGTCCAGCGCTAATCAACAATCGGGGAGTCAGCAAGGGGCTGAAACGGGAAAGCCCCTCCCGAGGAAGGGGCCTTACAGAAGGAAAGGGTTATGATGAAGCTTGTCATCATACTGATTGTGTTGTTACTCGTAAGTTTCGCAGCTTATTAACAGCCAATCAGAGGGGGGAGAAATCCTCCCTCACCCTTGTTCCTTTACTCTAGGTTGAAAAAACAACAGCGTCAAGAAGGTTTCATTAACACACATCCCTGGCCCAAAAAGCCGGGGATTTTTTATATCTGCATTCCGCTAAAAAGTGCAAATGATCAGGTTGTTACAGCGTTTTGCGAGTCGACTCGGGGAAGAGAAATCTGTATCAGGGAAAGCGTTGCGCGGGGTCAGGCGCTAATCAACAATCGGGGAGTCAGCAAGGGGCTGAAACGGGAAAGCCCCTCCCGAGGAAGGGGCCTTACAGAAGGAAAGGGTTATGATGAAGCTCGTCATCATACTGATTGTGTTGTTACTGATAAGTTTCCACGCTTACTAACAGCCAATCAGAGGGGGGAGAAATCCTCCCTCACCCTTGTCCCTTTACTCTAGGTTGAAAAAACAACAGCGTCAATAGGTCTACCTGGCACGAAGCGAGATCTGTGAACCGCTTTCCGGTTAGCCTTTTTTATCCTGTTGGATCTTCTTGATGATGTTGGTCGTCGAGCAACCGTCTTCAAAGTTGAGCACCAGCACTTCGCCGCCGTTGGCCCAGACTTCTTTACTCCCGGCAATCTCTTCTGGTTTATAGTCGCCTCCTTTTACCAGCAGATCTGGCAGGATCCCGGCGATCAGGCGCTGCGGCGTGTCCTCTTCAAACGACACCACCCAGTCGACCGCTTCCAGTGCGCCCAGCACAATCATACGCTGTTCGAGCGGGTTAACCGGGCGAGAATCCCCTTTCAGGCGTTTGGTGGAGGCATCGCTGTTCACGGCGACAATCAAGCGGTCACCCAGCTTGCGGGCATTTGCCAGATAAGAGACATGCCCGGCGTGGAGAATGTCGAAGACGCCGTTGGTCATCACTACTTTTTCGCCACGTTTACGCGCCGCCGCTACAGCCAGCTTCAGTTCCTCTTCGGTCATCACGCCAAAACCAGTGTCTGCACGTCCACGTACTGCGTTTTCCAGCTCGATCGGCGAAACCGTGGATGTCCCCAGTTTGCCGACCACCACACCAGCCGCCGCATTGGCAAAGAAGCAGGCTTCTTCCAGCGAATTACCAGCCGCCAGCGTTGCCGCAAGCACGCCAATCACCGTGTCGCCTGCACCGGTAACGTCATAGACTTCTTGCGCCTGAGTTGGCATATGCAGCGGCTCTTTACCCGGTTGCAGCAGCGTCATCCCCTGCTCGGAACGGGTTACCAGCAGCGCAGAGAGTTCGTAGTCGGCAATCAGTTTCATGCCGCGTTCAACAATCTCTTCTTCGGTTTTACATTTACCAACAACAGCTTCAAATTCCGAGAGATTAGGCGTTAAAAGCGTAGCGCCGCGGTAGCGTTCAAAATCGGTGCCTTTTGGATCAATCAACACCGGAACGCCCGCTTTACGCGCCAGTTGGATCATCTGCTGTACGCTTGCCAACGCACCTTTCGCATAGTCAGAAAGCACCAGCGCGCCAATCGTACCGAGAGCCTGATTAATCCGCTCATGCAGCGGCTGCGGATCAACAGCTTCGAAACCTTCTTCGAAATCCAGGCGGATCAACTGTTGGTTACGAGAAAGCACCCGCAGTTTGGTGATGGTCGGATGCGTCGGCACAGAAACGAAGTCGCATTTTACGTTCACGTCCGCCAGCGATTTACTGAGCGCGCGCGCCGCATCATCAATACCTGTCAGCCCCACCAGGCGTGCGTTTGCACCGAGAGAAGCGATGTTCATCGCCACGTTGGCCGCGCCGCCCGGACGTTCTTCGATGGTATTCACTTTAACCACGGGTACTGGCGCTTCCGGCGAGATACGGCTGGTGGGACCGTACCAGTAACGATCCAGCATTACATCACCAACCACCATCACTCCTGCACGTTCAAACTCTGGCAGCGTTACTTTCATTCCTGTCTCCTGAGAGATTCAAAATTTGCGCGCGATAATACCATATTTCATTCCTCCACCAGCCACTTCTGCCAGCTTGCCCGGACCAGTTCACGCTCTGCGGTGAAGTAATCCTCCGGCACATGGCCTGGCAACTCTTGTAATGCCAGATGATGAAGTTCATCGCGAAGCGTAGTGTAAGCACGGGTCAGCGCCATCGCTTCCGGCTCTTCCATAATGTCGTTTTGCGCCAGTAGTTCCAGAATGCGCACGTTGTCTGACCAGCGCGTTAACTTCGGTTTTTCATGGGCGTAGCGCAACACCAGATATTGGGTAATAAATTCGATATCGGTAATTCCGCCTTCATCGGCTTTGATATCAAAGCGATCGCGATGTTTATTGCCGAGATGGGCGCGCATTTTCTCGCGCATTTCCCGCACTTCTGTCTGTAAAGTTTTGCCTTCACGCGGCAGCGTCATAATCTCCCGGCGTACTGCGTCAAATTGAGCGGTCAATTGTGGATCACCATATACCACGCGAGCACGTACCAGCGCCTGATGTTCCCACGTCCAGGCCTCGTTTCTCTGATAATCGGCAAACGCTTCTGCGGAAGTCACCAGCATTCCCGCCGCCCCGGACGGGCGTAGCCGTGCATCCACTTCGTACAAAATACCGGAAGACGTGCGCGTGCTGAACAAGTGCATAATGCGTTGCGCCAGACGCAGGTAAAACTGCCGCCCGTCGATTTCCCGCTCGCCGTCCGTCATTACATCCATCGGGCAATCATGGAGGAAGATCAGGTCAAGATCGGAACTGTAGCCTAACTCCCAACCGCCCAGCTTACCGTAGCCAACCACCGCAAAGCCGCGACCTTCACGTTCGTTCAGGTGGGTCGGTTTTCCGTAACGGGCGACCATTTGAACCCATGCCTGCTGAACGACGGCATCTATCATGGCTTCTGCCAACCAGGTTAAGTGATCGCTCACTTTCATTACCGGTAACGTACCGGCAATATCCGCAGCGGCAATGCGTAACAGCTGCGCCTGTTTGAACTGACGCAGCGCCTCAAGCTGTTGTTCTTCGTCATCTTCTGGCACGCGCAGCAAATACTGGCGCAATTCGTCGCGATAGGCATCCGTCGCTGTCGGCTGGTAGAGGGTGTTCGGATCGAGCAGTTCATCCAGCAATAATGGATAGCGCGCCAGTTGACTGGCAATCATCGGCGATGCGGCACACAGAGAAATCAAATGCTTAAGCGCCGCGGGGAATTCACTGAGCAATTCTAAATAGGTGGTGCGGGTAACAATCCCCACCAGCAAGGCGGTGATGCGCGACAGCGTGACAGCAGCGTCTTCACGCGCACATACGTCACTTAACAAATGCGGCATGAGATGGTCGAGCACCTGACGTCCGCGCGGCCCGATAGTGCGCTTATCCAGCTCTTTGCGGAAATCGGCAATCAGCGTCAGCACCTGTTTGCGATCATCTTCTCTAAGATGCGCCAGCACTGGCGTGGTGTCATCTTCCTGCAATGCATCCTGCCACAGCTCACGCCACTGCTCTGACAGAGTCTCTTCCTGGGTTTCGCTTTCGTCGTCACCAATCAGATCGTTAAATACCCGACGCACATTAGCCATATGTCCGGCCAGCGCTCCGGTCAGTTGCTGCCAGTCAGCGAACTCCATCCCCCACGCCAGCCGCGCACGGTTAAGCTCATCTGCAGGAAGCGTCTGGGTTTGTTCGTCATTAATGCTTTGCAGCAGGTTTTCCAGGCGCCGCAGGAACAGATACGCCACTCGCAATTGTTCAGCATCGTTTTCTGAAAGCAGATGCAGCGCGGCAATGGCGCTGAGCGTTGGCAGTAAAGAGCGCGATTGCAGCGACGGTTCTCGCCCGCCGCGAATAAGCTGGAACACCTGGACGATAAATTCAATTTCGCGAATACCGCCCGCGCCCAGTTTGATGTTGTCGGTCAAACCGCGGCGACGCACTTCACGGGCAATCATCCCTTTCATGTTGCGCAGAGACTGAATCACACTGAAATCGATGTAACGACGAAAAACAAACGGGCGCAGCATCGAACGCAATTCGTTAGCATAAGCGCCGTCGCTATCGCCCATAATCCGCGCCTTGACCATCGCGTAACGCTCCCAGTCACGCCCCTGCTCCTGGTAATAATCTTCCAGCGCCGCAAAGCTCAGCACCAGCGGGCCACTTTCGCCAAACGGACGCAGCCGCATATCTACGCGATAGACAAAGCCATCTTGCGTTGGTTGATCCAGCACTTTAATCAACCGCTGCCCCATGCGGGTAAAGAACTGAGCGTTGTCCAGTTCCCGGCGTCCGCCCTGCGTACAACCATGTTCAGGCCAGGCAAAAATCAGATCGATATCTGAGGAGAAATTCAGTTCCCCTCCACCCAGCTTACCCATGCCTAAAATCAGCAGCGGTTGCGCTTCGCCCTGCGCATTGCACGGCGTTCCCCACTCGCGGCAGCATGCGTCATACAACCAGTCACGCGCCGCAACAATCAGCGTCTCCGCCAGATGGCTGAGCTGCTGCAATACGCTCTCTTCAGTAACCAGTGCCAGCGTTTGCGCCCAGGCGATACGTACCATAATGCGCCGCCGGAACAGCCGCAGTTCATGCATTAACCCAGCCTCGTCACTCACGTTACTGAGCGCCTCCTGTAACCACTCGCCGTAATACTGCCATTCATCGGCTTGTGGCGGCTCGCTTTCCAGCTCCGTCAGCCACTCTGGATGCGCAATTACACTGTCCTGCACAAAATCACTAAAAGTAAGTACTGACTTCGCCTGTGCGCTAAGTGATTCCTCGGCTAAAGGCGCTGGCAGCCGCTCAACAACGGTCTGCCAGTACTGCTGTAACGGTGAAGAGAGCGGCTTCATAAGCGATTTTATCCTTGCCTGATTAACGTTTTCCGCTGTGCAACCAGAACGGTTCCTGATTGTTTGCTTCATTACGGAAATGTTCAATTTCAATGCGTTGCCCGGTCGCAATAGCGTGATGCAGCCCCTGCCAGTTCTCCAGCCAGGCTTGCGCGACGACAGGATCGTAGTAACCCGCCAGCAACAGTATTGAGTCAATGTCACGTGTCAGGCGTGGCAACTGGTCACGGTAGCGATCGCCCAACGGCTGGCAAAAAACGCTTTTCAGTTCAGCGGCATGGCGGGAAAGATGGATATCGGCAAAGCGTTTGAAGGAATCGCTGATTTTGCCCTGCGCTTTGGCATCTAAAAACGGCTGCCAGGCTTTGCTTACCAGCCATTCGGTCAACGCCAGTTTCGCCATTGCCGTTTCGGTAGAATAGACCGCCGTCACAGCAGAAACCGCAGAAGCAATGGTCGCCTCGCATTGAGTCAACAGATCACGTAAGTGAGTGCTCGCTTTACGCGGCACGATACCGCCGAACAGCATCAGAGTATGGCGAACCAGGCCGATTGCTGCCAGAACCTGCTCTTTCGCCGCCTCGTTGCCGCGTATCCACAACTCTTCATGGTACTGCCATTGTGCTAACGCCAGCTCGAGCGCCGCTTCCAGCCCCTGTTCCACATCGGCTTTTGCCGCAACATGCAAAATGGTGGTGGGTTTGATTTCACGCGCGGGATTTCCCTGCGCCAGATGATAGCCACGCGCCGCCTTGCTCAGGCTGCCCTGGCGTAAACCAGTTTGCGATACCAGTTGGTTTGCCAGTTTCAGCACCGCGCGCGTTTCGCCGCTAAGTAGTTCCAGTTCCAGCTCGCAGATAGGTTCAGCAAATTCTCCGGCTTTCACCTCGCCCTGATCGAGGGCGATTTCAATCTGACTGCCATCGATCTCCACCAGCCATTTTTCGCGATAAAAATCGGTGCTGAACAGCGGTTGTACGCGGGAAACGAGATCGGCAGGTAACACGCCGTTCGGCCAGACTTCCGTCGGAAACTGCGCCAGGTCGAGCGTTGGTTCGCTCAACGCCACATTATATTCCGGGCGCTGGTGTAAACCGCCAGTCACTCGCCCGGCGACTTTCATCGTCATTTCATAGCGACCATTTTCGCCACGAATACGCAAGCCCATATCGTGCCCACGCAGCCAGTTATCCGACGTTTCGTAGTAAATATTCAGCAACTGCACGGGGTCATGGTGCTCGCCGCCCAGCGTATTGAGATGGTCACGCAACGCCTCAACGGCACTGTGATTAACAATAAACTTTAATTCGATTTCCTGAGCCATGGCCTTTACTTATCCGGTTATGTCACATTAGTGACGATGAACGGCGAACTTAATGCGATCTTTTTTGTCAGTAGATAGTATTTTGCGCCAAATTGCCATGCAACGGGCAATTTGACGGGCGTAAAAGATTGAAGCTGTGGCAAGACCTGACACAGAGGATTCCGATTGATAGCGAATGCTTTGCGTAGCGACACTGATGCCACTACTATCGTTCCACTTTTCCCAGACAATAACGACAGCCTGATGCCAAAATTACGCCTGATCGGATTAACTATACTTGCACTTAGCGCCACTGCCGTCTCGCACGCCGAAGAAAAGCGCTATGTTTCTGACGAACTGAACACTTGGGTCCGCAGTGGTCCGGGGGATAATTATCGCCTCGTGGGCACAGTTAACGCGGGCGAGGAAGTAACCTTATTACAAACTGACGCCAACACCAATTATGCCCAGGTGAAAGACAGCTCCGGCCGTACCGCCTGGATCCCGTTAAAAGAACTTAATACCGAGCCAAGCCTGCGCACTCGTGTACCGGTGCTGGAAAATCAGGTCAAAACGCTGACCGATAAGCTCACCAATATTGATAACACCTGGAATCAGCGCACTGCTGAAATGCAGCAAAAAGTGGCGCAGAGCGACAGCGTGATCAACGGGTTAAAAGAAGAAAATCAGAAGCTGAAAAACGAACTGATTGTCGCACAGAAAAAGGTCGATGCCGCCAGCGTGCAGTTAGATGACAAACAGCGCACCATCATCATGCAATGGTTTATGTATGGCGGCGGCGTGCTGGGGCTTGGCTTGCTGCTCGGGCTGGTATTACCGCACCTGATCCCAACGCGCAAACGCAAAGATCGCTGGATGAACTAAATCGCCTTCTTCGTTGCACTGTCTTATTATTAGGAATTGTGTATTTGACGAAGGGAAGATGGCGTGAAGATTTATCTGGTCGGTGGTGCGGTACGGGATGCATTGTTAGGGCTACCGGTCAAAGACAGAGATTGGGTGGTTGTCGGCAGCACGCCACAGGAGATGCTCGACGCGGGCTACCAGCAGGTAGGCCGCGATTTTCCTGTTTTTCTGCATCCGCAAACGCATGAAGAGTATGCGCTGGCACGTACCGAACGGAAATCCGGCTCCGGTTACACCGGTTTTACCTGCTATGCCGCACCGGATGTCACGTTGGAAGATGATCTTAAGCGTCGCGATCTGACCATTAATGCGCTGGCCCAGGACGATGACGGCGAGATTATCGACCCGTACAACGGTCTGGGCGATCTGCAAAATCGTCTGTTACGCCATGTTTCCCCCGCTTTTGGCGAGGATCCGCTACGCGTGCTGCGCGTGGCGCGTTTTGCTGCGCGTTATGCCCACCTCAGTTTTCGTATTGCTGATGAAACCCTGGCGCTGATGCGCGAGATGACCCACGCGGGCGAACTGGAACACCTGACGCCTGAACGGGTGTGGAAAGAGACGGAAAGCGCCCTCACCACCCGCAATCCACAAGTGTTCTTCCAGGTGCTGCGCGATTGCGGCGCACTGCGCGTTTTATTCCCGGAAATCGACGCCCTGTTCGGCGTTCCGGCCCCCGCCAAATGGCATCCGGAAATCGACACCGGGATTCATACCTTAATGACGCTCTCCATGGCGGCGATGCTAAGTCCGCAGGTCGATGTCCGTTTCGCGACGTTATGCCACGATCTCGGTAAAGGGCTGACGCCGCCAGAGCTTTGGCCTCGTCATCACGGCCACGGTCCGGCAGGTGTTAAGTTGGTGGAACAACTATGTCAGCGTCTGCGCGTGCCAAATGAAATTCGCGATTTAGCCAAACTGGTGGCTGAGTTTCACGATCTCATCCACACCTTCCCCATGCTGAACCCGAAAACCATTGTTAAATTGTTTGATTCCATTGACGCCTGGCGTAAGCCGCAACGTGTAGAGCAACTGGCGCTGACCAGCGAGGCAGACGTGCGCGGCAGAACCGGTTTTGAATCGGCGGACTACCCGCAAGGCCGCTGGTTGCGCGAAGCCTGGGAAGTGGCGCAGTCAGTGCCGACAAAAGCCGTCGTTGAAGCAGGATTTAAAGGTGTAGAGATTCGCGAAGAGCTGACCCGCCGCCGAATTGCAGCGGTAGCCAGCTGGAAGGAACAGCGTTGCCCAAAGCCTGAGTGAGTGTTGGGCACTTTGCCGGATGCGACGTGAACGCCTTATCCGGCTACATGCAACGACGGTTGTAGGCCTGATAAGACGCGCAAGCGTCGCATCAGGCGTTGATTGCCGGATGCGGCGTAAACGCCTTCTCCGGCCTACGCAATCGTGGACAATTCCAGGCATCCGACACTATTCTTCACATCAAAAGAATACGACGTACACCGCAGCCGCCACAATCAAGCGATAAATGGCGAATGGGATAAACGAAATCCGCTTAATTAATTGCAGGAAGGTTTTAATCGCTATCAGCGCCACTACGAAGGCAGTGATAAACCCAACAGCAAACATCGGGATATCGCCGGTTGTCAGGAAGCCCCAGCTTTTGTAGAGATCAAGCGCCGTTGCGCCCATCATCATCGGCACCGCCAGCAGGAACGAGAACTCAGAAGCCGCGTAACGGCTCACCCCCATCAGCATCCCACCTGAAATGGTCGCCCCGGAGCGAGAGAATCCCGGCCACAGAGCCAGACACTGGAAGCAGCCAATCATAAACGCCTGACGATAGGTCATATCATCCAGACCCGGCGCACGCGGCTCTTTCGGCTTCAGGCATTCGGCGGCAATCAGCAACAAACCGCCGACAACCAGCGCATACATGACATTTATCGGGTTAAACAATGATTTAATCATGTCGTGGAACAACAGTCCCAGCACCACCGCTGGGATCATCCCCAGCAAAATGTGGATCAGCGTTAAACGACCTTTGCTTTCTCCTTCGTGCTGCAACGGGCGTCCAAAGTGAATGCCAATCAGACCAAACAGACGCCGCCAGAACATCACTACTACCGCCAGAATTGATCCTAACTGGATCACGACTTCAAAGGTTTTCGCCGTGTCGCCCTCAAACCCCAACAAGTGACCGACAATAATCATATGGCCCGTGCTGGATACCGGCAGAAATTCTGTCAATCCTTCGACCACACCCAATATTGCCGCTATCAGCAGCGAGTGCATATCGCTCATCAATAAACCCCTAAATTATTAAAATGTACCGCTTGTCCGAACTACTGCAGTATGACCAGGTTATAACCGTTTGGTTTAACAGCTGTAAAATTAATTATTTTCTTTCAGATTATTGCCACGCTCAATGATGACGCCGACATTCGCCGCCCGCGCCACTGCGCCTGGCTTGCTAAGTTTGATGCGAACCCACGGCGAATTAAAGCGAGTTAACAGCAGTTCCGCCACTTCTTCCGCCACGCGTTCCACCAGTGCAAAACGCGCCCCTTCGACGTGGCTGACCACCGTTTCTGCAATGTCAGCGTAACTGAGGCAATCCGCCACATCATCACTTTTCGCCGCTTTACGGTTATCCCACGCCATTTCGATATCGAACACCAGCTTCTGTTCGATGGTCTGTTCCCAGTCGTAAACACCAATAGTGGTGATTACCGAAAGTTGCTCTATAAATACAATATCCATCACGTCCTGCCTGCTTTTTGGCTAACCGGATACCACTTCCGGCGAAATGTGCGTATTATCCACAGATTCATCGTTGAACACGAATTTTCAAAACGGAACAGCTTATGAGTGCAATCGCGCCTGGAATGATCCTCATCGCGTACCTCTGCGGCTCCATTTCCAGTGCCATTCTGGTTTGCCGCCTTTGTGGCTTGCCCGACCCGCGAACCAGCGGCTCCGGTAATCCTGGCGCGACCAACGTTTTACGCATGGGTGGCAAAGGAGCAGCCGTAGCAGTGCTGATCTTTGACGTTCTAAAAGGTATGTTGCCTGTCTGGGGAGCATATGAATTAGGCGTCAGCCCATTTTGGCTGGGATTAATTGCGATTGCCGCCTGTCTTGGACACATCTGGCCCGTTTTCTTCGGTTTTAAAGGGGGAAAAGGCGTTGCCACCGCTTTTGGCGCTATTGCTCCGATCGGCTGGGATTTAACGGGCGTGATGGCGGGGACCTGGCTGCTTACCGTGCTATTGAGTGGATATTCGTCGCTGGGGGCGATTGTCAGCGCGCTGATTGCTCCGTTTTATGTCTGGTGGTTCAAGCCTCAATTCACCTTCCCGGTTTCGATGCTCTCTTGCCTGATCCTGCTGCGTCATCATGACAACATCCAGCGTCTGTGGCGTCACCAGGAGACAAAAATCTGGACGAAATTCAAAAGAAAGCGTGAAAAAGATCCCGAGTGATTTATGACGAGCCTACATAACCTGATAGCCCTCGTCAGGTTTACCCAGCCGTTGCTGGCACCACGCCGCCAAAAATTCCACGCAGACACGTAATTTCATGCTGCGATAGAGCGGCTCCCGGTAAACAGCCCAGATATTGGCGCTTTGTGCATACTCCGGCAATACTCGCACCAGTTTGCCACTCTCCAGAAACGGCAAAACATCCCACTCGGAACGCAGCATAATCCCTTTGCCCTCCAGCGCCCATTGCAGCACAATCTCGCCGCTGTTGGAGGAAAGATGCCCACTAACCTTCACCGACTTTTTCTCCTGGCCGTTCCCTAACTCCCATATTCCGTGGGTCATGTCACGCTCTTTAGTCACCAGACAGTCATGGCGACTTAATTCCTGTAATGATTGTGGCGGGGAATATTTTTTCAGATACTCAGGTGCGGCGCATAATATTCTTTTATTTTTCGTTAACAGATGCGCGATATAATAATCAGGAATGTCATCATTAATACGAATATCAAGATCAATATTATCCTGCACTAAATCAATTTGCCGATCGAACAATTCAAAATGCACCTGTAATTCAGGGTAATTGCGCATCAGTTCGGTAATGGCTGGCGCAATATAACTGCGCCCAAAGCCAAAGCTGCAACCAATACGAATCATCCCCTCCGGGCGCGTTTTGATTTGCGTGACGTCATCGACCAGTCGCTGATATTGGGTGAGGATTTCCAGCGCATGTTCGTAACAACGTTGGCCACTTTCAGTCAGTGCCACGCCTCGGGCAGAGCGGTTCAGCAGTGTGGTTGCCAGCGTATTTTCAAGGATTTGGATCCGCTTGGTGACAAATGCAGGCGTTTGCCCAAGCGTTGCCGCAGCGGCGCTAAAACTCCCGCTATGGACGATTTCCACCAGTACCTGCAAGTCTTTGGCTAAAGGCCAGCTATTTAGCATTGTTAAATATCCGCAGTTTTGATAAACGCAGTGTATTTCGCAAAACATTGCCATTCCCTGCTCTGGCGCAATATTCGTTCTTATTTTCGTGTTGATTAACGAACTGTTAATTACATATTCACGGCGGCAAAAAATATAAAACCACATTTTTAGTGGTAGTTTGTGACGGTGAATTTTTCCAGACAAATACAGAAACTGGAGTTGCCATGATGAGCGAAAGTAATAAGCAACAGGCAGTGAATAAGCTGACGGATATTGTCGCTAACTTTACCGCTATGATATCTACCCGGATGCCTGATGACGTGGTGGATAAACTAAAACAGCTAAAGGATGCCGAAACATCGTCGATGGGAAAAATCATCTACCACACGATGTTCGACAACATGCAAAAAGCGATCGACCTGAATCGTCCTGCCTGTCAGGACACCGGGGAGATTATGTTCTTCGTTAAAGTCGGTTCCCGTTTCCCGCTGCTTGGCGAGCTGCGAAGCATTCTTAAGCAAGCTGTGGAAGAAGCAACCGTCAAAGCGCCACTGCGCCACAACGCGGTGGAAATTTTTGACGAAGTGAACACCGGCAAAAATACCGGCAGCGGCGTACCGTGGGTTACCTGGGACATCATTCCCGACGGTGACGATGCGGAAATCGAAGTTTACATGGCTGGCGGCGGCTGCACACTGCCTGGTCGCTCGAAAGTATTAATGCCTTCGGAAGGCTACGAAGGCGTAGTGAAATTCGTCTTTGAAAATATCTCTACTCTCGCTGTAAACGCCTGTCCGCCAGTACTGGTAGGCGTGGGCATCGCCACCTCAGTGGAAACCGCCGCCGTGCTCTCGCGTAAAGCCATTTTGCGCCCGATTGGCAGCCGCCATCCTAATCCAAAAGCGGCAGAGCTGGAGGTACGCCTGGAAGAAGGACTCAACCGTCTGGGGATTGGTCCACAAGGGCTGACTGGCAACAGTTCAGTGATGGGCGTACATATCGAATCTGCCGCCCGCCATCCGTCAACCATCGGCGTTGCTGTTTCTACAGGCTGCTGGGCGCATCGTCGCGGCACACTGCTGGTTCATGCCGATCTCACCTTTGAAAATCTGTCTCACACCCGGAGCGCGTTATGAAAAAGATCCTGACAACCCCGATCAAAGCTGAAGATCTGCAAGATATTCGCGTCGGCGATGTGATCTACCTGACCGGTACACTGGTGACCTGCCGTGACGTTTGTCACCGCCGCTTGATCGAACTGAAACGTCCGATCCCTTACGATCTCAACGGCAAAGCGATTTTCCACGCTGGCCCCATCGTGCGCAAAAACGGCGACAAATGGGAGATGGTGTCCGTTGGCCCGACAACCAGTATGCGTATGGAAAGTTTTGAACGTGAGTTTATCGAGCAGACCGGCGTGAAACTGGTGGTTGGCAAAGGCGGAATGGGGCCGCTGACCGAAGAGGGCTGTCAGAAATTCAAGGCGCTGCATGTGATTTTCCCGGCTGGCTGCGCGGTGCTGGCAGCAACTCAGGTGGAAGAAATTGAAGAGGTGCACTGGACAGAACTCGGGATGCCGGAGTCGTTGTGGGTCTGCCGGGTCAAAGAGTTCGGCCCGCTGATTGTCTCTATAGATACCCACGGAAACAACCTGATAGCCGAAAACAAAAAGCTGTTCGCCGAACGCCGCGAGCCCATCGTGGAAGAGATCTGCGAGCACGTCCATTACATCAAATAACCCTCACGGAGAGGCTCGCCCCCTCTCCTTTTTCGCAGGCATAACACGATGAAACCTTCCACTGAATGGTGGCGATACCTTGCGCCGCTGGCGGTCATCGCCATTATTGCTCTAATTCCGGTTCCCGCAGGGCTGGAGAGTCATACCTGGCTCTACTTTGCCGTTTTTACTGGCGTGATCGTTGGGCTGATCCTCGAACCCGTGCCGGGTGCCGTGGTGGCGATGGTGGGTATCTCCATCATCGCCATTCTCTCTCCCTGGCTGCTGTTCAGCCCGGAGCAGCTCGCCCAGCCAGGTTTTAAATTCACCGCCAAATCTCTTTCCTGGGCGGTTTCTGGTTTTTCTAATTCGGTTATCTGGCTGATTTTCGCCGCCTTTATGTTTGGCACTGGCTATGAAAAAACCGGTCTTGGACGTCGCATCGCGCTGATTCTGGTGAAAAAGATGGGGCATCGCACATTGTTTCTCGGCTATGCGGTGATGTTCTCCGAGCTGATCCTGGCACCTGTAACACCGTCCAACTCGGCGCGCGGTGCGGGGATTATCTATCCCATCATCCGTAACCTGCCGCCGCTCTATCAATCACAGCCGAACGACAGCAGTTCGCGCAGTATTGGCTCGTACATCATGTGGATGGGGATTGTTGCCGACTGCGTGACCAGCGCCATTTTCCTGACGGCGATGGCACCAAACTTGCTGTTAATTGGACTGATGAAAAGCGCATCTCACGCCACGCTGAGTTGGGGCGACTGGGTCCTCGGGATGTTGCCGCTCAGTATTTTACTGGTTCTGCTGGTTCCCTGGCTGGCTTACGTACTGTACCCGCCGGTATTGAAGTCTGGCGATCAGGTGCCGCGCTGGGCAGAGACGGAACTGCAGGCAATGGGCCCGCTCTGTTCGCGTGAAAAACGGATGCTGGGGCTGATGGTGGGCGCGCTGGTGCTGTGGATTTTTGGCGGTGATTATATCGATGCCGCGATGGTCGGTTACAGCGTAGTGGCACTGATGCTGCTTCTGCGCATTATCTGCTGGGACGATATTGTCAGTAATAAAGCGGCGTGGAACGTTTTCTTCTGGCTGGCTTCGCTTATCACCCTCGCTACCGGACTCAACAACACCGGTTTTATTAGCTGGTTTGGCAAACTGTTAGCAGGCAGCTTAAACGGTTATTCGCCGACGATGGTGATGGTGGCGTTGATTGTGGTCTTTTATCTGCTACGCTACTTTTTTGCCAGCGCCACGGCGTATACCTCCGCCCTCGCACCGATGATGATTGCCGCCGCGCTGGCGATGCCGGGAATCCCGCTGCCGGTGTTCTGCCTGATGGTTGGCGCGGCAATTGGTCTGGGGAGCATTCTTACGCCATACGCCACCGGACCCAGCCCGATTTACTACGGTAGTGGTTATCTGCCAACGGTGGATTACTGGCGACTGGGGGCGATTTTTGGGCTGATATTCCTCGTGTTGCTGGTGATTACCGGCTTGCTGTGGATGCCCGTTGTGTTGCTTTAAGAAAGGAAGGTGCCGGAAGAGACTATCCGGCACCTGATAGTTTTACGCAGCCGGTAACTCCGCCAGCGGCCAGCGCGGGCGCACGCTAACGCCGAGATCCGCCGTCGCGCCTGCTTTAAACCGCACCATTCCGGCATAGGCGATCATCGCGCCGTTATCAGTACAAAATTCTGGACGCGCGTAGAACACTTCTCCACGGCGTTTTTTCATCATTTCCGCCAGTTTCGCCCGCAGCGTGCGGTTAGCACTCACGCCGCCTGCCATTACCAGTCGCTTAAAGCCCGTCTGATCCAGTGCTCGCTTACACTTAATCATCAGCGTATCGACCACCGCATCTTCAAAGGCGCGGGCGATATCAGCACGCGTCTGGTCGTCGGTGCCGTTGTCACGAATCGTGTTCGCGGCGAAGGTTTTCAGGCCAGAGAAGCTGAAATCCAGCCCCGGACGGTCGGTCATCGGGCGCGGGAAGACAAAGCGCCCGGCAGTACCCTGAGCCGCCATTTTCGACAGCAGCGGCCCGCCAGGATAATCCAGCCCCAGCAGCTTTGCAGTTTTATCAAACGCTTCACCAGCAGCATCATCGATAGACTCACCGAGCAGCTCGTACTGACCAATGCCAGTCACGCTGATTAACTGCGTATGACCGCCGGAAACCAGTAGCGCCACAAACGGAAATTCCGGTGGGTTATCTTCCAGCATCGGCGCTAACAGATGTCCTTCCATATGGTGTACCGGGATCGCCGGAACGTCCCAGGCAAACGCCAGAGAACGCCCCACGGTCGCGCCAACCAGCAGCGCGCCGACTAATCCAGGACCTGCGGTATAGGCCACAGCGTCAATGTCTTTTGCCGTTAAACCAGACTCCTTCAGCGCTGCCTGGATCAACGGTACGGTTTTACGCACGTGATCGCGGGAAGCCAGTTCAGGCACGACGCCGCCGTAGTCAGCGTGCAATTTCACCTGACTATACAATTGGTTGGCTAACAAACCTTTTTCATCGTCGTAAATGGCGATGCCAGTTTCATCGCAGGAAGTTTCAATACCCAGTACACGCATGACTTGTTTTACCTCGCTTTATTACCGCGCAGTGTAGGACCAATGCGGGTTGATGTAAAACTTTGTTCGCCCCTGGATAAAGCCTCGTGTATACTCCCCACCCTTATAAAAGTCCCTTTCAAAAGAGGCCGCGGTGCTTTACAAAGCAGCAGCAATTGCAGTAAAATTCCGCACCATTTTGAAATAAGCTGGCGTTGATGCCAGCGGCAAACCGAATTAATCAAAGGTGAGAGGCACATGCCGGTAATTAAAGTACGTGAAAACGAGCCGTTCGACGTAGCTCTGCGTCGCTTCAAGCGTTCCTGTGAAAAAGCAGGTGTTCTGGCGGAAGTTCGTCGTCGTGAGTTCTATGAAAAACCGACTACCGAACGTAAGCGCGCTAAAGCTTCTGCAGTGAAACGTCACGCGAAGAAACTGGCTCGCGAAAACGCACGCCGCACTCGTCTGTACTAATTCCCCGAGAGCGTTGCTCTCCGATCAGACCGAGTTGTAGTTGTAAGGCCGTGCTTCCGAAAGGAATGCGCGGCTTATTTTCGTTTATGAATTGCTAAAAATCGGGGCCTATGGCTGGACGAATCCCACGCGTATTCATTAATGATCTGCTGGCACGCACCGACATCGTCGATCTGATCGATGCCCGTGTGAAGCTGAAAAAGCAGGGCAAGAATTTCCACGCGTGTTGTCCATTCCACAACGAGAAAACCCCGTCATTCACCGTTAACGGTGAGAAACAGTTTTACCACTGCTTTGGATGTGGCGCGCACGGCAACGCGATCGACTTCCTGATGAACTACGACAAGCTCGAATTCGTCGAAACGGTCGAAGAGCTGGCGGCAATGCACAATCTTGAAGTGCCATTTGAAGCAGGCAGCGGCCCCAGCCAGATCGAGCGCCATCAACGGCAAACGCTTTATCAGTTGATGGACGGTCTGAATACGTTTTACCAACAATCTTTACAGCAACCTGTTGCCACGTCTGCGCGCCAGTATCTGGAAAAACGCGGATTAAGCCACGAGGTTATCGCCCGCTTTGCGATTGGTTTTGCGCCCCCCGGCTGGGACAACGTCCTGAAACGGTTTGGTGGCAATCCAGAAAATCGTCAGTCATTGATTGATGCGGGTATGTTGGTCACTAACGATCAGGGTCGCAGTTACGATCGTTTCCGCGAGCGGGTGATGTTCCCCATTCGCGATAAACGCGGTCGGGTGATTGGGTTTGGCGGGCGCGTGCTGGGCAACGATACCCCCAAATACCTGAACTCGCCGGAAACTGATATTTTCCATAAAGGCCGCCAGCTTTACGGTCTTTATGAAGCGCAGCAGGATAACGCTGAACCCAATCGTCTGCTTGTGGTCGAAGGCTATATGGACGTAGTTGCGCTGGCGCAATACGGCATTAATTACGCCGTTGCGTCGCTGGGTACGTCAACCACTGCCGATCACATACAGCTGTTGTTCCGCGCAACCAACAATGTCATTTGCTGTTATGACGGCGACCGCGCAGGTCGCGATGCCGCCTGGCGAGCGCTGGAAACGGCGCTGCCTTACATGACAGACGGTCGTCAGCTACGTTTTATGTTTTTGCCTGATGGCGAGGACCCTGACACGCTGGTGCGCAAAGAAGGTAAAGAGGCGTTTGAAGCGCGGATGGAGCAGGCGATGCCGCTCTCCGCATTTCTCTTTAACAGCCTGATGCCGCAAGTTGATCTGAGCACCCCAGACGGGCGCGCGCGTTTGAGTACGCTGGCACTGCCATTGATATCGCAGGTGCCGGGCGAAACGCTGCGAATATATCTTCGTCAGGAATTAGGCAATAAGTTAGGCATACTTGATGACAGCCAGCTTGAACGATTAATGCCAAAAGCGGCAGAGAGCGGCGTTTCTCGTCCTGTTCCGCAGCTAAAACGCACGACCATGCGTATACTTATAGGGTTGCTGGTGCAAAATCCAGAATTAGCGACGTTGGTCCCGCCGCTTGAGAATCTGGATGAAAATAAGCTCCCTGGACTTGGCTTATTCAGAGAACTGGTCAACACTTGTCTCTCTCAGCCAGGTCTGACCACCGGGCAACTTTTAGAGCACTATCGTGGTACAAATAATGCTGCCACCCTTGAAAAACTGTCGATGTGGGACGATATAGCAGATAAGAATATTGCTGAGCAAACCTTCACCGACTCACTCAACCATATGTTTGATTCGCTGCTTGAACTGCGTCAAGAAGAGTTAATCGCTCGTGAGCGCACGCATGGTTTAAGCAACGAAGAACGCCTGGAACTCTGGACATTGAACCAGGAACTGGCGAAAAAGTGATTTAACGGCTTAAGTGCCGAATAGCGATCGGGAAGCCCCCGACAGCCGCACTGAGAGGCAGCGGCAAATATATAAGTACGCCCTCGTAATTATCGTTGGCGGTAAACAGCCGTTGGATTTCAGCGTTAACACCTGAAGGACATCGGGTCAATCGCCCAACACCAACCTCATGAAATAAGTGTGGATACCGTCTTATGGAGCAAAACCCGCAGTCACAGCTGAAACTTCTTGTCACCCGTGGTAAGGAGCAAGGCTATCTGACCTATGCCGAGGTCAATGACCATCTGCCGGAAGATATCGTCGATTCAGATCAGATCGAAGACATCATCCAAATGATCAACGACATGGGCATTCAGGTGATGGAAGAAGCACCGGATGCCGATGATCTGATGCTGGCTGAAAACACCGCGGACGAAGATGCTGCCGAAGCCGCCGCGCAGGTGCTTTCCAGCGTGGAATCTGAAATCGGGCGCACGACTGACCCGGTACGCATGTACATGCGTGAAATGGGCACCGTTGAACTGTTGACCCGCGAAGGCGAAATTGACATCGCTAAACGTATTGAAGACGGGATCAACCAGGTTCAATGCTCCGTTGCTGAATACCCGGAAGCGATCACCTATCTGCTGGAACAGTACGATCGTGTGGAAGCAGAAGAAGCGCGTCTGTCCGATCTGATCACCGGCTTTGTTGACCCGAACGCAGAAGAAGATCTGGCACCAACCGCCACTCACGTCGGCTCTGAGCTTTCCCAGGAAGATCTGGACGATGACGAAGATGAAGACGAAGAAGATGGTGACGACGATACCGCCGACGATGACAACAGCATCGACCCGGAACTGGCTCGTGAAAAATTTGCGGAACTGCGCGCTCAGTACGTTGTAACGCGTGACACCATCAAAGCGAAAGGCCGTAGCCATGCAGCCGCTCAGGAAGAGATCCTGAAACTGTCTGAAGTGTTCAAACAGTTCCGCCTGGTGCCGAAGCAGTTTGACTACCTGGTCAACAGCATGCGCGTCATGATGGACCGCGTTCGTACGCAAGAACGTCTGATCATGAAGCTCTGCGTTGAGCAGTGCAAAATGCCGAAGAAAAACTTCATCACCCTGTTTACCGGCAATGAAACCAGCGATACCTGGTTCAATGCGGCAATTGCGATGAACAAGCCGTGGTCGGAAAAACTGCACGATGTCTCTGAAGAAGTACATCGCGCCCTGCAGAAACTGCAACAGATTGAAGAAGAAACCGGCCTGACCATCGAGCAGGTTAAAGATATCAACCGTCGCATGTCCATCGGTGAAGCGAAAGCCCGCCGTGCGAAGAAAGAGATGGTTGAAGCAAACTTACGTCTGGTTATTTCTATCGCCAAGAAATACACCAACCGTGGTTTGCAGTTCCTTGACCTGATTCAGGAAGGTAACATCGGCCTGATGAAAGCGGTTGATAAGTTCGAATACCGCCGTGGTTACAAGTTCTCCACCTACGCAACCTGGTGGATCCGTCAGGCGATCACCCGCTCTATCGCGGATCAGGCGCGCACCATTCGTATTCCGGTGCATATGATTGAGACTATCAACAAGCTCAACCGTATTTCTCGCCAGATGCTGCAAGAGATGGGCCGCGAGCCGACGCCGGAAGAACTGGCTGAACGTATGCTGATGCCGGAAGATAAGATCCGCAAAGTGCTGAAGATCGCCAAAGAGCCAATCTCCATGGAAACGCCGATCGGTGATGATGAAGATTCGCATCTGGGGGATTTCATCGAGGATACCACCCTCGAGCTACCGCTGGATTCTGCGACCACCGAAAGCCTGCGTGCGGCAACACACGACGTGCTGGCTGGCCTGACCGCGCGTGAAGCGAAAGTTCTGCGTATGCGTTTTGGTATCGACATGAACACCGACCATACGCTGGAAGAAGTGGGTAAACAGTTCGACGTTACCCGCGAACGTATCCGTCAGATCGAAGCGAAGGCGCTGCGTAAACTGCGTCACCCGAGCCGTTCTGAAGTACTGCGTAGCTTCCTGGACGATTAATTGTAAAGATGTGCATAAGCCCTCCATCGTGAGGGCTTTTTTTTAAGGAAATCTGGCAATGCAGCAAGGATACTACTCTCTCCCCGCCCTTATTTCCGCTCTCGATGCCGGGAAAAAAGTGAAATACCTGTGGTTCTGGGGCCATCAACCTGCCGCGAATCACGTTACCGCCTCTTGCTTTAGCCAATGGTGGCAGGGTTCGCCTTTTACCTATGATGGTATAACCTATGCCACCGCAGAACACTGGATGATGGCGGGAAAAGCGCGGCTGTTTAATGACAGTAAAACACTTGCCAGAATTCTGGCGGCGGCGACTCCGGCAGAAGCCAAAAAGCTGGGACGACAGGTGACAAACTTTGACGAGCAACGCTGGCAAGCTTGCTGCTTTGATCTGGTCTGCGAAGGGAACTACCATAAATTTAGCCAACATTCGGCATTAAAAACATTCCTGCTGAATACGCAGCCTCGCATTCTGGTTGAAGCCAGCCCGGTGGATAAAATCTGGGGGATTGGCCTTGCAAAAGATCATCCCCATGCCGGTGTGCCATCTCACTGGAAGGGGAAAAATCTGCTGGGATTTGCGCTTATGGTAGTCAGAGACCGTTTGGCGGAAGAATAAGCCAGTAGCGGTGAGGAGCGGTGCCTGGCCCGCTCATAACTTCGTTACACTGTACTTCACAAGCCCCGCACCACCAGTGCCTGATCCAGTTCCCGATACGCCTCCACCAGCTCTTCCAGAGAAACTCGACTTAAACCGCTGGGATTTGGCAGTACCCAGATCTGCGTCGAACCAATAGTGAGCGTTTGTTTCCCCCACTGTGCGCCACGCTGGCTGAATCCCTGCTCATAGGCCTGTTTGCCCAAAATCGCCAACGCCTGAGGCTGATAATCTTCAATTTTTTCAATCAACTTACGCCCGCCTGCGTGCAGCTCCTGCTTTGAAACTTCATTGGCTTGCACTGTTGGACGGTCTACCAGTTTGGTGACGCCACAACGATAATCCAGCAGATGCTGTGCCTCCTGCGGCTTCAACTGTCTGTCAGTAAACCCGGCCTGATAAATCACCTTCCAGAAACGGTTCGCCGGATGAGCAAAAGGAAAGCCAGTATCCGCAGATGAAAGCCCCGGATTGATGCCGCAAAACACCACGCGCAACCCTGGTGCAATAATATCTTCAACCATATTAACCCCTGAACAACACAACCTGGGGAAAGTATAACGAATTGAAAACACATTGTTTATAAAAACAGCAGGCGCGCGGTAATGGCTGGATTGCGACACGGAGTTACTTTATAATCCGCTACCATGGCCCCTTAGCTCAGTGGTTAGAGCAGGCGACTCATAATCGCTTGGTCGCTGGTTCAAGTCCAGCAGGGGCCACCAAATACAGTAAAGGCTGACGAGAAATCGTCAGCCTTTTTCTTTTCATATATCAGTTACTTCGCGTGCCAGTAAGCCGCTGCGCGTACCCGTTGAGGGTCATACTGTTCCGCTTCAAAGCGACGGCTTAAATTCTTCACCACCTTCCCTTCACCGGTTATCCAGATGAAGTAATCATCGGCAGGGATTTGCATCTGCGCCAGACGCGCATCTACCGCCTGCTCATCATGCGCCAACCATTCGATATTAAAACCATCAAGGTGCGCGAGATAATCCTGACAGGCGTTATCCCGCACGCTGACCAGCGCGGTAACGTGCGGTTTAGCAGCAAGTTTGCTCAACGTTTCCAGGCGGCGGCGTAGTGCGGGCATCCCGGACTCATCGCAAACATACAGCTGATACGCGTAATCTTCCGGCACCACCAGCGAACCACGCGGTCCTGCCACCGTGAGTTTATCACCCGGTTGCGCCTGCATCGCCCAGCCGCTGGCGACCCCACCGTCGTGAATAAAGAAATCGATCGCCAGTTCATGGCGTTGTTCGTCATACAGCGGCGTATAGTCACGCGACGGTGGGCGTGGTCCTTCCGGCCAGACGATCCCCTCTTCCGTTACTGTTGGCGGCACAAAGTGAGCGTCAGATTGAGGAAAGAAGAGTTTGCTGTGATCGTCAAAGCCGCGCGACGTAAAGCCGTCCAGCGCCTCGCCGCCGAGGACAATGCGCTGAAAACCGGCGCTAATGCGCTCAACGCGTAACACAGTCAGTTCACGGAAGCGCAGATCATTGCGAACGCGCTGCGGGTAGCGGGGGGAGTTATTCATTGTTATCGCCTTCGTGATGGTAATCAGATATATCTAAATAAATTTCGCAAATGATAATGATTGTTAATCATGATAAATGCAAGCGATTTGTAGAACTGATATATCTGAAGTATGTGAAGGCATTCAGCGCCATAGCAAGGCTGCCGGATGCGGCGTGAACGCCTTATCCGGCCTGGATGTTGAGTACATCTGCGTTTAAAAATCATTTTTACACTTGCAAGAACTCTCACATCAGATATAAATTAGATATATCTAATTAAGCAAAAGGAGGCTGATATGAGCCATCATCACGAAGGGTGTTGTAAACATGAAGGCCAGCCACGCCATGAAGGCTGCTGCAAAGGTGAGAAGTCAGAGCACGAGCACTGCGGACACGGTCACCAGCATGAACACGGTCAATGCTGCGGGGGGCGTCGCGGCGGCGGTCGTCGGCAACGTTTCTTTGGTCACGGTGAATTGCGTCTGGTGATTCTGGATATTCTCTCGCGCGATGACAGCCACGGTTACGAGTTGATTAAAGCGATTGAGAATCTGACCCAGGGGAATTACACCCCAAGCCCAGGCGTCATCTACCCGACGCTGGATTTTCTGCAGGAGCAGTCACTGATTACCATCCGCGAAGAGGAAGGTGGTAAGAAGCAGATTGCGCTGACCGAACAGGGCGCGCAGTGGCTGGAAGAAAACCGCGAACAGGTGGAGATGATTGAAGAACGCATCAAAGCACGTTGCGTTGGCGCGGCGCTGCGCCAGAACCCGCAAATGAAGCGAGCGCTGGATAATTTTAAAGCGGTGCTGGATTTACGCGTCAATCAGAGCGACATCAGCGACGCGCAGATAAAAAAGATCATTGCGGTGATCGACCGCGCCGCTTTTGATATTACGCAACTGGATTAATCACCGATTGCCGGATGCGGCGTGAACGCCTTATCCAGCCTACGCGCCCGTAGGCCTGATAAGATGCGCCAGCATCGCATCAGGCATCGTGCTTCAACCGCCGGATGCGGCATACCGATTAATGCAGCACCGTCACCGCGTCTTCCAGTCGGCTGGCGCGGTGTTTCACCATCGCCGACACCTGCGCACTCTCTTCCACCAACTCGGCGTTTTTCTGCGTGATCAGGTTAAGTTCATCCACCGCACGGGTCAGGCTGGAAAGCCCATCGGCCTGTTCCAGCGTTGAATGGCTAATCTGGGCGATCAACTGCGTGACGTTTTTTACCTGCGCCACAATATCATCCATCGTCCGTCCGGCGGCGTGTACCTGCTGCGAACCGGATTGCACCTTATCAGCACTGGCATCAATTAGCTTGCGGATATCGTTGGCAGCATTGGCGCTGCGGCTGGCTAAATGACGCACTTCCCCTGCCACCACTGCAAAACCTTTGCCCTGTTCTCCGGCACGCGCCGCTTCCACCGCCGCATTCAGGGCGAGAATATTGGTCTGAAACGCAATATCGTTAATCAGCGAAGTAATGGTGCCAATGCGCTGGGTACTGTCGGCGATATCGTCCATCGTCTTGATCACCGTGGTCATCGCTTCCCCACCCTGCACAGCCGCATTACTGGCGGTGATAGAAAGTTTATCGGCAGCCGATGCTGTGGCTGAGTTCTGTTTCACCGACGCCGCCATCTGGTTCATGGTCGCTACAGTTTGCTGGACATTATCTACCGTCTGCTGAGTATGCTCGTTCAGTTCATCAGTGCCTTTTGCCAGCGCCTCACTACCGTTTCTGACGCTGGAAACCTGGCTTGAGACATCATTAATCAACCAGCGACACATCAGGCCAAGCTGCCCTACCGCGCGTAATGTCAGCCCCAGCTCATCGCTGCGATTCAAATGCTCAACACTATTACGTTCTCCGGTAGCCACCTTCAGTGCCTGGCTGGCGACATTTTCTATCGGGCGTACAATTTGCCTTTCAAAACAGGCATTTCCCAACAACATCACTAACGCACAGAGGAAATACGTCACCACCGGGGCAGCGGCAAACCAGAGGATGGCCGCCAGCACGATAAACATCAGTGTCATCACTCCACGCACTCGCCAGCGAAGCGGTAATGACGGCAGTTTTCCCAACCAACCGTTACGTACCACCAGCCCTTTATGCATACGTTTATTGGTACGTCCAGCGTTCAGCGCCTTATACAGCGGCTCTACCGCCGCGATCTCTTCATCCGTCGCCCGGGAGCGAATCGACATATAGCCACTAATTTTGCCCTCGCGCACCATCGGCACCGCATTGGCCCGCACCCAATAATGGTCGCCATTTTTGCGGCGATTTTTCACGATACCGCTCCAGGGTTCCCCTTTTTTCAGGGTGTACCACATATCAGCAAACGCCGCTTTTGGCATATCCGGGTGACGCACCATCTTGTGCGGCTGGCCCTGTAACTCCTGCAAGGTATAGCCGCTTACTTGTACAAAAGAATCATTGGCGTGGGTGATATAGCTTTGCAGATCGGTAGTGGACATCAGGGTAGTATCGTCAGCCAGCGGGGTATTTTGCTGGGTGACATACGGATGAGAAGACATAATCGCGTCCTGTGCAGGTTATATGGTTGTTAACTTCTTGTCGGAGGTTATGTCGGCCCCGGCGCGGTTATCTTTAGCACTTTAATTTGATTTAGATCGCAATTTGCGATCTAAGCACAAGCTCTAATCCATTGATTTAAAATACTTTCACTCTGTTATTATCCGAAGCCGTTAATTATCTTGCCCAAAAATCAGGCATTTATTGCCCTGAAAGAGTGCATTTGCGCAGCGATAGCAAAATTCACCCCCGATAAAATCGTGCAAAATAACGACAACAGTTAACGTTTAGCATTAAATGTTACGCAAATGATAATGCGATTTGTGTTTATCCCGATTTTCGCGATCGCAGCCGGAGTGGCGCAATCCCTGCAATACTTAAATCGGTATCATGTGATACGCGAGCCTCCGGAGCATATTTTGAACAGGTTACCTTCGAGCGCATCGGCTTTAGCGTGCAGCGCCCACGCCCTGAATCTCATTGAGAAGCGAACGCTGGATCATGAGGAGATGAAAGCACTTAACCGAGAAGTGATTGAATACTTCAAAGAGCATGTCAATCCGGGGTTTTTAGAGTATCGCAAATCTGTTACCGCCGGCGGGGATTACGGAGCCGTAGAGTGGCAAGCGGGAGGTTTAAATACGCTTGTCGACACCCAGGGACAGGAGTTTATCGACTGCCTGGGAGGTTTTGGAATTTTCAACGTGGGGCACCGTAATCCAGTTGTGGTTTCCGCCGTACAGAATCAACTTGCGAAACAACCGCTGCACAGCCAGGAGCTGCTCGATCCGTTACGGGCGATGTTGGCGAAAACCCTTGCTGCGCTAACGCCCGGTAAACTGAAATACAGCTTCTTCTGTAATAGCGGCACCGAGTCCGTTGAAGCAGCGCTGAAGCTGGCGAAAGCTTACCAGTCACCGCGCGGCAAGTTTACTTTTATTGCCACCAGCGGCGCGTTCCACGGTAAATCACTTGGCGCGCTGTCGGCCACGGCGAAATCGACCTTCCGCAAACCGTTTATGCCACTGCTGCCAGGGTTCCGTCATGTGCCTTTTGGCAATATCGAAGCCATGCGCACGGCTCTTAACGAGTGCAAAAAAACCGGTGATGATGTGGCTGCGGTGATCCTCGAACCGATTCAGGGTGAAGGTGGCGTAATTCTGCCGCCGCCGGGATATCTCACCGCCGTGCGTAAGCTGTGCGATGAGTTCGGCGCACTGATGATCCTCGATGAAGTACAAACGGGCATGGGGCGTACGGGCAAGATGTTTGCCTGCGAACATGAGAACGTACAGCCGGACATCCTGTGTCTGGCAAAAGCCCTCGGCGGCGGCGTGATGCCGATTGGCGCAACCATCGCCACTGAAGAGGTGTTCTCTGTCCTGTTCGACAACCCGTTCCTGCATACCACCACCTTTGGCGGCAACCCGCTGGCCTGTGCGGCGGCGCTGGCGACCATCAATGTGTTGCTGGAGCAGAATTTACCGGCTCAGGCAGAACAAAAAGGCGATATGTTGCTGGACGGTTTCCGTCAACTGGCGCGGGAATATCCCGATCTGGTGCAGGAAGCGCGTGGTAAAGGGATGTTGATGGCGATTGAGTTTGTTGATAACGAAATCGGCTATAACTTTGCCAGCGAGATGTTCCGCCAGCGCGTACTGGTGGCCGGAACGCTCAATAACGCCAAAACGATCCGCATTGAACCGCCACTGACACTGACCATTGAACAGTGTGAACTGGTGATCAAAGCGGCGCGTAAGGCGCTGGCGGCCATGCGAGTAAGTGTCGAAGAAGTGTAATATCAAATCGGATGGCGATACGACGTCGCCATCCGATCTATTTATACGATACGTACGCCCGCAGGCATCATCCGCTCCGGCGTTAACAGCACGCTTTCACTGCCGTCATCGGTTTCCGCACACAACAGCATGCATTCCGACGTTTCACCGCGCATTTTCGCTTTTTGCAGATTGCATAAGACCACCACCGTTTTCCCCATCAGCTCTTCTTCGCTGTAGTACGGCACCAGGCTGGTCACGGTTTGCAGCGTTTTTTCACCCACATCAACCTGTACGATGTACAGCTTGTCGGCGTTTTCATGGCGTTTCACTTCCACAATCTTTCCGACGCGCATTTCCAGACGTGCAAAATCAGCGTAAGCCACGGTTTCCATTGCTTCCTCCCTTCGAGTAAAATTTTACTAAACTATAGCAAAAGTTTTTCTCAATCCTGTAGGCTAAAAATGGAGAATGCAGGCGTGATCACATTCGTAAGCCGCTGTGTTACCGTTACAGCGTCAAAGAAACGCGCTTTATTTACTGAAAACAGGTGACCCGATAAGCACTTCCTCTACAATGGGGGCGCACATCAGGGAAAGTAAAAAAGGTAAACATGGCAACACTAAAAGACATCGCAATCGAAGCTGGCGTATCCCTGGCGACAGTATCCAGGGTCTTAAATGACGATCCGACATTGAATGTGAAAGAAGAGACGAAACATCGCATTCTCGAGATCGCCGAAAAGCTGGAGTACAAGACCAGTAGTGCCCGTAAACTCCAGACAGGTGCAGTCAACCAACACCATATTCTGGCTATCTACAGCTACCAGCAGGAGCTGGAGATCAACGATCCTTACTATCTGGCGATCCGCCACGGCATTGAAACCCAGTGCGAAAAGCTGGCGATCGAACTGACCAATTGTTATGAACACAGCGGCTTACCAGACATTAAAAACGTCACCGGTATTTTAATTGTCGGCAAACCCACGCCCGCCCTGCGCGCCGCTGCCAGCGCGTTGACCGACAATATCTGTTTTATCGACTTTCACGAACCCGGCAGTAATTACGATGCAGTAGATATCGATCTGGCACGCATCAGTAAAGAAATCATCGACTTCTATATCGATCAGGGCGTTAATCGCATTGGTTTTATTGGCGGCGAGGACTTGCCTGGCAAGGCGGATATTCGTGAGGTCGCCTTTGCGGAATATGGCCGACTGAAACAAGTGGTACGCGAAGAGGATATCTGGCGCGGCGGTTTTTCCAGTTCGTCGGGCTATGAACTGGCAAAACAGATGCTGGCGCGGGAAGACTATCCGAAGGCACTGTTTGTTGCTTCCGATTCCATTGCTATCGGCGTACTGCGGGCAATTCATGAACGTGGTCTGAACATCCCACAGGATATTTCGCTTATCAGCGTGAACGACATCCCCACCGCGCGATTTACCTTTCCGCCGCTCTCCACCGTGCGCATCCATTCCGAAATGATGGGAAGCCAGGGCGTTAACCTGGTGTATGAAAAAGCCCGCGATGGTCGCGCGCTGCCGCTATTAGTCTTCGTTCCCAGCAAATTAAAACTGCGCGGCACGACCCGTTAAATCCCCTTACACACTGTCCGGCAATCGTTTTTGCCGGACAGTGCTGCCGTTTATTTTCGTGATCCAGTTAAAGTAAATGCATTTACTCGCTACATTTTAGTAAAAATTTTACTAAACTCCCCAGCAATTACACAAACTACCATCACCATGAATGGTTCCGATTTCTCTCTACCGGGAGGCCCTATGAATCGCTGGGAAAACATTCAGCTCACCCACGAAAACCGACTTGCTCCGCGTGCGTACTTTTTTTCATATGACTCTGTTGCGCAGGCGCGTACTTTTGCCCGTGAAACCAGCAGCCTGTTTCTGCCCTTAAGCGGTCAGTGGAATTTCCACTTTTTTGACCATCCGCTGCAAGTGCCAGAAGCCTTCACCTCTGAGTTAATGGCTGACTGGGGGCATATTACCGTCCCCGCCATGTGGCAAATGGAAGGTCACGGCAAACTGCAATATACCGACGAAGGTTTTCCGTTCCCCATCGATGTGCCGTTTGTCCCCAGCGATAACCCAACCGGTGCCTATCAACGTATTTTCACCCTCAGCGACGGCTGGCAGGGTAAACAGACCCTGATTAAATTTGACGGCGTCGAAACCTATTTTGAAGTCTACGTTAACGGTCAGTATGTTGGTTTCAGCAAGGGCAGTCGACTGACCGCAGAGTTTGACATCAGCTCGATGGTTAAAACCGGCGACAACCTGTTATGTGTGCGCGTGATGCAATGGGCGGACTCCACCTACGTGGAGGACCAGGATATGTGGTGGTCAGCGGGGATTTTCCGCGATGTTTATCTGGTCGGAAAACAACTCACGCATATTAACGATTTCACCGTGCGCACCGACTTTGACGAAGCCTATTGCGATGCCACGCTATCCTGCGAAGTGGTACTGGAAAATCTCGCAGCCTCCCCTGTCGTCACGACGCTGGAATATACCCTGTTCGACGGCGAGCGTGTGGTGCACAGCAGCGCCATTGATCATCTGGCAATTGAAAAACTGACCAGCGCCAGCTTTGCTTTTACTGTCGAACAGCCGCAACAATGGTCAGCAGAATCCCCTTATCTTTACCATCTGGTCATGACGCTGAAAGACGCCAACGGCAACGTTCTGGAAGTGGTGCCACAACGCGTTGGCTTCCGTGATATCAAAGTGCGTGACGGTCTGTTCTGGATCAATAACCGTTATGTGATGCTGCACGGCGTCAACCGCCACGACAACGATCATCGCAAAGGCCGCGCCGTTGGGATGGATCGCGTCGAGAAAGATCTCCAGTTGATGAAGCAGCACAACATCAACTCCGTGCGTACCGCTCACTACCCCAACGATCCGCGTTTTTACGAACTGTGTGATATCTACGGCCTGTTTGTGATGGCGGAAACCGATGTCGAATCGCACGGCTTTGCTAATGTCGGCGATATCAGCCGCATTACCGACGATCCGCAGTGGGAAAAAGTCTACGTCGAGCGCATTGTTCGCCATATTCACGCGCAGAAAAACCATCCGTCGATCATCATCTGGTCGCTGGGCAATGAATCCGGCTACGGCTGTAACATCCGCGCGATGTACCACGCAGCGAAGGCGCTGGATGACACGCGACTGGTGCATTACGAAGAAGATCGCGATGCTGAAGTGGTTGATATTATTTCCACCATGTACACCCGCGTGCCGCTGATGAATGAGTTTGGTGAATACCCGCATCCGAAGCCGCGCATCATCTGCGAATACGCTCATGCGATGGGGAACGGACCTGGTGGGCTGACGGAATACCAGAACGTTTTCTATAAGCACGATTGCATTCAGGGCCATTATGTCTGGGAATGGTGCGACCACGGGATCCAGGCGCAGGATGACAACGGCAATGTCTGGTATAAATTCGGCGGCGACTACGGCGACTATCCCAACAACTATAACTTCTGTCTTGATGGTTTGATCTATTCCGATCAGACGCCGGGACCGGGCCTGAAAGAGTACAAACAGGTTATTGCGCCGGTAAAAATCCACGCGCTGGATCTGACTCGCGGCGAGCTGAAAGTCGAAAATAAACTGTGGTTTACCACGCTTGATGACTACACCCTGCACGCAGAGGTGCGCGCCGAAGGTGAAACGCTCGCGACGCAGCAGATTAAACTGCGCGACGTTGCGCCGAACAGCGAAGCCCCCTTACAGATCACGCTGCCGCAGCTGGACGCCCGCGAAGCGTTTCTCAACATTACGGTGACCAAAGATTCCCGCACCCGCTACAGCGAAGCCGGACACCCTATCGCCACGTATCAGTTCCCGCTGAAGGAAAACACCGCGCAGCCAGTGCCTTTCGCGCCGAATAATGCGCGTCCGCTGACGCTGGAAGACGATCGATTGAGCTGCACCGTTCGCGGCTACAACTTCGCGATCACCTTCTCAAAAATGAGTGGCAAACCGACATCCTGGCAGGTGAATGGCGAATCGCTGCTGACTCGCGAGCCAAAGATCAATTTCTTCAAACCAATGATCGACAACCACAAGCAGGAGTACGAAGGACTGTGGCAACCGAATCATTTGCAGATCATGCAGGAACATCTGCGCGACTTTGCCGTAGAACAGAGCGATGGTGAAGTGTTGATCATCAGCCGCACGGTTATTGCCCCACCGGTGTTTGACTTCGGGATGCGCTGCACCTACATCTGGCGCATCGCTGCCGATGGCCAGGTTAACGTGGCGCTTTCCGGCGAACGTTATGGCGACTATCCGCACATCATTCCGTGCATCGGTTTCACCATGGGAATTAACGGCGAATACGACCAGGTGGCGTATTACGGACGTGGACCGGGCGAAAACTACGCCGACAGCCAGCAGGCTAACATCATCGATATCTGGCGCAGCACCGTCGATGCCATGTTCGAGAACTATCCCTTCCCGCAGAACAACGGCAACCGTCAGCATGTCCGCTGGACGGCACTGACTAACCGCCACGGCAACGGTCTGCTGGTGGTTCCGCAGCGCCCAATTAACTTCAGCGCCTGGCACTATACCCAGGAAAACATCCACGCTGCCCAGCACTGTAACGAGCTGCAGCGCAGTGATGACATCACCCTGAATCTCGACCACCAGCTGCTTGGCCTCGGCTCTAACTCCTGGGGCAGCGAGGTGCTGGACTCCTGGCGCGTCTGGTTCCGTGACTTCAGCTACGGCTTTACGTTGCTGCCGGTTTCTGGCGGAGAAGCTACCGCGCAAAGCCTGGCGTCGTATGAGTTCGGCGCAGGGTTCTTTTCCACGAATTTGCACAGCGAGAATAAGCAATGAGGATCATCGATAACTTAGAACAGTTCCGCCAGATTTACGCCTCTGGCAAGAAGTGGCAACGCTGCGTTGAAGCGATTGAAAATATCGACAACATTCAGCCTGGCGTCGCCCACTCCATCGGTGACTCATTGACTTACCGCGTGGAGACAGACTCCGCGACCGATGCGCTATTTACCGGGCATCGTCGCTATTTTGAAGTGCATTACTACCTGCAAGGGCAGCAAAAAATTGAATATGCGCCGAAAGAGACGTTACAGGTAGTGGAATATTATCGCGATGAAACTGACCGTGAATATTTAAAAGGCTGCGGAGAAACCGTAGAGGTCCACGAAGGGCAAATCGTTATTTGCGATATCCATGAAGCATATCGGTTTATCTGCAATAACGCGGTCAAAAAAGTGGTTCTCAAAGTCACCATCGAAGATGGTTATTTCCATAACAAATAACAATTACGGCGGCAAAAGGAGTTTGCCACCACCTCTACCCTACTCATTTTCGGAGATGTGTTATGTCTGATACCAAACGTAATACAATCGGCAAATTCGGCTTGCTCTCGCTGACTTTTGCCGCCGTTTACAGCTTTAATAACGTTATCAATAATAATATTGAGCTTGGACTGGCCTCGGCACCGATGTTTTTCCTCGCGACGATTTTTTATTTTATTCCCTTCTGTTTGATTATCGCAGAATTTGTTTCGTTAAATAAAAACTCAGAAGCTGGTGTCTACGCATGGGTAAAAAGTTCGCTGGGCGGACGTTGGGCATTTATTACTGCCTATACCTACTGGTTCGTAAATCTGTTCTTTTTCACCTCGCTGTTGCCGCGCGTTATTGCTTATGCTTCGTATGCCTTCCTCGGCTACGAATATATTATGACGCCGATTGCCACCACTATTATTAGTATGGTGCTATTCGCCTTCTCCACCTGGGTTTCCACCAACGGGGCGAAAATGCTGGGGCCAATCACCTCCGTCACTTCAACGCTGATGCTGCTGTTAACGCTCTCCTACATTTTACTGGCAGGTACGGCACTGGTTGGCGGCGTACAGCCTGCCGATCCGATCACCGTTGACGCGATGATCCCGAACTTCAACTGGGCGTTCCTCGGCGTTACCACCTGGATCTTTATGGCCGCAGGTGGCGCGGAGTCCGTCGCGGTGTACGTTAACGACGTCAAAGGCGGTTCGAAATCGTTCGTTAAAGTGATCATCATCGCCGGGATTTTTATCGGCGTACTGTATTCCGTCTCCTCAGTGCTGATTAACGTCTTCGTCAGCAGCAAAGAGTTGAAATTTACCGGTGGATCGGTGCAGGTATTCCACGGCATGGCGGCGTATTTTGGTCTACCGGAAGCGCTGATGAATCGCTTTGTCGGTCTGGTGTCCTTTACCGCGATGTTCGGCTCCCTGCTGATGTGGACCGCAACACCGGTGAAAATTTTCTTCTCCGAAATCCCGGAAGGCATCTTTGGTAAGAAAACCGTCGAACTTAACGAAAACGGCGTTCCGGCGCGCGCGGCGTGGATCCAGTTCCTGATCGTCATCCCGCTGATGATTATCCCGATGCTCGGTTCCAATACCGTGCAGGATCTGATGAATACCATTATTAATATGACTGCCGCAGCGTCCATGCTTCCGCCGTTATTCATCATGCTGGCTTACCTGAATTTACGCGCCAAATTAGATCACCTGCCACGCGATTTCCGTATGGGCTCCCGCCGCACCGGTATTATCATTGTTTCAATGCTGATTGCGATATTTGCCGTAGGGTTTGTCGCTTCGACATTCCCGACTGGCGCGAATATTCTGACCATCATTTTTTATAACGTCGGCGGTATTGTTATCTTCCTCGGATTTGCGTGGTGGAAATACAGTAAATATATAAAGGGATTAACGGCTGAAGAGCGCCATATTGAAGCGACGCCAGCCAGCAATGTTGATTAAGCAGACTAATAAAAAATGAGCAGGCATTTTCCCTCTTCCTGGATGGGGAGAGGGAAAATAGTTTCTGCCTTTCTATTTTTATAATTACAACGATAAAAGGCTGTACTTTTTCTTTAGCTCATGGATTAACACAATGAAATTAATCAGTGCACCATGCAGAGCATTACTTGCTCTGCCGTTTTGCTATGCCTTTTCTGCGATGGGCGAAGAAGTACGTCCGGCAGAACATGACGACACAAAAACACCCGCAATTACCTCAACATCTTCTCCTTCATTTCGTTTTTACGGCGAATTAGGGGTTGGTGGATATATGGATTTAGAGGGTGAGAATAAACATAAATACAGCGACGGTACCTATATTGAAGGTGGTCTGGAGATGAAGTACGGCTCCTGGTTCGGCCTGATTTACGGCGAAGGCTGGACCGTGCAGGCCGACCACGACGGTAATGCCTGGGTGCCTGACCATAGCTGGGGCGGTTTCGAAGGTGGGATTAACCGTTTTTATGGCGGTTATCGTACCAACGATGGCACCGAAATCATGCTCAGTCTGCGTCAGGATTCCTCGCTGGATGACCTGCAATGGTGGGGCGATTTCACGCCCGATCTGGGCTACGTCATTCCCAATACCCGCGACATTATGACCGCGCTGAAGGTACAGAACTTAAGCGGCAACTTTCGTTATAGCGTCACCGCCACACCTGCCGGACATCATGACGAAAGCAAAGCCTGGCTACATTTTGGCAAATACGATCGCTACGACGACAAATACACCTATCCGGCAATGATGAACGGTTACATCCAGTATGACCTTGCCGAAGGCATCACCTGGATGAACGGTCTGGAAATCACCGACGGCACCGGACAACTCTATCTGACGGGCCTGCTTACCCCTAACTTTGCCGCTCGCGCCTGGCACCATACCGGACGCGCCGACGGGCTGGACGTACCAGGAAGTGAGAGCGGGATGATGGTGAGCGCCATGTATGAAGCGTTAAAGGGCGTTTATCTCTCCACCGCTTACACCTACGCCAAACATCGCCCTGACCACGCTGATGATGAAACCACCTCTTTCATGCAGTTTGGTATCTGGTACGAATACGGCGGCGGACGTTTCGCAACGGCTTTTGATAGCCGCTTCTACATGAAAAATGCCTCTCACGATCCCAGCGACCAAATCTTCCTGATGCAATATTTCTACTGGTAATAAGGACAGTAATCTCATGAAAATCAAAACTATTTTAACACCAGTAGCCTGTGCCCTGCTGATGAGTTTTTCCGCCCATGCCGCCAACGCCGACAATTATAAAAACGTGATTAACCGTACCGGCGCGCCGCAGTACATGAAGGATTACGATTACGACGACCACCAGCGTTTTAATCCGTTTTTCGATCTCGGAGCCTGGCATGGTCACTTGTTGCCAGACGGCCCGAACACCATGGGCGGTTTTCCGGGTGTAGCGCTGCTGACGGAAGAATACATCAACTTTATGGCCAGCAATTTCGACCGCCTGACCGTCTGGCAGGACGGCAAGAAAGTCGACTTCACGCTGGAGGCATACAGTATTCCCGGCGCGCTGGTGCAAAAACTGACAGCAAAAGATGTGCAGGTCGAAATGACTCTGCGCTTCGCCACGCCGCGCACGTCACTACTGGAAACTAAAATCATCAGCAATAAACCGCTGGATCTGGTGTGGGACGGCGAACTGCTGGAAAAACTGGAAGCGAAAGAAGGGAAACCGCTTTCCGATAAAACCATTGCTGGCGAGTACCCTGACTATCAGCGCAAAATCAGCGCCACCCGTGATGGCCTGAAAGTCACCTTTGGCAAAGTGCGCGCCACCTGGGATCTGCTGACCTCCGGCGAATCGGAATATCAGGTGCATAAATCCCTGCCGGTGCAGACTGAAATCAACGGTAATCGCTTTACCAGTAAGGCGCATATCAACGGTTCAACCACGCTCTATACCACCTATTCCCACCTGCTGACCGCCCAGGAAGTTAGCAAAGAGCAGATGCAGATCCGCGATATTCTGGCGCGTCCGGCGTTTTATCTCACCGCCTCGCAGCAACGCTGGGAAGAGTACCTGAAGAAAGGGTTAACCAATCCGGATGCGACGCCGGAACAGACGCGCGTCGCGGTAAAAGCAATCGAAACGCTCAACGGTAACTGGCGCTCACCGGGCGGCGCGGTGAAATATAACACCGTCACGCCGTCGGTGACCGGACGCTGGTTCTCCGGCAATCAGACCTGGCCGTGGGATACCTGGAAGCAGGCGTTTGCGATGGCGCATTTCAATCCGGACATCGCCAAAGAGAATATCCGCGCGGTCTTCTCCTGGCAGATCCAACCTGGCGACACCGTGCGTCCACAGGATGTGGGCTTTGTCCCCGACCTGATAGCGTGGAACCTTAGCCCCGAGCGTGGCGGCGATGGTGGCAACTGGAACGAACGTAACACCAAACCCAGCCTTGCCGCCTGGTCGGTGATGGAAGTGTATAACGTCACCCAGGATAAAACCTGGCTGGCAGAGATGTACCCGAAACTGGTGGCCTATCACGACTGGTGGTTACGTAACCGCGATCATAACGGCAACGGCGTGCCGGAATATGGCGCGACCCGCGACAAAGCCCACAACACTGAGAATGGCGAGATGCTGTTTACGGTGAAAAAAGGTGACAAAGAAGAGACGCAGTCTGGGCTGAACAACTACGCCCACGTGGTGGAGAAAGGCCAGTACGACAGTCTGGAAATTCCGGCACAGGTCGCTGCGTCGTGGGAATCGGGCCGTGATGATGCCGCCGTCTTTGGGTTTATCGACAAAGAACAGCTGGATAAATATGTCGCTAATGGCGGCAAACGTAGCGACTGGACGGTGAAATTCGCCGAAAACCGCAGTCAGGACGGAACGTTGCTGGGCTACTCGCTATTGCAGGAGTCGGTGGATCAGGCCAGCTATATGTACAGCGATAATCATTATCTGGCGGAGATGGCAACCATCCTCGGTAAGTCGGAAGAGGCTAAGCACTATCGCCAGTTGGCACAGCAGCTCGCGGACTACATCAACACCTGTATGTTCGACCCGACTACACAGTTCTACTATGACGTGCGCATTGAAGATAAACCGCTGGCGAACGGCTGCGCGGGCAAACCGATTGTTGAGCGCGGTAAAGGGCCGGAAGGCTGGTCGCCGCTGTTTAACGGTGCGGCAACGCAGGCCAACGCCGACGCGGTGGTGAAGGTGATGCTCGATCCTAAAGAGTTCAACACCTTTGTCCCGCTGGGAACGGCGGCGTTAACCAACCCGGCCTTTGGCGCGGATATCTACTGGCGCGGGCGCGTATGGGTGGATCAGTTCTGGTTTGGTCTGAAAGGGATGGAGCGTTACGGTTATCGCGATGATGCCCTGAAGCTGGCGGATACGTTCTTCCGGCACGCCAAAGGGTTAACCGCCGATGGCCCGATTCAGGAAAATTACAACCCGCTGACCGGCGCACAGCAAGGCGCACCAAATTTCTCCTGGAGTGCCGCGCATTTGTATATGTTGTATAACGATTTTTTCCGTAAGCAGTAATTTGCAACGGCTGGCGGATGCGGCGTAAACGCCTTATCCGCCCTACATGTACGTTCCCGTAGGCCGGATAAGACGCGTCAAGCGTCGCATCCGGCGTTACCACCGGGCGTATTCTTTTTGAATCCCATCACAAACCCCGCATTCCCCTTTTCCCTTTTCCCCGACGACGGCTAAATTAGAACTCATCCGACCACATAACAATTATTTTACATACTGGACAATTTTATGAGCTACCCGTCGCTGTTCGCCCCGCTTGATTTAGGTTTTACCACGTTAAAAAACCGCGTGCTGATGGGCTCAATGCACACCGGGCTGGAGGAATACCCGGACGGTGCCGAGCGGCTGGCAGCGTTTTATGCCGAACGCGCCCGTCACGGCGTGGCGCTGATCGTCAGCGGCGGCATTGCACCAGATTTAACAGGCGTTGGCATGGAAGGCGGCGCAATGCTCAACGACGCCAGCCAGACCCCACACCATCGCACCATTACCGAAGCGGTACATCAGGAAGGTGGCAAAATCGCCCTGCAAATTTTGCATACCGGGCGCTACAGCTACCAACCGCATCTGGTCGCTCCCTCCGCATTGCAGGCCCCCATCAACCGTTTCGTTCCTCACGAACTCACCCATGAAGAGATCCTGCAACTGATCGACGATTTCGCCAGCTGCGCACAACTGGCGCGGGAGGCCGGATACGACGGTGTAGAGGTAATGGGTTCCGAAGGGTATTTGATCAACGAATTTCTGACGCTGCGCACCAATCAGCGTAGTGACCAGTGGGGCGGCGATTACCGCAATCGGATGCGATTTGCCGTAGAAGTAGTGCGTGCGGTGCGCGAACTTGTTGGCAACGACTTCATTATTATCTACCGACTGTCGATGCTCGACCTGGTCGAAGGCGGCGGTACTTTTGCCGAAACGGTAGAGCTGGCGCAGGCCATTGAAGCGGCGGGCGCGACCATTATCAACACCGGCATTGGCTGGCATGAAGCGCGTATTCCGACCATCGCCACGCCCGTGCCGCGCGGTGCCTTTAGCTGGGTCACGCGCAAACTGAAAGGCCACGTTTCGCTGCCGCTGGTGACCACCAACCGGATTAACGATCCGCAGGTTGCCGACGACATTCTCTCGCGCGGTGATGCCGATATGGTGTCGATGGCGCGACCGTTTCTCGCTGATGCGGAGCTGCTATCAAAAGCGCAATCGGGACGAGCCGATGAGATCAACACCTGTATTGGCTGCAATCAAGCCTGTCTCGATCAGATCTTCGTTGGCAAAGTCACCTCGTGCCTGGTGAATCCTCGCGCCTGCCACGAAACCAAAATGCCAATCCTTCCCGCCATGCAGAAAAAAAATCTGGCGGTAGTCGGTGCAGGTCCGGCAGGGCTGGCGTTTGCCATTAACGCGGCGGCGCGTGGTCATCAGGTAACGTTATTTGACGCTCACAGCGAGATCGGCGGGCAATTTAATATCGCCAAACAGATCCCCGGCAAAGAGGAGTTTTACGAAACGCTGCGCTATTACCGCCGCATGATCGAAGTGACGGGCGTGACGCTAAAACTCAATCACACCGTGACGGCGGATCAGTTACAGGCGTTCGATGAAACGATCCTCGCTAGCGGGATCGTACCGCGAATTCCGCCCATTGACGGGATCAATCACCCGAAGGTGTTGAGTTATCTCGATGTACTGCGCGACAAAGCGCCGGTGGGCAACAAAGTTGCCATCATCGGTTGTGGCGGGATTGGTTTTGATACGGCGATGTATTTAAGTCAGCCGGGCGAATCCACCAGCCAGAATATCGCCGAGTTCTGTAATGAGTGGGGGATCGACAGTAGCCTGCAACAGGCTGGAGGTTTGAGTCCGCAAGGCATGCAGATCCCCCGTAGCCCACGGCAAATTGTGATGCTCCAGCGCAAAGCCAGCAAACCAGGACAAGGGTTGGGCAAAACTACGGGCTGGATCCATCGCACCACCCTGCTCTCGCGCGGCGTGAAAATGATCCCTGGCGTAAGTTATCAGAAGATCGACGATGACGGGCTGCATGTGGTGATAAATGGCGAAACGCAGGTGTTAGCAGTGGATCATGTGGTGATCTGCGCAGGGCAAGAGCCAAACCGCGCGCTGGCGCAACCGCTGATTGATAGCGGGAAAACCGTGCATTTAATTGGCGGCTGCGATGTGGCTATGGAGCTGGACGCACGACGGGCGATCGCGCAGGGGACACGGCTGGCGCTGGAGATTTAAATCGTGCATGAAGTGCCGGATGCGACGCTTGCCGCGTCTTATCCGGCCTCGGGGTAACGTGCTGAACGTAGGCCGGATAAGGCGTTTACGCCGCATCCGGCAGGCCGCGTTAATCAATAAACAATGCAGGGGAAATGCCGAATCGCGTTGCCAGTTTTTTAGCGTGTTCCAGCGTTAATTTTCTCTTTCCGTTCAAAACGCGTGACACCATCGATTTACTGCCAATTTCCGGCAGATCAGAAAGGGTTAAACCGTATTGATCCATCAGTGTACGAATCACAGCAACACCGCCAGGCATGGCTTGAGCCATGGCATTAAATTCAGCAAATTCAGGCGCTGATTCTTCCCACGCGGTTATTTTGGCACACACCAGAGCCAGCAAGGGGTTTTCAGGATCGTTGAGCAGCAGATGATCGACCAGTTCCAGCGCCTGGGCGTATTGTTCTTCGTTCTGGATACCCGCCAGAAAAGGTGCCACAGCGGTTAGCTTTTCTCCTGCTTGCAAGATGTCGGCAATCGCAATCATTTTTTCCCCTTAGTACGATGAACGGCGGTAAAGAAATCGTATTCTTTGTGCGTCATAACTTCACGTATGTAGCACTTTTGCGATTCAAAAAAGACCATTGCTACAACACGTAATTCATTGCCCCCAACATTGAAAACATAATGCTTATCCAGATATTTGAAGTTATCCAGAGATGGGAATACTGCTTTTAATGACTCAGGTTTTTTGAAATATCCCTTAGCAATCGTGTTCCCCAGAGCCACCAACTCCGTTTTATGTTGCGGGTATTTTTCCGCAGCATCTTTCAATGCTTTTTGAGTTATCAGGTGCATTCTTCATCACGTCCGTTGACAAATTGGCAATATGATAACACCCGTTGACAGATTGGCAACGGATGATTTTATCTGCGTGACGGAAGAATAAACGTTGAACAACGCTAAACAAGAGAATGCAGAGGATGTGACTGGGATTTTTTGTTTTATGGAAGCGCGATTCCAGAACTGGGCAGACATTGCCGGATGCGACGCTTGCCGCGTCTTATCCGGCCTACGGGTAACGTGCTGAACGTAGGTCGGATAAGGCGTTTACGCCGCATCCGGCAGGTAACTCCCAATCTTATCGACGACGCCCCAGCTTCACTGCTTTCAGCACCACAAATTTATTATTCGTCGCAATAGTGGTGCAGTTGCCGAAAATCTTCTTCAGTTTATGGAAGTAATCCAGGTGACGGTTGGCAACGATATACAGCTCGCCGTTGATTTTCAGGCAGCGGCGGGCGTGGTGGAACATTTCCCAGGCGACGTTATCGGTTAGCGCATGTTGCTGATGAAACGGCGGGTTGCAGAGCACAGCATTAAAGCGGAAAGGCTCCACGCCGGAGAGCGCGTTGTTGATCATAAACTCGCAGCGATCCAACGCCTCTGGCATGTTGGTTTCGACGTTCAAACGGCTGGAAGCAACCGCCATCGGTGATTCATCGACAAACACCACTTTCGCCTGCGGGTTTTTATCAAGCAGCGTCAGGCCAATAACGCCGTTACCACAGCCGAGATCGACAATCTCCCCTTCGAGATTTTCCGGCAGATGTTGCATAAAGAAGCGCGCGCCAATATCCAGCCCGGTGCGGGAGAAGACATTCGCATGGTTGTGGATAGTCCAGTCAGTACCTTCCAGCTTCCAGCTAACGGTCTGCGGCGCATCGGCCAGCGGCGGTTCATTGAAAGTGCAATTAATCAGGCGCGCTTTTTTCCATGCCAGCGTGGTGGTGGTCGGGCCGAGCACTTTTTCGAACAGTTCCAGCGTGGAGGTGTGAATGTCACGGGCTTTGGCACCGGCAATAATGCGTGTTTCCGGCGTGACCACTTTGCGCAGCGCACGCAGTTGCTGCTCAAGCAATGCCAGTGTTTTCGGTATTTTGATCAGCACCACGCCCGGCTGTTGCGGGTAGTCAGCGGTGCTGTCAAGAAACTTCACGCTCGACTCATCAATCCCGTTGAGGCGTAAATTCTCGCGTGTCGCCAGTTCGCTGATGTATGAGTCGCCGATGCTGTACGGCTTATGTTCCGCCAGCGCACAGCTTAACGCGCCAAAAGCATCATTCAGGATTAACACCGGGCCGCGGATTTCTGTATCGTCCAACTGTTGCAGCAAATATTCATCCGCCGCTTCCCACGCCTGTAGCGGGTTAACGTCATCCGTCGCCGGAAAACGTTGTAGTGTCAGTGAACGGAAACCGTTGTCTAAGTGGCTCATCGGCCCTCCTGAATGATAAAATTTCGACGTTGCCCCTGAAAAGGGTGCGTGAGTATACCCTTTTTCTCTTTTTCGTGGGCGGTTATGAGCAATCTTACTTATCTTCAGGGTTATCCCGAGCAGCTGCTTTCCCAGGTGCGCACGCTGATTAATGAACAGCGTCTGGGCGATGTGCTGGCAAAACGCTATCCGGGAACGCACGACTACGCCACCGATAAAGCCCTCTGGCAATATACCCAGGATCTAAAAAATCAGTTTCTGCGCAATGCCCCGCCGATCAATAAAGTGATGTATGACAATAAGATCCACGTGCTGAAAAACGCGCTCGGGTTACATACCGCTGTTTCACGTGTGCAGGGCGGCAAGCTGAAAGCGAAGGCGGAGATCCGCGTCGCCACCGTGTTTCGCAACGCGCCAGAACCGTTTTTGCGCATGATTGTGGTGCACGAGCTGGCGCATCTGAAGGAGAAAGAGCACAACAAAGCGTTTTACCAGTTGTGCTGCCATATGGAACCGCAGTACCACCAGCTTGAGTTCGACACTCGCCTGTGGCTGACGCAACTGTCACTGGGACAAGACAAAATCTGAAAATGATCTCAGGCGCTATCTTTTCCTCCTTTAGCGCCTAAAATCGACCTCCCCTCTATCGTTAAGGATAACGACCATGCTGCGCGCATTCGCCCGCCTTCTTCGCCGTATTTGTTTTTCTCGCCGGACTCTCAAAATTGCCTGTTTTCTGTTGCTTGTGGCAGGCGCGACGATTTTTATCGCCGATCGGGCAATGGTCAACGCCAGCCAACAACTCACCTGGAGTGACGTCAACGCTATTCCGGCACGTAACGTGGGTTTATTGTTGGGAGCAAGGCCAGGTAATCGCTACTTTACCCGACGTATTGATACCGCCGCAGAGTTGTACCACGCAGGAAAAGTGAAATGGTTGCTGGTCAGTGGCGACAACGGACGTAAAAATTACGATGAAGCGTCAGGCATGCAGCAGGCTTTGATCGCTAAGGGCGTACCGGCAAAAGTGATCTTCTGTGACTATGCCGGATTCTCAACGCTTGATTCAGTGGTTCGTGCCAATAAAGTGTTTGGGGAGAACCATATCACCATTATCTCGCAGGAATTTCATAACCAACGCGCCATCTGGCTGGCAAAACAGTACGGTATCGATGCTATCGGGTTTAACGCGCCAGACCTGAATATGAAGCACGGTTTGTATACTCAGCTGCGGGAGAAACTCGCCAGGGTTAGAGCGGTGATAGACGCAAAAATCCTCCATCGTCAGCCAAAATATCTCGGGCCGTCGGTCATGATTGGGCCCTTTAGCGAGCATGGTTGTCCGGCGCAGAAATAATGCGTATCCGCGCACGTCGAAGATGAAAAAGGCGTGCTACATTGACGGCAGAATCCCTTTATGGAGTATCCACGCGTTATGATACGTTTCGCTGTGATTGGTACGAACTGGATCACTCACCAGTTCGTGGAGGCCGCACATGAGAGCGGTAAATATAAGTTAACCGCCGTCTATTCGCGCAGCCTTGAACAGGCCCAGCACTTCGCCAATGAGTTTTCTGTCGAGCATCTGTTTACGTCGCTGGAAGCGATGGCGGAAAGCGATGCCATTGACGCGGTGTATATTGCCAGCCCGAATGCCCTGCATTTTGCCCAGACGCAGCTTTTCCTTAGCCACAAAATTCATGTGATTTGCGAGAAACCGCTGGCGTCGAATCTGGCGGAAGTGGATGCCGCCATTGCCTGTGCGCGGGAAAATCAGGTGGTGCTGTTTGAAGCATTTAAAACGGCCTGCCTGCCTAACTTTCATCTGTTACGCCAGGCGCTGCCAAAAGTCGGCAAACTGCGGAAAGTCTTTTTCAACTACTGCCAGTATTCCTCGCGTTATCAACGTTATCTGGATGGTGAGAATCCCAACACCTTTAATCCGGCATTCTCTAACGGTTCAATTATGGATATCGGCTTTTACTGCCTGGCGTCGGCGGTGGCTTTATTTGGTGAACCGAAAAGCGTGCAGGCAACCGCCAGTTTGCTGGCAAGTGGCGTGGATGCCCACGGCGTGGTGGTGATGGATTACGGTGATTTCAGCGTTACGTTGCAGCACTCAAAAGTCAGTGATTCTGTCCTGGCGAGCGAGATTCAGGGCGAAGCGGGATCGCTGGTGATTGAAAAACTCTCTGAATGCCAGAAAGTCTGCTTTGTGCCGCGCGGCAGCCAGATGCAGGATCTCACTCAGCCACAGCATATTAATACCATGCTCTACGAAGCAGAACTGTTTGCTGAACTGGTGGATGAGCATCTGATTAATCATCCGGGGCTGGCGGTTAGTCGCATCACTGCCAAACTGCTGACCGAGATCCGCCGCCAGACTGGGGTGATTTTTCCGGCAGATAGCGTAAAACAATAATGGTTACCGTAAAGCAGTGTAAAAGGCATGTAACAGACCATTGACTGGATGAATGGTCTGTCATACTTTGTTACCTGCAAAGGGGAGTAACTTCATTGCCGGTCGATCGTCATTACGATGTGTGAAAAAACACATCCGGTCACCGGGCAACCCGAAAGGAATACGCAGACGTATTCCTTTTTTGTTGTAAGTGAGACCTTGCCGGAAGGCGAGGTCTATGCATAAAAAGCAGCGGCTGACGTCTTCCGACGTTGGCCGTTTTTTTATGTGTAAGGAACTTCTATGAATACTGTCGGCACGCCATTGCTATGGGGCGGATTCGCTGTTGTTGTCGCCATTATGCTGGCTATCGACCTGTTACTGCAGGGGCGTCGTGGCGCGCATGCCATGACCATGAAACAGGCTGCGGCCTGGTCGCTGGTGTGGGTGACCCTTTCGTTACTGTTTAACGCCGCTTTCTGGTGGTATTTAGTCCAGACGCAGGGGCGCGAAGTCGCGGACCCGCAGGCACTGGCCTTCCTCACCGGTTATCTGATTGAGAAATCGCTGGCGGTTGATAACGTCTTTGTCTGGCTGATGTTGTTCAGCTATTTCTCTGTTCCGGCGGCATTACAACGGCGCGTGTTGGTGTATGGCGTGCTCGGGGCGATTGTTCTGCGTACCATCATGATCTTCACTGGCAGCTGGCTGATTTCGCAGTTCGACTGGATCCTGTATATCTTCGGCGCCTTCCTGCTGTTTACCGGCGTGAAGATGGCACTCGCCCATGAAGATGAATCAGGGATTGGCGACAAGCCGTTGGTGCGCTGGCTGCGTGGTCATTTGCGTATGACTGACACCATCGACAACGAGCATTTCTTTGTGCGTAAGAATGGCTTGTTGTATGCCACGCCGCTGATGCTGGTGCTGATTCTGGTGGAGTTGAGCGACGTGATTTTCGCCGTGGATAGCATTCCGGCTATCTTCGCCGTTACCACCGACCCGTTTATTGTGCTGACCTCAAACTTGTTTGCGATCCTCGGCCTGCGTGCGATGTATTTCCTGCTGGCGGGCGTAGCAGAGCGTTTCTCGATGCTCAAATATGGTCTGGCAGTGATTCTGGTGTTTATCGGTATCAAGATGCTGATTGTCGACTTCTACCATATTCCGATCGCCGTTTCGCTGGGCGTGGTGTTTGGCATTCTGGTGATGACATTTATTATCAACGCGTGGGTGAATTATCGGCATGATAAGCAGCGGGGAGAATGATTCGCTGTATATTAAGCCATTACTGGAGATAACTCATTCCAGACAAAGATGAGCTACTAATTATGTAATCGGCTTATAGCTCTTTACAAAAAGACCGCACGGGTGCAGGGGGCGGCAGCGATTGGCCGCCCCCTGCGCGCTCCCCGCGCCAGTGACTTTATATGGCATTGCACATTAAAGGAGCGCAACCGTTCTCATATTCCAAATTGTTTTGCCCATATGTCATCTAATCAGCCTTAGTAGCCAGTCCTTCCCTCTGCTTATGTCAAATAAATGTAACCATTAAGTTGCAAAACATGACCTCTCTTTAAAATCCAGCATTTTTCGCTTCCCGAAGCTGTAACTTTCCTTATACTCGACTTGGCAAACACTTTGTTACATCCTGAAAGATGCGTCGACAGAACGCACTAGGGATGTGCGACAACACAACGAAAGGATCGAAAAATGACTACGCAACGTTCACCGGGGCTATTCCGGCGTCTGGCTCAGGGCAGCCTGGTAAAACAAATCCTGGTCGGCCTTGTTCTGGGGATTCTCCTGGCATGGATCTCAAAACCGGCCGCTGAAGCTGTCGGTCTGTTAGGCACTTTGTTCGTCGGTGCATTGAAAGCTGTAGCGCCAATTCTGGTGCTGATGCTGGTAATGGCTTCCATCGCTAACCACCAGCACGGGCAGAAAACCAATATCCGCCCTATTCTGTTCCTCTATCTGCTGGGTACTTTCTCTGCCGCGCTGGCTGCAGTTGTCTTCAGCTTCACCTTCCCTTCGACCCTGCATTTGTCCAGTAGCGCGAGCGATATTTCCCCGCCGTCAGGCATTGTGGAAGTGATGCGAGGGCTGGTGTTGAGCATGGTTTCCAACCCCATCGACGCCCTGCTGAAAGGTAACTACATCGGGATTCTGGTGTGGGCCATTGGCCTTGGTTTCGCTCTGCGTCACGGTAACGAAACCACCAAAAACCTGGTCAACGATATGTCGAATGCCGTTACCTTTATGGTGAAACTGGTGATTCGTTTCGCACCAATCGGTATTTTTGGTCTGGTAGCTTCAACGCTGGCAACCACCGGTTTCTCCACCCTGTGGGGCTACGCGCAACTGCTGGTGGTGCTGGTTGGCTGTATGTTGCTGGTGGCGCTGGTGGTTAACCCGCTGCTGGTATGGTGGAAAATTCGTCGTAACCCATTCCCGCTGGTGCTGCTGTGCCTGCGCGAAAGCGGTGTATACGCCTTCTTCACCCGTAGCTCGGCGGCGAATATTCCGGTAAACATGGCGTTGTGTGAAAAGCTAAATCTGGACCGCGATACCTATTCCGTTTCTATTCCGCTAGGGGCGACGATCAATATGGCAGGCGCAGCCATTACCATTACCGTGTTGACGCTGGCTGCGGTCCATACGCTGGGTATTCCGGTGGATCTGCCCACGGCGCTGCTGTTGAGCGTAGTTGCATCACTTTGTGCCTGTGGTGCATCAGGCGTGGCAGGTGGTTCTCTGCTGCTGATCCCGCTGGCCTGTAATATGTTCGGTATTCCGAACGATATCGCCATGCAGGTGGTTGCCGTCGGCTTTATCATCGGCGTGTTGCAGGACTCCTGCGAAACCGCACTGAACTCTTCAACTGACGTGCTGTTCACCGCAGCGGCTTGCCAGGCTGAAGATGCACGTCTGGCAAATAGCGCCCTGCGAAACTAATGCTTAGCCCCTTTCGTCTACGGCGGAAGGGGTTTTCTCCACTTTAAACGGATCAATTCCCCTTCTCTGCATACGCCAGAAACGAATGATGTTCAGGCCATTCATTAGCAGAAAACTACCCTCAATCATCGTGCCACCAATCGACCCGGCCCAAATGTTGTGAGTTAACCAACAACAAGTAGAAAACCACATCACGCAGCGCATGGTCAGTCCTTTAAAGCGAAATAGCGCCCAGGTACTGACAATCGTGCCAATGACTGGCAGCAGCTCCATCGGATGATGGAACTTCGCCAGACCAACTCCTCCCGTCAGCACGATGAAGATCGCCATTATCCATAAACTACGGGTACGCAGAGTAATTAACGTACGGATAGCATTGAGGATTGAGCTGGCCCCCGCCGGGAAGACACCCATCAGGAAAAAATGTATGCCAATAAATACGCTATAGATGGAAAGCTGAATTTTGAAGCGACGTTCATCGCGGTTGAAGAATGTTGTAATACCAATCAGAAAGGCGATGACACCCACGCCCTGGGCCAGCCAATACGCGGTCATGATAAATCCTTAGCAGGTATGGAAAAGCAAACGGCGCTTCGAGTTAGAAACGCCGCTTCAGATTGCTGACAAAGTGCATCTCATTTCTTGCCGGATGCGGCGTAAACGCCTTATCCGGCCTACAAGATCGTGCAACTTTACTATATTGCGAAGCGCATCAGGCAATTATGCGTTTATCAACAATCTTAAACGACGCTTCATATTATGAAACGCCGTTTTTTATTCACAACTTATTTCGACTTTACAGCGTTACGCCGCTTTTAAAGATCGCCAGTTCGCGGAAGTCGTTACGCTCGTTGCAGGTTTGCTTACCGTTGGCAAACTCAACGATGGTATCGATAAATTCTTCCAGCAACTGCGGCATCGCTTTACCGTGGATCAGCTGACCCGCGTCAAAGTCGATCCAGTGTTTTTTCTTCGCTGCCAGTTCGCTGTTGGTAGCGATTTTCACCGTCGGTACAAATCCGCCGTACGGCGTGCCGCGACCGGTACTAAACAGCACCATGTGGCAGCCCGCACCCGCCAGGGCGCTGGTCGCTACGGCATCGTTACCCGGTGCACTTAACAGGTTCAGCCCTGGTGTTTTCAAACGTTCGCCGTAGCGCAGCACGTCTACCACCTGGCTGGAGCCCGCTTTCTGCGTACAGCCGAGTGATTTATCTTCCAGCGTGGTGATACCACCCGCTTTGTTCCCCGGCGATGGGTTTTCGTAGATCGGCTGGTCATGGGCAATAAAGTACTGTTTGAAGTCGTTGACCATGGTGACCAATTTTTCAAACGTCGCTTCGTCACGGCAATGGTCCATCAGTAACTGCTCTGCACCGAACATCTCCGGTACTTCGGTCAGCACGGTAGTACCGCCGTTAGCGATGACGTAATCAGAGAAACGCCCCAGCATTGGGTTAGCAGTAATACCGGAAAGGCCGTCAGAACCGCCGCACTCCAGACCAAACTTCAGTTCGCTGAGTTTACCCGGCTCGCGCTTGTCATTGCGCATGACGTTATACAGCTGATGCAAATGCTCGATCCCGGCTTCAATCTCATCATCCTGCTGTTGGCAGATCATGAAATGCACGCGTTCAGGATCGATATCGCCCAGCGTTTCACGGAAAGCATCAACCTGGTTGTTTTCACAGCCCAGACCAATGACCAACACGGCGCCTGCGTTCGGATGACGCACCATGTTTTGCAGCATGGTGCGGGTATTAATGTGATCGTCGCCCAGCTGCGAGCAGCCATAGGTGTGGCTGAAGAGGAACACACCGTCAGTACCTTCAGCGTTGTTCGTCTCTTTCAAAAAACGGTTCTGGATCTGTCGCGCGATGCCGTTAACACAGCCCACGGTCGGCAGGATCCACAACTCGTTACGCACCCCGACATCACCGTTAGCGCGACGATAGATCTGCACTTCACGATCTGCCGCTTGCGCAGGCAGATCCTGAAAATCAGGTTGATAGCGATACTGATCCAGATCGCTCAGATTCGTGCGCGTATTGTGGGCGTGAACGTGTTCCCCCGCCGCAATATCCGCCAATGCATAACCAATCGGTAGGCCATATTTAATGATGTTGGCCCCTTTTTCGATATCTGTTAACGCAAATTTATGTCCACGAGCAACATCCTGGCGCAGCGTTACGGTCTGGTTATCGACACTGATTTCAGTGCCTTCCGCCAAATCCACTAACGCGACCGCGACGTTATCCAGCGCATGGATCTTGATGTATTGCATATCAACCCCAGACCTTAGTTCAGTTCAATGGCGAAGTAGTCACGCGCATTGTTAAAGCAAATATTTCTCACCATCTCGCCCAGCAGGTTGATGTCCGCCGGTGCTTCGCCCGCTTCCACCCAGCGGCCAATCATCTGGCACAGAATGCGGCGGAAGTATTCGTGACGGGTGTACGACAGGAAGCTACGGCTGTCAGTCAGCATCCCAACAAAACGGCTCAGCAGACCGAGCTGTGCCAGTTGAGTCATCTGACGTTCCATACCGTCTTTCTGATCGTTAAACCACCAGCCGGAACCGAACTGCATTTTGCCTGGCATACCTTCGCCCTGGAAGTTACCGATCATAGTACCCAGCACTTCGTTATCGCGCGGATTCAGGCAGTAGAGAATGGTTTTCGGCAGCAGGTTTTCTTCGTTCTGTTTGCTCAGTAGCTTAGACAGTTCTTCCGCCATCGGACGGTCGTTGATGGAGTCAAAGCCAACATCCGGCCCCAGCAGTTTGAACTGACGCAGGTTGTTATTACGCAGCGCGCCAATGTGGTACTGCTGTACCCAGCCGCGACGTGCGTATTCGGCGCCCAGGAATACCAGCACCGCAGTTTTGAACTGTGCGACTTCATGCTCACTCAGGGTTTCGCCTGCCAGACGACGTGCCAGGATGCTGTCCAGTTCCGCTTCGTTCGCTTCGGCAAACATCACCACGTCCAGCGCGTGGTCAGACACTTTACAACCGTGAGCGGCGAAGTGATCCAGACGTTTGGTCAGAGCAGTTTGCAGATCAGCAAAGCGGCGAATATCGGTATCGGAAACTTCGCCCAGCTTCGCCATGTAGTCGTTAAAGGTCGCCTGTTCAATGTTAAAGGCTTTATCCGGACGCCAGCTCGGCAGCACTTTGATGTTGAAAGAGCCGTCTTTGGCGATCTCTGCGTGATGTTCCAGAGAGTCGATCGGGTCGTCGGTGGTGCCGACCATTTTCACGTTCATCTGCTGCATGATGCCGCGCGCGGAGAATTTGTCCTGCGCCAGCAGTTCGTTACATTCGTTCCAGATTTCATCTGCAGTAGACGGAGACAGCAGTTTGCCAGTGATGCCAAACGGACGACGCAGTTCGAGGTGCGTCCAGTGGTATAACGGGTTACCGATCGTGTGCGGAACGGTCGCCGCCCAGGCATCAAACTTCTCACGGTCAGATGCATCACCAGTACACAGGCGCTCAGCAACACCATTGGTACGCATTGCACGCCATTTGTAGTGGTCGCCTTTCAGCCAGATGTCATACAGATTCTTAAAGCGATAGTCTTCTGCGATTTGCTGCGGCGGTAAATGGCAGTGGTAGTCGAAAATCGGCTGGTCTTTTGCGTAGTCGTGATACAGACGGCGGGCAAATTCAGTATCTAACAGGAAATCTTCAGTCATAAACGGAGTCATTATCGTCTTCCTCTCAACGAGTGAGCTAGCTTGCTTAGGGTGCGATGCTGACAAAGTTATCACACCAATTTCCAGAGCCCGAAGATATTTTCGTGAGTTAGATCAATAAACGTAGTTAAAAAAATTACTCTCAAAGTGGTAAATCCCTCTGCAAGCCGCGCCAGTTCTGGCTTTGCTCTCATCCAGTAATGCCCCTACAAATATTCCCACATTTGTGATGGCTCTCACCTTTTAAAGTTGTATGACAAGTTATCTTTCTGCCGTCGCGAATCATAAGTCGACGGAATGCAAATTGCCGATTCATTCATTTGTTAGATGAATTGGGTTGACCGGTACGGAAGCCGAATTAGCACGAAACTTTCATGGCAGCGTTCGGGGTGTACCGGTTTTTTTTTCGGTCATCCGGTCGTAACTAACATCCTCTGCCCCAGGCAGGATGATGACCGCGCTTATTGCGGATATAACAAAACGATGAGGTTTTACATGCGTAAAATTAAAGGGTTACGTTGGTACATGATCGCATTGGTGACGCTCGGCACCGTGCTCGGTTACCTGACGCGTAACACTGTGGCGGCAGCTGCACCAACTCTGATGGAAGAGTTAAACATCTCCACCCAACAGTATTCCTACATCATCGCAGCCTATTCTGCTGCATATACGGTCATGCAACCTGTAGCGGGTTATGTACTGGATGTTCTGGGGACGAAAATCGGTTACGCAATGTTTGCCGTGCTGTGGGCGGTATTCTGTGGCGCAACCGCACTGGCTGGTAGCTGGGGCGGTCTGGCGATTGCCCGTGGTGCGGTAGGTGCGGCAGAAGCAGCGATGATCCCTGCAGGTCTGAAAGCCAGTTCTGAATGGTTCCCGGCGAAAGAACGCTCCATCGCAGTAGGTTACTTTAACGTTGGTTCCTCAATTGGTGCGATGATTGCGCCGCCGCTGGTGGTATGGGCAATCGTCATGCACAGCTGGCAGATGGCATTTATTATCTCCGGTGCGTTGAGCTTTATCTGGGCGATGGCATGGCTGATTTTCTATAAACATCCACGCGACCAGAAACATCTGACCGATGAAGAACGTGACTACATTATTAATGGTCAGGAAGCCCAGCACCAGGTTGGCGCGGCGAAGAAAATGTCCGTTGCTCAGATCCTGCGTAACCGTCAGTTCTGGGGTATCGCATTACCGCGCTTCCTGGCTGAACCGGCCTGGGGTACTTTCAACGCGTGGATCCCGCTGTTCATGTTTAAAGTTTACGGCTTTAACCTGAAAGAGATCGCGATGTTCGCCTGGATGCCAATGCTGTTTGCTGACCTTGGTTGTATCCTCGGTGGTTACCTGCCGCCACTGTTCCAGCGTTGGTTTGGTGTGAACCTGATTGTTTCCCGTAAGATGGTGGTAACACTGGGTGCGGTACTGATGATTGGCCCAGGTATGATCGGTCTGTTCACCAACCCGTATGTCGCGATTATGCTGCTGTGTATCGGTGGTTTTGCTCACCAGGCACTGTCTGGCGCGCTGATTACCCTCTCTTCTGACGTGTTTGGTCGTAACGAAGTGGCAACGGCAAACGGTCTGACTGGGATGTCTGCGTGGCTGGCAAGTACGCTGTTTGCGCTGGTTGTAGGTGCACTGGCTGACACCATCGGCTTCAGCCCGCTGTTCGCAGTACTGGCGGTGTTCGACCTGTTAGGCGCGCTGGTTATCTGGACCGTGTTGCAGAACAAACCGGCAATTGAGGTAGCGCAGGAATCACATAACGACCCCGCACCGCAACATTAACGCTAAATGTAAGTTTTAGTTTCCCTTCAAAGCCGCCTTCTCAGGCGGCTTTTTCACCACTGCGAGTAGAGCTAAGCTCGCAAAAGTGGTATAACAAATATAGTCTGCCGTATCATGCCTGGAGCGCATATGGAAATCACTGAACCACGCCGTTTGTACCAACAGCTCGCCGCTGACCTGAAAGAACGCATCGAGCAGGGCGTCTATCTGGTGGGTGATAAACTGCCCGCCGAACGTTTTATTTCTGATGAAAAAAACGTCAGCCGCACCGTGGTTCGTGAAGCCATCATCATGCTTGAAGTCGAGGGCTATGTAGAAGTACGCAAAGGCTCGGGAATTCATGTGGTTTCCAACCAGCCTCGCCATCAGCAGGCGGCGGACGCGAATATGGAATTTGCCAATTACGGTCCGTTTGAACTGCTCCAGGCACGTCAACTTATCGAAAGCAATATTGCCGAGTTTGCTGCAACCCAAGTAACGAAACAGGACATCATGAAACTGATGGCCATCCAGGAGCAGGCGCGCGGCGAACAATGCTTCCGTGATTCCGAGTGGGATTTGCAGTTTCATATTCAGGTCGCATTAGCGACGCAGAACTCTGCACTGGCTGCCATCGTAGAGAAAATGTGGACCCAGCGTAGTCATAACCCGTACTGGAAAAAGCTGCACGAGCACATTGATTCCCGTACCGTCGATAACTGGTGTGATGACCACGATCAGATCCTCAAAGCGTTGATACGCAAAGATCCTCATGCCGCCAAACTTGCAATGTGGCAGCATCTGGAAAATACCAAAATTATGTTGTTTAACGAAACCAGTGACGATTTCGAGTTCAATGCCGACCGCTATTTGTTCGCCGAGAATCCAGTCGTTCATCTGGATACTGTGGCCAACAGCAGCAAATAAACTCCCATTTCTGACAGGCGCAGCAACGCGCCTGTTCGCTTTATCAGTAAGCGAAAAGTATAAAGTGTCAGCCTGTGTAAATCCTCTCGCCACCCTCCTCTGCAATCAGCAAAATCAGACTCCACGGACATGTAATTTTGATAACGAACAACGTTGACCTTTGTTACAATTAGATTCAATTTGAATTTATGCTATTAAATGTTTTCTTATCTCACGTTTTAACAGGGAATAGTTCAGGCCGTATTGGTGTCTCGACCCGCAATATATACAACAACAGCAATAACCTGACGGGTGTGCATCATTTAAAACCGGCGTGGCGTTAACCGATTCACCAGGAATAATGAATGGAACTTTTGACCCAATTGCTGCAAGCCCTGTGGGCGCAGGATTTTGAAACCCTGGCCAATCCGTCGATGATTGGCATGTTGTATTTTGTCTTGTTTGTGATTTTGTTCCTCGAAAACGGCTTGCTTCCAGCGGCCTTTTTACCAGGCGACAGCTTGCTGGTGTTGGTCGGTGTATTGATTGCCAAAGGCGCAATGGGTTACCCGCAGACTATTATGCTGCTCACTGTTGCGGCCAGCCTCGGTTGCTGGGTCAGCTACATACAGGGGCGATGGCTGGGAAACACCCGTACCGTACAAAACTGGCTATCCCATTTACCTGCGCACTACCACCAACGCGCACACCATCTTTTTCATAAACACGGTTTATCTGCGCTGTTAATTGGTCGCTTTATCGCATTTGTCAGAACATTACTGCCGACCATTGCCGGATTGTCAGGGCTGAATAACGCCCGCTTTCAGTTCTTCAACTGGATGAGTGGCCTGCTGTGGGTGTTGATTCTGACAACCTTAGGTTACATGCTCGGCAAGACGCCGGTATTTTTGAAGTATGAGGACCAGCTGATGTCATGCCTGATGCTGCTCCCGGTGGTACTGCTGGTGTTCGGCCTGGCAGGTTCTCTGGTTGTGTTATGGAAAAAGAAATATGGAAATCGGGGGTAAAGGATGCAAATACCTCGCATGTCGCTTCGCCAGCTAGCCTGGTTCGGCGCTGCTATATTGCTGGCTGGCACGCTGCTGCTGGCCTGGTCTGCGGTTCGTCAACAAGAATCCACGCTAGCGATCCGCGCCATTCATCAAGGGACGACGATGCCGGACGGTTTTTCCATCTGGCATCACCTTGACGCTCATGGAATTCCTTTCAAAAGCATCACCCCTAAGAATGACACTCTGTTGATTACGTTTGATTCCAGCGATCAAAGCGCCGCCGCCAAAGCGGTCCTCGATAGAACATTGCCTCATGGCTACATCATTGCGCAGCAGGACGATAATAATCAGGCCATGCAATGGCTGACCCGGCTGCGAGACAATTCTCATCGCTTCGGATAACTTCCTGTTATCCGAAACATATCACTCACTTTGGTGATTTCACCGTTACTGTCTATGATTAATAAGGCGGTGGTTAATACCACCGCCTCGTTGTCTGGACAATCGTTCCTCTGTAATGGGTCCGAGTCACAATGGAAGGTTCAAGAATGAAATACCGCATCGCTTTAGCTGTTTCTCTTTTTGCTCTTAGTGTCAGTAGTTATGCCACTACCCTTTGTCAGGAAAAGGAGCAAAATATCCTTAAGGAGATCAGCTATGCCGAAAAACACCAAAACCAGAATCGTATCAATGGCCTGAACAAAGCCCTTAGTGAAGTGCGGGCGAATTGTTCAGATAACCAGTTGCGTGCCGATCATCAAAAGAAAATCGCGAAGCAGAAAGATGAAGTGGCAGAACGCAAGCATGATTTAGCCGAGGCGAAACAAAAAGGCGATGCCGATAAGATTGCTAAACGCGAACGGAAACTGGCAGAAGCGCAGGATGAGCTGAAAAAGCTGGAAGCGCGCGACTACTAATCCCCAATAGTTAATACTTACTCACCTGGAGAAAACTATGTCGAAAGAACACACTACGGAACACCTGCGTGCTGAGTTAAAATCCCTGTCCGATACGCTGGAAGAGGTTCTTAGCTCCTCTGGCGAAAAGTCAAAAGAAGAGCTGAGTAAGATTCGTAGCAAAGCGGAACAGGCACTGAAGCAGAGTCGCTATCGTCTGGGTGAAACCGGTGATGCGATTGCTAAACAAACCCGCGAAGCGGCGGCGCGTGCCGATGAGTATGTGCGTGAAAATCCGTGGGCGGGAGTTGGTATTGGCGCAGCCATCGGCGTGGTGCTGGGCGTTCTGCTGTCGCGTCGTTAATTATGGCGGACACTCATCACGCGCAAGGGCCCGGTAAAAGCGTTCTGGGAATCGGGCAGCGAATTGTCACCATCATGGTCGAAATGGTGGAGACGCGTCTGCGGCTGGCGGTGGTTGAGCTGGAAGAAGAAAAAGCCAATATCTTTCAGCTTTTACTGATGCTCGGCCTGACGATGCTTTTCGCTGCATTTGGTCTTATGAGCCTGATGGTGCTGATTATCTGGGCAGTTGATCCGCAATATCGCCTGAATGCAATGATTGCCACCACTGTGGTGTTGCTGCTTCTGGCACTCATCGGCGGTATCTGGACGTTACGCAAGTCGCGCAAATCCACCTTGCTGCGCCATACGCGTCACGAACTGGCAAACGATCGACAACTTCTCGAGGAGGAGTCCCGTGAGCGGTAAAGTCGAACGTGAACAACGTAAGGCACAGCTGCTTCGTCAGATCCAGCAGCAACGGTTGGATCTTTCCGCCAGTCGGCGTGACTGGCTGGAGGCGACAGGCGCCTACGATCGTCGTTGGAATATGCTGTTGAGCCTGCGTTCCTGGGCGCTGGTCGGCAGCAGCGTGATGGCTATCTGGACGATTCGCCATCCGAATATGCTGGTCCGATGGGCCAGGCGCGGTTTTGGCGTCTGGAGTGCGTGGCGTCTGGTTAAAACCACCCTCAATCAGCAACAGCTTCGCGGTTAAATTCCTCTCTGGCCGGAACTATTCCGGCCTTATCCCTCAAATTTTTTGAAAATTTTTGACAGTTTTCCTTGCTAACAATCACCATTCACTACGTTTATGCTTCTCTCCATCGACAGCAATGACGCTAATACCGCGCCCTTGCACAAAAAAACAATCAGCAGCCTGAGTGGCGCAGTGGAGAGTATGATGAAAAAATTAGAAGATGTTGGTGTACTGGTAGCGCGTATTTTAATGCCGATTCTGTTCATTAGCGCAGGTTGGGGGAAAATTACCGGTTATGCAGGTACTCAACAATACATGGAAGCAATGGGCGTCCCGGGCTTTATGCTGCCGCTGGTGATCCTGCTTGAGTTCGGTGGCGGTTTGGCAATCCTGTTCGGTTTCCTGACTCGCACCACCGCGCTGTTTACCGCTGGCTTTACACTGTTGACGGCGTTTTTATTTCACAGCAACTTTGCTGAAGGCGTCAACTCGCTGATGTTCATGAAAAACCTGACAATTTCTGGCGGATTCCTGCTGCTGGCGATTACCGGACCGGGCGCGTATAGCATCGACCGTCTGCTGAATAAAAAGTGGTAAGCACGCGCTATACTTAACGATAAAAAACGAGGGGGAAACTCCTCGTTTCAGATTGTTGACAAAGTACGCGTTGTTCATGCCGGATGCGGCGTGAACGCCTTATCCTGCCTACAAAAACATGCAAATTCAATATATTGCAAGAACCCCGTAGGCCTGATAAGCATAGCGCATCAGGCAGTTTTGCGTTTGCCATCAGTCTCAAACGAGGAGAAACGCTCCTCGTTTTTGCTATTGGAGGAGAGAAAAATGGGTCAACTGATTGACGGCGTCTGGCATGACACCTGGTACGACACCAAATCCACTGGCGGTAAATTTCAACGTTCAGCTTCCGCATTTCGTAACTGGCTCACTGCCGATGGCGCACCAGGCCCCACTGGCAAAGGTGGATTTGCCGCAGAGAAAGATCGTTATCATCTCTATGTCTCACTCGCCTGCCCGTGGGCGCACCGCACGCTGATCATGCGTAAACTCAAAGGACTGGAACCGTTTATTTCCGTATCCGTGGTGAACCCGCTGATGCTGGAAAACGGCTGGACCTTTGATGACAGTTTCCCGGATGCAACCGGCGACACGCTCTATCAACATGAATTCCTGTACCAGCTTTATCTCCACGCTGATCCACACTACAGCGGACGTGTTACTGTCCCCGTGCTGTGGGACAAAAAAAATCACACCATTGTCAGCAACGAATCAGCAGAAATTATCCGCATGTTCAATACCGCATTTGATGCGCTGGGCGCAAAAGCGGGCGATTATTACCCCCCGGCTCTGCAAACTAAAATTGACGAACTTAACGGCTGGATATACGACACCGTAAATAATGGTGTCTATAAAGCTGGTTTTGCCACCAGCCAGGAAGCCTACGACGAGGCGGTGGTGAAAGTGTTTGAATCACTGGCGCGTCTGGAACAGATATTAGGGCAGCATCGCTTCCTGACAGGTAACCAGCTAACCGAAGCCGATATTCGCCTGTGGACCACGCTGGTCCGTTTTGATCCGGTGTATGTCACCCACTTCAAGTGCGATAAGCACCGTATCAGCGATTACCTGAATTTGTATGGCTTCCTGCGCGATATCTATCAGATGCCGGGAATAGCTGAAACCGTCAATTTCGACCATATCCGTAATCACTACTTCCGCAGCCATAAGACCATCAACCCAACAGGAATTATTTCGATTGGCCCGTGGCAGGATCTCGATGAACCGCACGGGCGGGATGTTCGCTTCGGTTAAACAAAGGCACCCTTCGTGGTGCCTCTGGTTGTTGGCTAAGTGCGTGTTGTTCATGTCGGATGTGGCGGGAACGCCTTATCTGACCTACAAAACATTGTATATTCAATATATTGCAGAACCCGCCCAGGCCAGATAAGCGTAGCGCATCTGGCGATTTTGCGCTTGCCCTTATCCTTCACAGCGCCTTATTAATTCATCGAGATAATATTTACTGCAAATTCATTCATGTCTATTCTTAATTTGCTGCTTTAAAAACAAGTGATTGAGCAAAATTGAGGCAAAAATGGACTGGTATCTGAAAGTACTAAAAAATTATGTCGGTTTCCGGGGACGTGCACGGCGCAAAGAGTACTAGATGTTTATTCTGGTCAACATCATCTTTACGCTCGTGCTGGGGCTGCTGGATAAAATGCTGGGCTGGCAACGTGCCGGTGGCGAAGGCATCCTGACGACTATCTACGGCATTCTGGTATTTTTGCCGTGGTGGGCTGTACAGTTCCGTCGCCTGCATGACACCGACCGTTCAGCATGGTGGGTGCTACTGTTCTTAATTCCGTTTATCGGTTGGCTGATTATCATCATCTTTAACTGCCAGCCGGGGACACCAGGCGAAAACCGGTTTGGACCTGATCCAAAACTGGAACAGGAATAATAATTAAGCACCTTGTGAAAGGTGCTTTATAGATTATTTTCCAGCGAACAACTTTGGAATTTCCCGCAGACACCAGGATTTTGCTTCTCCCATACTGTCGCGACGCCAGGCCATAATAATATCGATTTCGCTGGTCGATTCCGGACTAACTACACGCAACCGTCCTTCAGCGATATCTTTTTCTACCATCGGGTACGGCATCGTTGCGACGCCAAGCCCTGCCAGCAATGCCTGACGTTTATCTTCAATGGTGCTGACCGTCAGGCGAGGTTGTTTATCCAGTAACTGTACGGTCAATACCGGGCGTTCACGAGCAGTATCTGCCACTGCAATTCCGCGATATTTCACGCGCGTAACTTCAGAAAGCGGTTCCGGCTCCTGATGAATCGGGTGCTCAGGCGCTGCCACGTAGACGTTCATCAAGGTGTAAAGCTTACGAGAGTTGATCTCCGACGAGGAACGAAAATGCATATCCGGCGCGATAACAATATCTGCTCGCCCCTGTTCCAGCCGCTCCCACGCCCCCGCCAGCACTTCGGTGATGATTGCTAGTTGGGTATTGGCTTTAGCCGCCAGTTTGTCGATCAACGGGAAAAAGGCAGGCGTGGGCACCAGCGCTTCAGTCACGATGGTGAGATGCGTTTCCCAACCACGCGCGAGGGCTTCGGCATCGGTGGTCAGTTTATCTGCGGCCTCCAGCAGAACACGTCCTCGCTCCAACAACATCCGCCCGACATTGGTGAATTTGGTGCGATGGCCCGAGCGGTCAAACAGCACCACATCGAGCTCTTCTTCCAGTTTTTGCATGGTGTAGCTAAGCGCGGAAGGCACTCGTCCCAGCTCATCGGCCGCCGCTGCAAAACTACCACGGCGATCGATAGCATCCATAACCCTTAGTGCTTCCAGCGTTAATGCCCTTTCTTTGGCCATTTCGTTCTCATTCAGGAAATTTGAACATACCGGGCAGAATATCTGGCTAACAATGTAGCGTCCAGCCCCTTACCATAAAAGGAAGTAAAGAGAGGTCAAGAATTATGATTACTACCCGAACTGCCAGGCAGTGTGGACAAGCAGACTACGGATGGTTGCAGGCCCGGTATACTTTTTCCTTTGGACACTACTTCGACCCTAAATTGTTAGGCTATGCCTCCCTGCGCGTGCTTAACCAGGAAGTGTTGGCCCCAGGAGCCGCCTTCCAGCCACGTACCTACCCAAAAGTTGATATTTTGAATGTGATTCTCGACGGAGAAGCAGAGTATCGGGACAGCGAAGGTAATCATGTTCAGGCCCACGCCGGTGAAGCCTTATTGCTTTCTACTCAGCCGGGCGTGAGTTATAGCGAACATAATATCAGCAAGGACAAACCGTTAACGCGAATGCAGCTCTGGCTGGATGCCTGCCCGCAACGGGAGAATCCGCTGATTCAAAAACTGGCGCTGAATATGGACAAGCAGCAATTAATCGCCTCGCCAGATGGCGCGAAAGGTAGCCTGCAACTGCGCCAGCAGGTGTGGCTGCATCATATTGTGCTCGCCGAGGGAGAAAGCGCGAACTTTCAACTGCACGGTCCGCGTGCTTATTTGCAATCGATCCACGGTCAATTTCATGCGCTTACGCATCACGAAGAGAAAGCTGCGCTGACCTGCGGTGATGGCGCATTTATTCGTGACGAGGCTAACATTACACTCGTTGCTGATTCCCCGCTGCGCGCTTTGCTGATAGATTTACCTGTCTAGTTTTTTTACAGGGAGAAGATGATGAGTAAAAAATCGGCGAAGAAACGTCAGCCAGTAAAGTCCGTTGCAGCGAAAGAAACCACCCGCGCTACCAAAAGTTTTGGCTATGAAGAGATGTTGAGTGAGTTGGAGGCGATAGTAGCCGACGCCGAAATACGGTTAGCCGAGGATGAAGCTACCGCATAAAAACAGATTGCCGGATGCGGCGTAAACGCCTTATCCGGCCTACAAAACCAACAAATTGCACAATCCGTAGGTCGGATAAGATGCGCCAGCAT